>NZ_JBFBAA010000015.1:44079-225435 GCF_040682035.1 Actinoplanes sp. NPDC051470
GCCCGCAAAGCCGGCGACAACCAAGGCGGCGCCCGCAAAGCCGGCGACAACCAAGGCGGCGCCCGCAAAGCCGGCGACAACCAAGGCGGCGCCCGCAAAGCCGGCGACAACCAAGGCGGCGCCCGCGAAGTCGGTGGCTACGAAGGCGGCGCCCGCGAAGTCGGTGGCTACGAAGGCGGCGCCCGCGAAGTCGGTGGCTACGAAGGCGGCGCCCGCGAAGTCGGTGGCTACGAAGGCGGCACCCGCAAGGACGGCGGCTACCAAGGCGGCACCCGCAAAGGCGGCTGCTACCAAGGCGGCACCTGCAAGGGCGGCGGCGACCGCAAAGGCGGCGACCACCACGGCAGCGCCCGCAAAGGCGGCGGCTACGAAGGCTGCGCCCGCAAGGACGGCGGTCACGAAGGCGGCGCCCACGAAGACGACGGCGACGCCTGCGAAGACGCCTGCTACGCAAACAAAGACGTCGGCGGCGCCCGCTAAGACGGGGGCTGCGCCTGCGAAGACGACGGCCACGTCCGAAAGGACGGCGGCCACGAAGGCGACGCCCAACAAGGCGACGCCCAACAAGGCGACGCCGACCAGGGCGACGTCAACGGGGACGACGCCGACCGGGTCCGCGCCGGCCAGCAAAGCGACCGGCGGAAGCACGAAGACCACGCCGAGCAAGGCCGGCGCCATCGCTGCGGCACCCGCCAAGCCGGCGGCCACCAAGCCCACGTCGACCAGGAGCACACCGACCAAGGCCGCAACGACGGAGGCCGCGCCCACCAGAAGCGCGGCGACCGAAACGCCCACGCCCAGGAGCGCGGCGGCACCCGCGCCGGCCGTACCCAAGGACGAGCCGGAGTCGCCCACCTCGGTGACGCCGACGGCGGAGCCCGTCGGACCGGTGGCCGAGGTCGCCGCCGCCCAGCCCGACCTCAGGGCCGACACCGCCGAGATCCCTCGCGTGGAGCAACCCATCGAGGAGCGGCGCGGCGGCGTGGTGGCAGCCACCCTCCGCCCGGCGATCGAGGAGACCCAGCCCCAGGCCCAACCGGAATCCGACCCGGTCCCGGGGTTCGTCTTCGCCTCACCCGGCGCCCCGCTGATCCTGCCGCCGGCCGACCGCGGCCCCGGCCCCGGCCCGGAGGCCCAGCCGCGCGGCACTCGCTACGGTCGCCAGCCGCTCACTCCGAGCGCCCGCAAGGCCCTGCAGCGCCGCCGCCTGGTCGCCCTGATCGCGTTCGTGCTGCTGGCCGTGATCGTGCTGCTGATCGGCCAGTTCGTCCGGGGCGACGACGGCCGGCGGGTGGCCAGCCGGCCGGCCGCCACCGGGGGAGTGGCGCCGGCGGTGGGCGGGGGGATAGGCGGGCCGGCCACCGAGCCCAAGGTCGAGCCCCCAGTGGCGACGGCCAACGGTGCGACCGGCACAACGGCGGCAACGACGGCGGCGGCCATCACCGCGCCGGCCGACACCGCGAACACCGCGCCGACCAGGGCGGCGGCGGCCGACGCGAGCGGGTTCACGTTTGTTGCCGGATACGGCCCGGTCCTGGGCGCGTCCGGCACCCTGCGGCGGTTCAAGGTGAGCGTCGAGAAGACGATCGGCCAGGGCAACGGCGGTGACTTCGCCGACGAGATCGACCGTACGCTCGGTGACGAACGGGGGTGGACCGCCGGGCGGCAGTTCCGGCTCCAGCGGGTGCCGGCGGGGGCGGCCGGCGAGTTCACCATCTACCTGGCCTCGGCGACGACCACCCAGCGGATGTGCAACGCCGGCGGCCTGAAGACGGACGGGTTCACCTCCTGCCGGCTGCCGGGGCAGGTGGTCGTGAACGACGCCCGGTGGCAGGACGCGGTGCCGGACTACAACGCGCCGCTCGAGACCTACCGGGCCTACGCGCTCAACCACGAGGTGGGACATCAGCTGGGGTACGGCCACGAGGCCTGCCCGGGCCGCGGTCAGCCGGCCCCGGTGATGCTGCAGCAGACGTACGGCCTGAACGGCTGTGTCGCGAACGCCTGGCCGTACGTCGACGGCAAGCGGTACGCCGGCCCGCCGGCCGCCTGAATCCCGCATGTCGGGCCCGTGGCCCACGTCATGCCCCTTCGGCGCGGCAAACGAGCAACAATGGGCCGAGCACCTTACCGCCCACCCGGGGAGTGAACCGTGTCCTTGCCCCCGCTCGTCGAGCCCGCCGCTGATCTCTCGGTCGATGAGATCCGCCGCTACTCGCGCCACCTGATCATCCCGGACGTCGGGATGGACGGTCAGAAGCGCCTGAAGAACGCCAAGGTGCTCGCCGTCGGCGCCGGTGGCCTCGGCTCGCCCGCTCTGATGTATCTGGCCGCGGCCGGTGTCGGCACGCTCGGCATCATCGACTTCGACACGGTCGACGAGTCGAACCTCCAGCGCCAGATCATCCACGGTGTGTCCGACATCGGCCGGCCCAAGGCCGAGTCGGCGGCCGACAGCATCCGCGAGATCAACCCGCTGGTGAACGTGGTCATCCACAACACGTCGCTCGACCGCGACAACGTGATGGAGATCTTCAGCCAGTACGACCTGATCGTCGACGGCACCGACAACTTCGCCACGCGTTACATGGTCAACGACGCGGCGGTGCTGCTCGGCAAGCCGTACGTGTGGGGTTCGATCTACCGTTTCGACGGCCAGGCGTCGGTCTTCTGGGCCGAGCACGGCCCGTGCTACCGCTGCCTCTACCCCGAGCCCCCGCCGCCCGGCATGGTCCCCAGCTGCGCCGAGGGCGGCGTGTTGGGCGTGCTCTGCGCGTCGATCGGGTCGATCCAGGTCAACGAGGCGATCAAGCTGCTCACCGGCATCGGCGAGCCGCTGGTCGGCCGGCTGATGGTCTACGACGCCCTCGAGATGGAATACCGCAAGATCAAGGTCCGGAAGGACCCCGACTGCGTGCTCTGCGGCCCGAACGCCACCCAGACCGAGCTGCTCGAAGACTACGACGACTTCTGCGGCGCGGTCTCCGAGGAGGCGCAGGAGGCGACGCTCAACGCGACCATCACGGCCCGTGAGCTGAAGGACTGGCAGGACTCCGGCAAGGACGTGTTCCTGGTCGATGTCCGCGAGCCCGCCGAGTTCGAGATCGTCCGCATACCGGGTTCGACGCTGATCCCGAAGGGCGAGATCCTGTCCGGCGAGGCCCTGTCCCGCTTCCCGCAAGACCGCCAGATCGTGCTGCACTGCAAGTCGGGGGTACGCAGCGCCGAGGCGCTCGCGGCCCTCAAGGCGGCCGGTTTCAAGGACGCCGTGCACGTCCAGGGCGGGGTCGTGTCCTGGGTAAACACGGTCGACCCGTCACTTCCGTCATATTAAAAACGGCCGCAAAGCAGTAGCGTCAGCCCCGTGGTGGACCTCGATGCCGCGATCGGCTATGTGGTGGGGCACGGCGATGCGGTGGAACGCGCCCGGTTGTCGTTCCTCCGTAGCGGCGCGCCGCCTCCGCCGCACATCATCGAGCGCATCGCCGCCGGCCAGACCGCGAGTGGCGGCTGGCCGGCGTCGGGCGACGGTGTGGTGCCGTCGGTGGACGCCACCTGTTTCCGGCTGGGTGAGCTCGACGACCTTGGTGGGCTGCACGGTCCCGAGGTCGAGAAGGCGCTGACCTGGCTGGCCACCGCCCAGCGGCCGGACGGTTCCTGGCAGGAAGACGCCTCGCTGGCCGACCAGGCCCCCGAGTGGGCGATGCCGGGCGACCCGGAGGCGACGCTCTATCTCACCGCGGTGGCCGGGTTCTGGCTGACCGTGGCCGAGGCTGGGGCCCATCCCCATTTCGAGGCGCCGGCCCGGCACGCGTCGGTGCTCACGGCGGCGGCCCGCTTCGCGGCTTCCCAGGTACGCCCGGACGGCACCTGGCCGTCCTTCCTGGCCGCCGGCTGGCACCTGGCCGGGCTGCTGCACGGCGAACAGTTCTTCTACGAGTCGGCCCGGGTCCAGTTGGTGCTGGGTGACCGCCTCGCCGACATGTCGCCGGCCGACGTGGCCGCGATGGCCGCCACCCTGCGCCGGCTCAACCTGGGCGACGACTGGCTGGTGCAGAGCGCCCGCAAGCGCCTCGCCGAGACCCAGCGCACCGACGGCGGCTGGGACAGCGACGAGGGCCCGAGCTTCGACGTGAACACGACCCTGATCGCGATCAGGGCCTGCCGTTAAGAAAGATCCGGGCCTGCCGGTTGAGAAGCTTCCGGGCCTGCCGCCGAGGGGCTGAAGCTCAGCGGGTGTGCCCGTTGCCGGTCACGATGTACTTCGTCGAGGTCAGCTCGGGCAGCCCCATCGGGCCGCGGGCGTGCAGCTTCTGGGTGCTGATGCCGATCTCGGCCCCGAAACCGAACTCCCCGCCGTCGGTGAACCGGGTCGACGCGTTGATCATCACGGCGGCCGCGTCGACCCGGGCGGCGAAGCGCCGGGTGGCGACCAGGGACTCGCTGACGATGGCCTCGGTGTGCCCGGAGCCGTAGTGGCGAATGTGGTCGAGCGCGTCGTCGATGGAGTCGACCACCGCGACCGAGAGGTCGGCCGACAGGTATTCCTTGCCCCAGTCCTCGTCGGTCGCCGGGACCACGTCGAAGGACGTCTGCTGCACCCGCGCGTCGCCGTGGATCGTGACGCCGCGGTCGATCAGCTCGGCCAGGACCAGCGGCAGGAACGAGTCGGCGATCGCGGCGTGCACCAGCAGCGACTCGGCCGTGTTGCAGGTGGAGAGCCGCTGGGTCTTCGAGTTGACCGCGACCGCGAGCGCCTTCTCCAGGTCGGCGTGCTCATCGACGTACACATGGCAGTTGCCGACCCCGGTCTCGATCACCGGAACCGTGCTCTCCTCGACCACGGCCTTGATCAGCGCGGCCCCGCCGCGCGGGATCAGCACGTCGACCAGCCCGCGGGCCCGCATCAGCTCCTTCACCGAGTCGCGGGTGGTCGCGTCGAGCAGCTGGATCGCGTTGGCCGGCAGCCCGGCGTCGACGACCGCCTTGCGCAGCACCGACACGATGGCCGCGTTGGAGCTGAAGGCCGAGCCGGAGCCGCGCAGCAGCGCCGCGTTGCCCGATTTGAGGCAGATGCCGGCCGCGTCGGCCGTCACGTTGGGCCGGCCCTCGTAGATGATGCCGACGACGCCGAACGGCACCCGCACCTGCCGCAGCTCGAGCCCGTTGGCCAGGGTCGAGCCGCGCACGACGTCGCCGACCGGGTCGGGGAGCGCGGCCAGTTGTTCCAGCCCGCCGGCCATCGCGTCGACCCGCTCGGTGGTCAGCGTGAGCCGGTCGATCATCGCCTCGGACAGGCCGCCCGAGCGGGCGTTGTCGACGTCGACCCGGTTGGCCTCGACGATCTCGTCGGCCCGGAGGCGGAGGCGGGACGCCATGAGCAGCAGCGCCGCGTCTTTCTCGGCGCGCGTCGCCGCGGCCAGATCGATGGAGGCGACCCGGGCGTCCGAGGCCTGCTGCTGCACGGTGGTCATGATGAGACCTTTCTAGAGGAGTACGAGGTCGTCACGGTGGACGACCTCACGTTCGTAGCCGGGGCCGAGCGCCGCGGCCAGCTCGGGCGTGGACCGGCCGAGCAGCGCGGGCAACTCGACGGCGTCGTAGTTGACCAGGCCTCGGGCCACCGGCGCGCCGGAGCCGGCGTCGACCAGATCGACCGGGTCCCCGGCCGCGAAGGAGCCGTCGACCGCGGTGATCCCGGCCGGCAGCAGCGACTTGCGGCGGGCCACCACCGCGGCGACCGCGCCCGGGTCGAGGTGGAGCCGTCCCCTTGGCGCCGTGGCGTGGGCCAGCCAGAACAGCCGGGCTGTGGGCCGGTGGGCCGCGGCTTCGAAGAACGTGCCGATCTCGGCGCCGGACGTCGCCTCCGCGGCCAGCGCGGCCGACGTGAGCACGACCGGAATGCCGAACCCGGTGGCGATCCGCGCCGCCTCGACCTTGGTGACCATGCCGCCGGTGCCCAATTTTCCCGCGCCGCTGACCGAGACTTCCGACAGGTCGGATTCATCGCGAACGACGGCGACCCGGCGGGACGAGGGGTCGGACGGGCGGCCGGTGTAGAGCGCGTCCACGTCGGACAGCAGCACCAGCAGGTCGGCCTGCACCAGGGCGGCGACGAGCGCGGCCAGGCGGTCGTTGTCGCCGAACCGGATCTCGTCGGTCGCCACCGTGTCGTTCTCGTTGACGATCGGCAGCGCGCCCAGGTCGAGCAGCTTGCGCAGGGTCCGGTAGGCGTTCCGATAATGCGCCCGGCGGGTCACGTCGTCCACGGTCAAGAGCACCTGGCCCACCGTCAGCCCGTGGCGGGCGAAGCCGGCCGCGTACCGGCCGATCAACAGCCCTTGCCCCACCGAGGCCGCGGCCTGCTGGGTGGCCAGGTCGCGCGGACGCCGGGGAAGATTCAACGGGCTCAGCCCGGCGGCGATCGCGCCACTGGAGACCAGCACCACCTCACGCCCGCCGGTGGCCAGCCCACCCAGCACGTCGACCAGAGCGTCGACGCGCTGGTCGTCGATCCCGCCGGACGCCGTGGTCAGCGAGGACGACCCCACCTTGACCACGACCCGGCGCGCCTCGGTCACCGCTTCGCGCACCCGCCCATTCTGCTCGCCCGCCACCGCCGGCCCGCCGCGAGATCCCATATCGTGGCCCAGGTGACACCGCAGGAGTACGTCGAAGAGGTGCTCTCACTCGTCGAGCGCATCCCCGAGGGCCGCGTGATGTCGTACGGCGCCATCGCCGACGTGCTGGCCGATCGTTCCGGCCGCAACTCCGCCCGCCAGGTCGGCACGATCATGTCCCGGCACGGCGGCGCCGTCCCGTGGCACCGCGTGGTGGCCAGTTCCGGCCGCCTGGTCCCGGGCCACGAGCAGGAGGCCCGCCAGCGTCTGCTCGCCGAGGGCGTACCCCTGAAGGGCGACCGCGTCGACATGAAGCGAGCCCACTGGATCCCCTAGAGGAGCAGACCCACCCCGCCGCGCCGTGGGTCGCCGGCCGCCCCGCCCGCGCCGACCGCGGTCACCCCGCCGAAGTAGTGGTTCATCTCCGGCCACCGGTTGATCGCCCAGCCGGCGTCGGTCAGAGCCGACAGATCGGACTCGGGCAGCCCGGGCTCGGCGTGCACGGTGCCGTCGACGACGTGGAAGCGCGGCCGGGCGATCGCCGACGCCAGGTCGAGCCC
This sequence comes from Actinoplanes sp. NPDC051470, assembly GCF_040682035.1. Taxonomy (NCBI): domain Bacteria; kingdom Bacillati; phylum Actinomycetota; class Actinomycetes; order Micromonosporales; family Micromonosporaceae; genus Actinoplanes; species Actinoplanes sp. NPDC051470. The sequence goes on from NZ_JBFBAA010000015.1 coordinate 51,260, forward strand.
GTCCACCAGCACCCCGAGCAGCGTGTCGATCAGCGCGGTCCGGATCCGGGACGCGCCCGCCGACCCCGCCGCCACGATCAGCCGCCCCTGGTCGTCGATCACCACCAGCGGGCACATGTTCGACGACATGCGCCGCCCCGGGGCCAGGTCCGCGGTGATCAGCTCGCCCTCGCCGAGCATCGAGTTCAGGTTGACGCCCAGCCCCGGCAGCCAGACCGCGGCGCCCAGCCCGAGCGTCGTGGTGATCACGCAGGCGTTGCCGTCGGCGTCGACCACCGACACGTTCGTGGTGTCGCCGATCTTCTGCCGTCCCTGGTCCCGCAGCGCCGTGGCCAGCGCCACCGGCGTCACGTCCGGTGGCAGCGCCGCGATCGTGTCCACGGTCCGGCTCAGGTCGTGCCGCGCCCGCACCCGATAGCCGTTGAGGGAAGCGTGGTCGACCGAGGTCTCATGCACCCGGTAGGCCGACAGGTCGGACAGACCGAGCGCCCCGCCCGCCGATCGCACCGCGTCCACCATCGGCCGGGCGAACGCCCCGGTGTAGAAGGCCGCCGGCCCCTCGTCGGCCAATCCTTCCAGCGCTGTCGCCAGGCCCGGGTGGAACAGCAGGTCGCCGCCTTCGAGCAGCTTTCCGTTCGGGGTGTAATAAGCAGCCCCTTCCCCGTACGCCAGCGCGGGCGCACAGGACACCAGGGTGCGGGCCTGCGCGGCGGGCAGCACGACGCCTGTTTCCGCGAGGCGCCGAGCCGGTTCGACGACCGAAGCCCACGGCAGCCGTCCCCACCGCCGATGCACCTCGCCGCAGCCCGCGGGCACCCCCGGCACGGCCACGCTGGCGCCGCCGATCTCGTACACCTGGGGAACGCCGCCGAACAACACGTCCACCTTGACCATCGGCCCGGCCGAGGCGTCGCCGTCGGTGCCCGGCACCGCGACGAAGAAGTCGAGGCAGGTGACCTCGCCGGTGGCCGCGTCGAAGTAGGTGGCGAACCCGCCGCCGCCCAGCCCGGTGTAGATCGTCTCGGCGACGCAGCAGGTCAGCACCGCCGCGACCGCCGCGTCCGCCGCCGTGCCGCCCTCGCGGAGGATCCGCAGGCCCACCTCGGCGGTGACCGGATGGGCCGCCGCCACTCCCGGCGAGGCCGGACTCAGCACGCTCATCGGACGAACTGTAGGCGTATCGACTACATGATCGATAACATCCGCGTCCATGACGGTCGCCCGTCCCCCGGAGGAATTAACCACGCGCACCCGGGCCGGTTATGCCCTCGGTTCGCTGGTCACCGGCGCCTTCGGCACGGTCCCCGGGCTGCTCCTGCTGCCATACCTGACCGACACCCTCGGCGTGACGGCCGGCCTGGCCGGTCTGCTGGTGCTCCTGCCCAAGGCCTGGGACGTCCTGTTCAACCCGATCGCCGGTCGCGTCTCGGACCGTCGCGGCGACCGCCGCCCGTTCCTGCTCGGCGCCGGCCTGCTGCTCGCCGTGCTGTTCGCGCTGATCTTCGCGGGCCCGTTCGGCGCCGGTCCGGCCGCCGGCCCGTACGTCGCGGTCGCCTTCCTCGTCGCGGCCACCGCCTACGCCTTCTTCCAGGTGCCCTACGTCGCGATGCCGGCCGAGCTCACCGACGGCTACGCCGAGCGCACCCGCCTGATGACCTGGCGCGTCGCGGTCCTGGCCCTGGCCATCCTGATCTCCGGCGCGCTGGCCCCGCTGGTCGTCGAGCAGACCGGCGGCGGCCTGACCGGCCACCGGTGGTCGGGCGTGTTCGTCGGCGCGCTCATCGTCGTGGGCACGCTGGGCGTCTTCTGGGGTACGCGCACAGCCCGGTCCCGAGCGCCCGAGCAGACTGAGCCGAGCTTGCGTACCCAGCTCAGGATCGCCGCGGCCAGCGGCCCGTTCCGGGCCCTGCTGCTCTGCTTCGTGATCCAGTCGGCCGGGGTGGCCACCATGCTGGCCGGCGTGCAGTATTTCGCCGACCACATCGTGGCCCGCGACTCCGCCGCCACGTTCCTGTTCGCCGCGTTTGTCGGCCCCGCCCTGCTCGTCATGCCGCTGTGGAGCCGGGCCGGCGCCCGGCTGGGCAAGCGCCGCAGCCTGATCGCCGCCAGCCTCCTCTACGCCCTGGGCACCCTGCTGCTGATCCCCGCGTCGGCCGGCCCGCCCCTGGCGATCTACCTGGTCGTCGCCCTGGTCGGCATCGGCTACGCCGGCCAGCAGGTCTTCGCCATGGCCATGCTGCCCGACTGCATCGCCGCCGAGACCACCCGCACCGGCAAACGCCAGGCCGGCGTCTTCACCGGCGTCTGGACCGCGGGCGAAACCTTCGGCCTTGCTCTCGGCCCCGGCCTCTACGCCGCCGTTCTCCAGCTCTTCGGCTACGTGTCCTCGTCAACCGGCGAGGCCGCCACCCAGACCGGCACCGCCCGCCTCGGCGTCCTGCTCGGCTTCACCGTCCTGCCGGCCCTGTTCGTGGCCACCGCCGTCCTCCTCCTGCGCCGCTACCCCGACCGCCCCCCTTTGCTCTGAGCGCGTATAGGCACCACATGCTCTCCGCCGTGAACAGGCACAACACCCCGAAGCGCGCCCGAACCCCACAGCTCTGAGCGCGTATAGGCACCACCCGGCCCGAGCGTGCGCGCGATCCAAACCCAGGTCAGGGGCCGTTGCCTATACGCGCTCAGAGCAAAAGCGGCCAGGGCGGGATGGCGGCGACCGCCGAGCGGACGCGGTGAAGGGCGGGCTCGAGCCGGTCGAGAGGCGGCGTCCCGAGCGCCAGCCGCAGCGCGCGTGCGGCCCCGACGGACCGACCGCGCAGTGCGGCTGCCGCGACCCGCTGCCGGGCCGCCGCGTACGCGCGACGGGACTGTTCCCACGAGGCGACCGAGGCGGTGGCCACCGGTCCGGCCCGGTACACCGGACGTGGGAGCGGAGGTTTGGGATAGCGTCCTGGCATGATCGATGCGCTGCCGGCCACCGGCGTCTCCGCAGCTCAGGTGCTCGCTGAGTTGCGCGAGCTGCGGGCCGCCGACCTGCCGACGCACGGCGGGCGGCTGTTCGCGTACGTCTATGACGCCGACGTCGCCGGGCTGGACGAGCTGGCCCAGGCCGCGTACGCCCTGTCGTCGCACGTCAACGGCCTGGACCCGACCGCCTTCCCGAGCCTGCTGGCCATGGAGAACGCCCTGGTCGGCGCGGCCGCCCGGCTGCTCGGCGGCACCGGCGAGACGGTGGGGACGGTGACCAGCGGCGGCACCGAGTCGATCCTGCTGGCGGTGAAGGCGGCCCGCGACGCCCGCCCCGAGATCGACCGGCCGCGGATCGTGATGCCCTCCACGGCGCATGCCGCGTTCGCCAAGGCCGGCCACTACCTGCGGGTGGACCTGGACGTGGTGCCGGTCGGACCGGACCTGCGGGCCGACCCGGCGGCGATGCGGGCGGCCATCCGCTACGAGACCGTGCTCGTGGTGGCGAGCGCGCCCTCGTACGCCCACGGGGTGATCGACCCGGTCACGGAGATCGCCGAGGCCGCCGCGGGCCTGGACGTGCGCTGTCACGTGGACGCCTGCTTCGGCGGCTGGGTGCTGCCCTACCTGCGCCGGCTGGGCGCCGAGCTGCCCGCGTTCGACCTGTCCGTGCCGGGTGTCACGAGCATCTCGGTCGACCTGCACAAGTACGCGTACGCGCCGAAGGGTGTCTCGGTCCTGTTGCACCGCGACCAGGCGCTACGGCTGCCGCAGTACTTCGCCCACGCGGACTGGCCGGGCTACACGATGATCAATCCGGGCGTGGCGTCGACCCGGTCCGGTGGGCCGATCGCCGCGGCGCTGGCCGTGCTGCGCCACCTGGGCGACGCCGGCTACCTGGACCTGGCCCGGGAGACCCGCGAGGCGGTGGTCACCCTGGCCGCGGCGGTGCAGGCCACCGATGGGGTACGCCTGTACGCGCCGACCGAGACCACGGTCGTCTGCCTGACCACCGAGGACGGCGTCGACCCGTTCGTGCTGGCCGACGAGCTGGCCGCCCGGGGCTGGCACACCCAGCCGCAGATGGGGTACGGCAAACTCCCGCCGACCATCCACCTGACCGTGACGGCCGCGGTCCGCCCGACCACCGGGGCGTTCGTGTCCGACCTGGCCGACGCCGTGGCCGCGACCCGGGCCCGCGGCCCGGTCGAGCTGCCGGCCGACCTGGTGGCGACGGCCGGCGCGCTGACCCCGGCCGCCGTGACACCCCAGCTGGTGGCCGGGCTGGCCGCCGGCCTGGGCCTGGCCGACGGGGCGGCCGGTCCGATGGCCGCGGTCAACACGCTGCTCAACGCCGCGCCGCCGGCCCTGCGCGAGGCGTTGCTGACGGGGTTCCTGAGCCTCTTGCAGCGCCCGACCCGTTGAGGCGTAGCGTACGAGCGTGGCCTTGCCTGGAGTTCTCGGAGAGCCCATCCGGTTCGTGCTGAACTGGGGGCGCCGCTACTCGCTGTGGGTCTTCAACTTCGGCCTGGCCTGCTGCGCGATCGAGTTCATCGCGTCCAGCATGGGCCGGCACGACTTCATGCGGCTGGGCGTCATCCCCTTCGCGCACGGCCCACGACAGGCCGACCTGATGGTGGTGTCGGGCACGGTCACCGACAAGATGGCCCCGGCGATCAAGCGGCTGTACGACCAGATGCCCGAACCCAAGTACGTGATCTCGTTCGGCTCCTGCTCGAACTGCGGCGGCCCGTACTGGGACTCGTACTCGGTGACCAAGGGCGTCGACCAGCTGATCCCGGTGGACGTGTACGTGCCCGGCTGCCCGCCCCGGCCCGAGGCTCTGCTGCACGGCATCCTGCGTCTCCAGGAGAAGATCGCCGGCGAGCAGTCCGGCGTCGGCGGGGTGAACCGGCGCGACTCGGCCTCGTTGTCTGCCCCGATGGTCGTCCCGCCGGTGGCATCCGGGGGCTAATCTCCGGTTCATGAGCGAGCAGTCACGCGCCGACTTCATCATCGAGGTTCTGATCAGGGAGTTCGGCGACCTGATGGCGCAAGATCCGGCGGCGTTCCGGCGCAAGTTCCGCAAGATGGCGGCCTCGCCGTTCGCGTTCTACCGGGGCAGCGCCTCGCTCTTCTACGCCGACCTGACCGGCTCCTACGCCGACGACCGCTACCTCGACGAGCGGACCAGCCGGGTGTGGATCCACGGCGACCTGCACGCCGAGAACTTCGGCACCTACATGAACGCCACCGGCCAGCTCGTCTTCAACGTCAACGACTTCGACGAGGCGTACGTCGGCCCGTTCTCCTGGGACCTGAAGCGGTTCTGCGCCAGCGTCGCGCTGATCGGGTACGCCAAGGCGCTCTCCGACGACCACATCACCGCGCTGGTCCGGACGTTCGCCGAGTCGTACCTGACCGAGCTGCGGGCGATCGCGGCCGGCGGCGACGACGCGATCGGCTCGATCACGCTGAAGACCGCCGACGGCGTACTCCGGGAGGTGCTTCAGGAGGCGCGGCTGAACACCCGCGTCGACCTGCTCTCCCAGCAGACCACGATCGACAACTACGAGCGGCGGTTCTCGGTCGGCGACGGCGTCTTCGAGATCGACGACGAGACCGCGGCGGCGGTGCGCGAGGCGTTCGACCGATACCTGACCACGCTGCCCGACGCCAGCCGGCCGCTGTCCACCAACATCAAGGACATCAAGCTGCGCAAGGGCGTGGGCATCGGGTCGGCCGGCCTGCCGTCGTACAACCTGCTGCTCGAGGGGCACACCGAGGCGCTCGAGAACGACGTGGTCATCTACATGAAGCAGGCCCAGGTGCCGGCCGTCGCGCGCTGGATCGACGACGACCGGGTCCGGTCCTACTTCAAGCACCAGGGCCACCGCACCGCCGAGTCGCAGCTCGCGCTCCAGGCCCACGCCGACCCGTGGGTGGGCTACACCGAGCTGAACGGCGTCGGTCAGCTGGTGGCCGAGGTGTCGCCGTACGCGGCCGACCTGGACTGGGCCGACGTGAACGAGCCCGAGGAGCTGACCGGCGTGGTCGGCGACCTGGGCCGCGCGGTCGCCCGGATGCACTCGGTCGCCGACGACGAGTCGTCGCACGACCTGGTCGACTTCTCGACCGAGGAGGCGATCGTCGAGGTGGTCGACAAGGACCCCGAGGGCTTCCTGACCCATCTTGTCGAGTTCGCCCACAAGTACGGCGACCAGGCCCGTGAGGACCACCAGGACTTCGTCGACGTCTTCCGGAACGGACGGCTCCCCGGACTCGAATAACAGTGGTAGGCCAGGGCGGTGTCCGAGCCCCGGATACCGCCCCGGCCTACCACTGGGCCGCGAGCGGGGCGTTTAGGATGCGTCCATGACGCCCGAAGAGGTCGGCGAGCGACTCGTCGCACTGCTGGCGGAAGAACCCGCGCCGGCCCCGGTGGTCACCACGGCGATCGCCGCGCCGGCCGCCGACGCGGCCGCCGCGGAAGCCGCTTCGGAGGCCGGCGAGGTCACCGCGAGCGTGTCCGGCGGCGGCGAGGGTCATGCGCGTGCGGTGGTCGACGTGCCGGTCGCCCGCTGGTGGCAGGCGGCCCGGGCGGCGCTCGACCAGGGCGCGCTGGGCTGCGACTTCTTCGACTGGCTGTCCGCCGTGGACGAGCTCGACGACGGCTTCACCGTGGTCGCCCACCTGTGGTCGACCCGGCGCAAGCACGGTCTCCTGCTGCGCGCCCGCGTGCCCAAGGAAAACCCGGTGGTGGAGACGCTCACCGACCTCTATCCCGGCGCCGCCTGGCACGAGCGCGAGACGCACGAGATGTTCGGCATCGCCTTCGCCCGGCACCCCGACCTGCGGCCGCTGCTGCTGCCGCCGGAGTTCGAGGGGCACCCGCTGCGCAAGGAGTTCGTGCTGGCCGCGCGGGTGGCCAAGGCCTGGCCGGGCGCGAAGGAGCCGGGGGAGTCCGAGGCCGGCGGGCCGGCCAAGCGGGCCCCGATGCGTCCGCCGGGCGTGCCCGCCCCGGGCGAGTGGGGTCCGCGCTGATGCCGCTCTGGCTCGACCTCGCGATCCGGGTGGTCGCGGTGGTCCTCGGTTTCCTGGTCCTGCCGCTGGTCGTGGGCCAGACCGAACACAAGGTGATGGCCCACATGCAGGCCCGGCTCGGCCCGATGTACGCCGGGGCGTTCCACGGCTGGGCCCAGCTGATCGCCGACGGCGTGAAGTTCGTGCAGAAGGAGGACATCACGCCCCGGGCCGCCGACCGCACGGTGTTCCGCCTGGCGCCCCTGGTCGCACTCTTCCCGTACCTGCTGGTCTTTCTGGCCCTCCCCCTCGGGCCCGGCGGTCTGGTCGCCCAGGCCCTCGACGTCGGTCTGTTCTTCGTGCTGGCCGTGCTCGGCGTCGGCGTGGTGGCCGTGCTGATGTCGGCCTGGGCCTCGGCCAACAAGTACAGCCTGCTCGGCGGCCTGCGTGGCGCGGCCCAGCTGCTCGGTTACGAGCTGCCGCTGGTGCTGGCCGCGGCCAGCGTGGCCATGGCCGCCGGAACGCTCAGCCTGCCCGGCATCATCGAGGCGTGGCGCCCGTGGTGGCTGCTCTGGCAGCTGCCCGCGGCGATCGTGTTCTTCATCGCCGGCGTCGCCGAGATCCGCCGCCCCCCGTTCGACATGCCGATCGCCGACTCCGAGCTGGTCTTCGGCTACATGACCGAGTACACCGGCCTGCGCTTCGCGTTCTTCCTGCTGGCCGAGTACGTCGGCATCGTGGTGATCGCCGCGCTGACCACGATCCTGTTCCTCGGTGGCTGGCACGGCCCGTTCAGCGACCAGCTGGGCTGGCTGTGGACGCTGGCCAAGACGTTCGCCGTGTCCTTCGTGATCATCTGGATGCGGGTGACCTTCCCGCGTCTGCGCGAGGACCAGCTGCAACGCCTGTGCTGGCTGGTCCTCGTGCCGGTCGCGCTGGGCCAGCTGGTGCTGACCGCGGTGGTCAAGGTCCTCACCTGAGCGGTTCGGTGCGCTCCCGCAGGGCGTTCCAGACCTTGTCGGGTACGCGGACACGATCGTCGTCGGCCGTCTTGATCTCGCCGGCGGCCAGCCGGTCGAAGAACTCCCAGTCGTCCGGCTCCCGGTCCCGGTCCGGCATCGCACCCCAGCAGTCCCACGGCAGCATCTCGACACCGTCCAGCGCGGCGGCGTCCCGGATCATGTTCCCGGCGATCCACCACCACCCCTGACCCACGTTGATCAGCCCGTACTTCTCCGGATCGTCCCGCCCTTCCCGGCAGCGCCGCCACCCGTCACCCGCGATGACGAACTCGTCCCGCGTGATGTCCGTGACGTCGAACCCGATCTTCAGCTCGCGGGTCAGCACGTCGTCGAGCTGGGCGTCGAACAGCCGCCACCGCTCGCCGTCATGGAACTCGACCACCCAGTGGTCCCCGCGCATCCCGTCCCCGAAGTAGGTACCGAACCCGCACCGCGCCCGAGCCGGCACCCCCGCCCGCCGCAGCAGCGTCACGGCCAGGACGGTGAACCCCCGGCAGTTGGTGACCAGCCGCTTGTCCGGGCTCCGAGCGACATCCAGCGGCCGGCCGTCGAGCGCCACGATGCCGCCGAGCATGTCGGACACCTTCCGCAGGTGCACGGTCTGCTTCCGTTCGTCGCTCAGCTCCACCCCGTACAGGTCACCCAGAAACTCATGAACCAGCAGCCCCTGAACCACCCGGGCCACCCCGGCCACGTCCGTCGGCAACCCGTCCAGCAGCCCGGTGAACTCACCCGGGTCGGTCATCCGCCCAGGCTTGATGTAATCCGTCATGCCGACCACTCAACGACCTGACACGGTGTCAGAGTCAACCGTCCTCGGACGGCCGCGGGAGCGTCAGGCGGCCGATCGACATCTCGAGCCGTCCGGCGGCGGACGGTTGTCTTCGGCGGTCACATCGGTCCTCCGGGAATGGGTCGCTCACCCTTCGGCGCGACCGTATCGGAAGATCTGCCGGGGGTGTGCTCGCACCGGAGTGGTCAAGAGGGCAGGATGTGTCGTTGTGAGTGAGAACGGGGAGAAGAGCACGCCGGGAGCGGGCCTCATCAACGGGCTCGCGGTGACGCTGCGCACGATGACCCAGCGCAGCACGACTCAGCAGTACCCGGATGTCGAGCCCGAGTTGCCGCCGCGCTCGCGGGGTGTGATCGCCCTGCTCGAAGAGAACTGCACGGTCTGCATGCTGTGCGCGCGGGAGTGCCCGGACTGGTGCATCTACATCGACTCGCACAAGGAAGAGGTCGTCGTCCCGGGGGCGGCCCGGCCCCGGCAGCGCAACGTGCTCGACCGGTTCGACATCGACTTCTCGCTCTGCATGTACTGCGGCATCTGCATCGAGGTGTGCCCGTTCGACGCGCTCCACTGGACGCCCGAGTTCGAGTACGCGGAGACCGACGTGCTCAACCTGCTGCACGACAAGGACCGGCTCGCCGCCTGGATGCCGACCGTGCCGCCGCCGCCCGCCCACGACGTGCTCGGCGAGCCGTCCAAGGAGGAGGCCACCGCGGCCAAGAAGGCGGCCGGCCCGGGCGCGGCGACCACGGCCAAGAGCGTCCCGGCGCGGCCACGCAGGGAACCGGGCCCGTGACCGTCGCCGACGCTCTTCTGCTCGCGCTCGGGGTGGTTGCGGTCGGCGCCGCCGCGCTCGTGGTCACCTCCAAGCACCTGGTTCGCGCCGGCCTCTACCTGGTGGTCAGCCTGGGCGCGATCGCCGGGCTCTACCTCGTGCTCGGCGCCGAGCTGGTGGCCTGGGTGCAGGTGCTGGTCTACGTCGGCGCGGTGGTCGTGCTGCTGCTGTTCGCGGTGATGCTGACCCGGGCGCCGATCGGGGCCTCGGACGACCTGGACCGACCGGCCTGGCCGGCCCTGCTGGTCGGCGCCGGGGTGGGACTGGGCCTGGCCGTGCTGCTGGCCGACGCCTTCCGCTGGGCGATCTTCCCGCTGCCCGAGGCGGGCACCGCGGGCCGGATGGGCGAGCAGATCTTCGGCAGCTGGGTGCTCCCGTTCGAGGTGATCTCCATCCTGCTGCTGTCCGCGCTGGTCGGGGCGATCGTGCTGTCCCGGCCCGACATCAAGGGGCGGGGTGAATAGGTGCACGCGGTGATCCCGTACGTGATCGCGGCCCTGCTCTTCGGGCTGGGCGTCTACGGCGTGCTGCGCCGGCGTAACGCGATCCTGGTGCTGATGGCCGTCGAGCTGATGCTGAACGCGGTCAACCTGGTCTTCGTCACCGCCGACGTGACGACCCGCGGCGCGACGCACCACGCCGGGGCGGTGTTCACGCTGTTCATCATCGTGCTGGCCGCGGCCGAGGTGGGCGTCGGTCTGGCCATCGTCCTGCAGTACTACCGCCTGCGTAAGGCGGTCGCGCTCGACGAGGTGCAGCTCGAAGGGGTCGCCGAATGATCGCGGCGCTTCCCGGCGTACCCCTGCTGCTCGGTCTTCTGGGTCTGCTCCTGAGCCCGGCCGATCGGGCCGGGCGGAAGAGAGCCGCCGCGCTCGGTGTCACGGGCGCGGTGCTGGCGCTGGCGCTGACCGTGTTCCTGCTGGTGACCACCGATGATCCGGAGGAGATCCACCTCGATTGGGTACGCCTCGGCGACCTCGATGTGACGCTGAGCTTCTCGGCCGGCCCCGCCGCGCTCTACGTCGCCCTCGCGGTGACCGTGGTCGCCCTGGCCGTCCAGATCTACTCGATCGGTTACCTGCACGACGACCCCCGCTACGCACCGTACGCGGCACAGATCTCCCTGTTCACCGGCGCGATGCTGCTCGTGGTGACCGCCGGTGACCTGATCCTGCTGCTGGTCGGCTGGGAGGTGATGGGCGTCTGCTCGTACCTGCTGATCGGCCACGACCGCCGGCTGCACGAGGCGCCCGCCGCCGCGGTCAAGGCGTTCCTGGTCACCCGGGTCGGCGACGTCGGTTTCCTGCTCGGCATCGCCCTGCTCGGCTGGTCGGCCCGCTCGTTCCGGATCGCCGACGTGCTCGCTTCTGATTTCGGCGCGACCACGCTGACCGCCGGGCTGCTGCTGATCCTGGCCGGCGTGGCCGGCAAGAGCGCCCAGTTCCCGCTGCACACCTGGCTGCCCGACGCGATGGCCGGCCCGACGCCGATCTCGGCGCTGATCCACGCGGCCACGATGGTCGCCGCCGGGGTGTACGTGGTGTTCCGGCTCTACCCGCTCTTCGCCCAGTCGCCGACGGCGCTGGCCACGCTCGGGGTGATGGCCGCCGTCACGCTGCTGCTCGGCGCGCTGTCGGCGATGGCCCAGGACGACCTGAAACGGGTGCTGGCCTGGTCGACGGTGTCCCAGATCGGCTACATGACCGGGGCGCTGGCCGTCGGCTCGCCCGCCGCCGCGCTGTTCCACCTGCTCACCCACGCCGCGTTCAAGGCGCTGCTGTTCCTCGCGGCCGGCGCGGTGATCCACGCGGTCGGCACCAACTACCTGTCCCGGATGGGCGGGCTGCGCCGGGTCATGCCGGCCACCTTCTGGTCGTTCGTGATCGGGCTGGGCGCGCTGGCCGGGCTGCCGCCGCTGGCCGGCTTCTGGTCGAAGGAGAACGTTCTGGTCGCCGCCGCGCACGCCACCGAGGGCGGCGAGGCGGTGCCGGCCTGGACCGCCTGGGTCGTCTGGATCGCGGCGCTGGCCGGGGTGCTGATCACGGCGTGGTATTCGACCCGGCTGCTGCTGCGGGCGTTCTTCGGGCCGTCCCGCGCGTACGGGCCGGACGGACCGGACTGGGAGGTCGGCTTCGACGACGCGCGGTACGACCGGCCGGGCGTCGCGCACGACCCGCCGCGGGTCATGCGCTGGCCGGTTCTCGTGCTGGCCGTGCCGGCCGCGCTGCTCGGGCTGGCGGCGTTCGCGCCCGGCTTCCGCACCGCTCTCGAACTGGAACAACCCCACCTCGACGTGGCTATCGCGCTGCCGATGCTGCTGCTGGTCACCGGCGCCGGCACGGCCTGGTGGCTGTGGCGGGCGGTGCCCGGCGCCGACCCGGTGCTCGCCCTCGGCCGCGTCCAGCCGGTGCTGGCCAACGCCTTCTACCTCGACGCCGTGCAGGACCGCGCGATCGTCCGGCCGGTGAAGGCGCTCGCACGGGCCGTCAAGTGGACCGACGAGCGGGTGGTGGACGGCACCGTCGAGGGCGCCGGCAAGACCGCCACCGGCCTGGGAACGCTGCTCAGCGCCGCCCACCGCGCCGCCCTGCCGCGCGCGGCGGTCGCCGTCCTGACCGGGGCGCTGCTGCTCGGCGTGGTCGCCGCCATCTACGGAGCGTCCGCATGAACGAGGTGCTGATCGCCGTGCTCGTGGCGCCGGCCCTGGGCGCCCTGGTCGCGGCGCTGCTGCCGGAACGGGCCGGCCGCGTGGCGGCGCTGGTCGCGGCCGCGGTCACCTTCCTGCTCACCGTGGTGGTGGCGCTGCCGCGGGGCGCCAGCGGGCCGATCGTCCCGTGGCTGGAGGTCGATCACTCCTGGATCCCGGCCCTCGACGTCCACTTCCACCTGGCGGTGGACGGGGTGTCCGGGCCGCTGGTCGTCCTCACCGGGCTGCTGACGCTGCTCTGCTGCGCGTACACCATGTGGCGGCCGCCCTCCGGCCGTACCCTGATGGCCCTGCTGTTGGTCTTGGAAGTCGGCATCCTCGGCACCTTCCTCGCCTTCGACCTGGTGCTGTTCTTCCTGTTCTTCGAGATCACCCTGCTGCCGATGTACGCCGTGATCGCCGGCTGGGGCGGACCGGACCGGCGGCGCGCGGCCCGCAAGTTCGTGCTGTACACGCTGTTCGGCTCGGTGCTCCTGCTGCTCGGCGTGGTCACCGTGATCGTGGCGGCGGGCACGGCCGACATCTACGCGCTCACCGGCGGCCTCGGGCTCTCCCGCACCACCCAGTACGCCGCGTTCACCCTGTTCGCGCTGGCCTTCGCGGTGAAGGCGCCGCTGTGGCCGCTGCACACGTGGCTGCCCGACGCGCACACCGAGGCGCCGACCGTCGGCAGCGTGCTGCTGGCCGGGGTGCTGCTCAAGATGGGTACGTACGGACTGATCCGGATCGGCGTCGGCGTCACCCCGACCGGCGCCGCCTGGGCCGCGCCCGTGCTGGCCGTCCTGGCCGTGGCCGCGATCGTCATCGGCGCGCTGATCTGTCTGCGGCAGACCGAGTTGAAACGGCTGATCGCCTACTCCAGCGTCGGGCACATGGGCTTCGTGCTGCTCGGCATCGCCACCCTCACGGTCACCGGCCTACAGGCGGCGCTGATCGGCAACATCGCCCACGGCGTCATCACCGGCCTGCTGTTCTTCCTGGCCGGGGCGGTCAAGGACCGCACGCACACCGGTGACCTGGCCGAGCTGGGCGGGCTGCGGGAGACGGCGCCGCGGCTGGCCGGGATGTTCGCGTTCGCGGCCATCGCGTCGCTGGGGCTGCCCGGGCTGGCCGGTTTCTGGGGCGAGGCGTTCGCGGTCGTGGCCGCGGTGCAACGGGGCGGTCCCCTGTGGATGACGCTGGCCGCGGTCGCCGCCGTGGGCGGTGCCCTGACCGCGGCGTACTTCCTGCGCCTGCTCCGCCGCGTTACCCACGGCGCCCCGGTTCCCGTGGATGCCCTGCCGGTCGTCTCCCGGACCGAATGGGTCGCCTGGGCGCCGCTGATCATCCTGGCGCTGCTGCTCGGCCTGATCCCGTCGCTGGTGCTCATCGGCTCGGGCGACCCGATCGGCGCGATGACGGAGGCGCTCCGATGACCCAGTCCATCAACCACCTGGCGCTGCTGCCGCTCTACGCCGCGGCCGGCACGGCGGTGCTCGTCCTGATCGTCGACCTCGCGGTCGGCCGGCGCTCCGCGATCTTCGGTACGGCCGCCGCCGGCGCCCTGATCACCGCGCTCGCCCCCGTCGTCGCCTCGACCGACCCGACCCTCTGCGTCGGCGCCAACTGCTCCTGGGCCGCCGGTCCGTCGTCGGCGCTGATCGCCGTCCTGTTCGCCGCCCTCACCCTCGGCGTCCTCGGCCTGTCCACCCGCGTTCCCGCGCCCCCCGGCGAGTTCTGCTTCCTGCTCACCTGCTCGATGACCGGCGGCGTCGTCATCGGTTACGCGGGCGATCTGGTCACGCTGATCGTCGGCCTGGAAACCCTGACCCTTCCCCTGTACGTCCTCACCGGACTCCGCCGCACCACGGCCGGAGCCTCCTCCGCCGTGACCTTCTTCCTGGTCAGCGTGGTCTCCACGGCGATCGCCCTGCTCGGGGCGGGCCTGCTCTTCGCCGCCACCGGCGCCCTGCACCTGTCGGCGCTGACCCCCGGCGCCGGCGCGATGGCCCCCCTGGCCTCGGTCGGCGTGGCCCTGATCGTGATCGGCTTCGCCTTCAAGGTCGCCGCGGTGCCCCTGCACGCCTGGGCGCCCGCTACCTACGACGGCGCCCCCCTGCCGGTCGCCGCCTACCTCTCGACCGCCTCCAAGCTCGGCGGCGTGGTCGCCCTGGCGGCCATCACGTCCCGCCTCGACACCGGCCCGCTGATCGCCGTCCTGGCCGTCCTGACCATGACCGTGGGCAACCTGGTGGCCCTGCGCCAGACCCGCATGGTCCGCCTGCTGGCCTGGTCCTCGGTGGCCCAGGCGGGCTACATTCTGGCCCCCCTGGTGGCCGGCGGGTCCGGGGTGACCGCCGCCCTGGCGTACGCCACCTTCTTCGTGGCCCTCGAGTTCATCGCGTTCGCGGTGATCGTGGCCCTGCTGCCCCCCGACGCCCACGGCGGCGACATCGCGTCCTACCGGGGCGTCGCCCGCCGCTCACCGTGGCCCGCGGCCGCCTTCGTCCTGGCCCTGTCCGGCCTGGCCGGCCTGCCCCCCGGCCTGGCCGGCCTGTTCGCCAAGGTCACGATCATCGACACCCTGATCAACACCGGCTGGGGCTGGCTGGCCGGCGTGGTGGCCATCAACGCCGTGATCGCCCTGGCCTACTACATCCGAACCGCCGCGATCCTCTACGCCTCCCCACCCGGCATCGCCGTCGCCGACCTGCGCCTCCCCAAACTGCCCATCCGCTGGCCGGTCGCCGCAAGCCTGATCGGCGCCGCGGTGATCGCCGTGATCCTCGGCTTCGCCCCACAACTTCTGTTCACCGCCCTCGGCTACACCGAGTTCGTGCCTCTCCTGTCACGCTGACCCTCGCCCGCCCCCGACCACTGTGGTCCGGCCAATGCCCCAGCCAGGCGGCGCAACAACCTGCCACCGCGCCGTCGCGCCGCCGACAAACACGGCCAAGCCGCTCGTCGAGTCCCGCGTCCAAAGTCGTGCCGCCTCGCCTCGCCAGGCCTCGTCTCGCCGGGCCTCGTCTCGCCAGGCCGGGCCGCGACTCATCACGGCAGGCGGTCGTTGCGCCCGGTCCCGCTTGGCCCGCCCTCGCAGGTCGTCAGCCCAGCGGCCTGGATCACCCGCGCCCGAGCTGCCTATCCTGTCCGCCGCCCCTCACTCCACCGACCCACAGAACAGTGGCAGCACCGACCGGCTCGCGACACCGCTCCGCCCTACCGGCGTCCGCGACAGTGGTAGAGCAAGGCGGTATCCGGTCTCCGATACCGCCTTGCTCTACCACTCGACAGCTTTCCGGGTGAAGGCTTGGCCGGCCGAGCCGCGCTGGTGTCCGACCCTCGTTTGGTCGGCTCTTGCGGTGGTGCCCGCTCTCGCGGCGTGCCGGCCCTCGCGCTGGTTGTCGGCAGAGCTGGGTTGCCAGGCGCCCGGCTGCCCACTCACCCTTGCTGCCGCCCCTCACGCTAGCGGCCCCGCGGCAGTGGTAGGTCCTGACGGTGCCCGGGCGGGCGATGCCGTGCTGCGCCACCACTGTTCGCGGCGGTGGTGGGTCGTGGCGGTGTCCGGGCGGGCGATGCCGTGCTGCCCCACCACTGGTCGTGGCAGTGGTAGGTCCGGACGGTATTCCGGGCCGCTTTGCCGTGTTGCTCTACCGCTGTTCGCGACGTGGTAGATCCAGACGGCACGCCGATCGCCGCCACTCACGCCCGGCAGCGGGCGTGAGTGGCGGCGGCGAAAGCGAGAGAGCAGCTCGGGCGCTTGGTGCTCCCCAAAGCTCCACTCAGGACCGGCGCGAGCGATGCCGGCTGGAAGAGCGTCAGCGCAGACCTCCGCCGACGCCGGTCTCGAACGGCGGGCACGAGTGGCAACCGGGTACCCCGGCCGCGGCTCTGCGCCGCCCACTCACGCGAGAGTCGCGTTCACGGCCTTGACCCGCGGCCGGCGCCGCGGAGCGGGAACGGGAGCCGGTGTTGCGGTTGGGGACGTTGTCGCGCGTACCCCAGCATTCGATCTTGCGGTAGTTCGTTTGTCGGGGGAGCGCGGCGTCAGCGGGGCCCGATGAGGGCGGCCTGCTGGTGGAGGCGGGCGATGCGCTCGCCCATCGGCGGATGGGTGGAGAACAGGCCGGCCAGCCCGCGGGCCGTGAACGGGTTGGCGATCATCAGGTGGGCGGCGCTGGTCAGCTGACCCTGAGCGGGCAGCGGCAGACGCTGGGCGCCATAGTGGATCTTCTCCAGGGCACTGGCCAGGGCCAGCGGGTCGCGGGTCAACGTCGCGCCGGACGCGTCGGCCTGGAACTCGCGGTTGCGGCTGATGGCAAGCTGGATGATGGTCGCGGCCAGCGGGCCCAGGATCAGCATGAGCAGCAGGCTCACCGGGTTCGGCGAGTCCTCGTCGTCGCCTCCGCCGAGCGGCAGGAAGATCGCCAGCTGCGCGACCATGGTGACGATGCCGGCCAGGGCGGCCGCGACGCTGGAGATCAGGATGTCGCGGTTGTAGACGTGTGACAGCTCGTGCCCGATCACACCGCGGAGTTCGCGGCGGTCCAGGATCTGGGTGATCCCGACCGTCACCGCGACCGCGGCATGCTCCGGGTTGCGCCCGGTGGCGAACGCGTTCGGCTGCGGCGACGGCGACACGTAGAGGCGCGGCATCGGCTGCCCGGCGTCGGCCGACAGTTCGCGCACGACCTGATGAAGGGCGGGGAACTCCGCCTCGGTCACCGGCCGGGCGCGCATGGCCCGCAGCGCCAGCCTGTCCGAGAAGAAGTAACTACCGGCGTTGATGGCCAGCGAGAGGACGACGGCGAACACCAGTCCGCCGCTGCCACCGAGCCAGTAGCCCAGGCCAAGAATCAGCGCGGTGAGCAGACCCAGCAGCGCGGCCGTCTTGAGGCCGTTGTGATGGCGGTGCACAGACACTCCTTCGACATGCGAGCGGGGTGGGCTCGCACTCCGATGGAACATCGCCAACCGTGGAATTCATCCGGTAGTAGCTGTGAAGTCGCTGAAGGTAGTCGGTCACAACCGATGCTGAGGTACGCCCAACAAAGGTCCCCAACCGCAACACCGAGCTCCCGTCCCCACTCCGCGAGCAGAGCGAGGGTCAAGGCCGTGAACGCGCCTTTCGCGTGCCGGGCCGCCCCCGCACGGTTCGAACGACCTCCACCCGCACCTCGAACGCCACCAGGTCGGTCGCCGACTCCACCAGGAGAGCCAGCCCACGCATTCCGGTTCACGTTGGGAAAGGCCTCGGCGCGGTTCTGGCTCTCCTCGCAGTTGGGGTCCTGCAGCCCGAACAAGCGATAACTGGCACAAACGGTCGTGGCCCACGCCGCAGCGGTATCGGTCATCTGCCATCCGTCCTCAGGAACGTTGTCACGCTGGTGATCCGGGACTCGTGGATGGTGAGGATCACCAGGCCGAAAGGCTCGCCGTTGCGGTGTTGCCAGAAGGCTGGGGAACCGTTCATCTCGGTGGGGATCAGGGTCGCGCCCTCGCAGCCGCCCGCGGCGAAGGCGGCGGCCAGGTTGTCGCGGCCGCGTAGCCACCAGCGGAACGGCGGCATGGTCATGGTGGCGTCCTCGTGGAGCAGGGCCACCAGGCCCGTCACGTCGTGGCTCTCGAACGCGGTGGAGCGGGTCGGTCTGGTGCTGAGCGGGCTGCGACCGCGGAACGTGGCGTTCTTCGGGGTCGATCTGACCGGCGTGGAGTTGCGGGCCACCGATCTGGACTGGCGGTTCGGGGACGGGCAGCCGGTCGACGGAACCGCGCAGGATCTCTTGCTGGCGGTGTGTGGCCGGCGGCTGCCGGCGGGGCGGCTTACCGGCGCCGCGGCGGATCGCTTCGTCGGCTGAGCCACTGGGGCGGGCGCGGCCGGCCGCCCGCCGGCCGGCTGACGGGGCCGGCCGGCTGAAAGGGCTACTCCGGCTGCGGGTCGAACTGGGCGTTGGCCGCGGCCAGGGCGCCCTCCAGTTCTTCGGGGGTGGCGCCGGCCGCGCGGACGACCTCGGTCCAGCGGCTGATCGACGCGCGGGTGAAGGGCAGCAGCTCGGGCGAGAGGGCCGCCTCCTGGGGGTCGCCGATGGCGTCGCCGGCCACGTACTGGGCCAGGCCGAGGAAGGCGCCGTCCCAGCCGGGGCCGACGAACAGGGCGCCGGCCACGCTGCCGGCCATGGCCACCGGAACGGTGTGGTCGAGGGTCAGCTCGGTCTGGCCGGTCGCCTGCTCGGCCAGGGTCAGCTGGAGGAGGCTCTCGGGGCCGCCGAACGTGGTGCGCAGGCGGTGGGGCGGGTCGCAGCCCAGGATGTCGCCGCCGGCGTTGCCCTCGAGCTGGAAGTGACCGCCCTCCTTGAGCTCGCCGGTGATCGGCATGAACCAGCGGCGGACGCGGTCGGGTTCGGTGATCGCCGCCCACAGGTCGGCGGGAGTGGTGGCGTAGGTCCGCTTCATGACCACGCGGACGATCTCCCCGTCGTCGGCCGGCTCGCGGCCGACGGAACGGTGGACTTCGGCAAGTTCGGCGATGAGGTCTCTCACGCCGCCACAATACAAGCGAAGGCTAATATTCGCTAGAGCTAATACTCTGGGCCAGGATGTCGAGGCCTTCGGCCAGCTCCTCGCGGGTGGCGGTCAGCGGCGGCGCGATCCGGAAGACGCCGCCCATGCCGGGGAGCTGGACGACGTTTATGTGCAGGCCCAGTTCGAGGCAGCGGCGGGTGACCTCGGCCCCCAGCTCGTCGGAGACCAGCTCCAGGCCGACGAGGAGTCCTCTGCCCCGTACATCGGCAATGGTCTCGTGCTTGGCCGCGAGCTCTCGGAGACCGTCCTGGAGGAAGGCGCCCGACTCGGCCGCGACCCGGTCGAGCTTCTCGCGCTCGAGGATGTCGAGGACCGTGTTGCCGACCGCAGCGACCAGCGGATCGGAGACGTGCGTGGTGAAGAAGAGGAAACCGCGCGCGTGGGCCTCGGCCTCGATCTCGGCGCTGGTGATCACCGCGGCCAGCGGGAGGCCGGCGCCGAGCGTCTTGGAGAGGGTGAGGATGTCGGGGACCACGCCGTCGCGCTCGAACGCGTACCACTGGCCGGTGCGGCACAGACCGGTCTGGGCCTCGTCCAGGATCAGCAACATCTCGCGCTCGCGGCACTTCTGCTGGAGGGCGGCCAGGTAGCCCAGGGGCGGCTCGATCACGCCGCCCGAGCTGAGGATCGGCTCGACGATGCACGCGGCCAGGCTGCCCACCGACTGGGCGTCGATCAGGTCGAAGGCGTAGTCGAGCTGGCGCTGCCAGTCGAACGTACCGGTCGCGTCGACGAAATCCGGACGGAACGGGTTGGGCGTCGGGATGGCGAAGTTGCCGGGCGCGGTGGGGCCGTAGCCCTTCCGGCCGGAGCTGTACGTGGCGTTGGCGGCAGCCTGGGTCATGCCGTGCCAGCTGCGCGCGAACGAGACGATCTCGTGCTTGCCGGTGACCAGCTTGGCCATCCGGATCGCCGCCTCGTTGGACTCGGCCCCGGTGGTCAGCAGCAGCACCTTGTCCAGCGGGTCGGGCAGCGACTCGGCCAGCCGGCGGGCCAGGTCGAGCACGGGACGGCTGAGCATGCCGCTGAACAGGTGGTCCAGTTCCGCCACCTGCCGCCGCACGGTCGCCACCACCTCGGGGTGGCTGTGGCCGAGGATGGCGCTCATCTGGCCCGAGGTGAAGTCGAGCAGCCGGCGGCCGCTCTCGGTCCAGAGGTAGCTGCCCTCGGCGCGGGCGATGATCTCGGGCGAGAAGCTGCCCGCCCCGGAGTAGCGGATCAGATGTCTTGTCATATGACAAAACTAGGCCGATGTCATGCGCCGCGCGATCAGCTCTTCGACCTCGATGTGCTCGGTCATGTAGGCGTGGAACGCGTCGGCCACCGTCACGCCGTGCGCGGGGACGTCGGTCACCACGATCGCGTCACCCGCCCGCACCTCGCCCGGAGCGACCACCCGGAGGTACGCGCCGGTGCGGTTGGCCTGGGTGAAGCGCTTCGTCCACTGCTTCTCGCCCATCCGGGCCTGGAACGTGGCACACGGGACGCGTGGATAGGTCGGCGCGAGGACCAGGCCACCCTCGCCGACGTGCCACAGCTCGCCCACCACCGCGGTGCTGGCCGCCACGCCCTCGGTGGTGAGGTTCTCGCCGAACAGGCCGCCCGGCAACTCGCGGCCGAGCTCGCGCTCCCACCAGGCGTAGTCCTCCCGGGCGTACGCGTAGACCGCCTGGTCGTCGCCGCCGTGGCTTCTCACGTCGAAGATCTGGTCGCCGACGAGACCGCTGTGCAGACCGGTCCGCTTGGGGCCGGGCGCGCGCACCGCCACCGGGTGGTCGACCGGGACCTTGTTGATGCCGGTGATGCCGACACTCTTCGCCGTGCTGCGCATCGGCACGGCGACATTCACGGAGAGCACCCTGCTCACTGGAACTGCACCACCTTCCGGTCCTCCACCGGGCGGTAGCCCAGTCGCTGGTAGAGCGCGTTGCTGGTCGGGTTGGTCAGATCAGTGAAGAGCACCACGTCGGTGGCGCCCGCGTCCAGTGCCGCCCGGGTCACGGCCGTGGTGACCGCGCCGCCGTAGCCCTTCGCACGGTGCCGGCGTGGGGTGTAGACCGCCACCACCCGGACCATCCCGGAGTCGGGGCGGGTGACGCCGGCCATCGACACCGGCTCCCCGTCGACCTCCCACAGCGTGAGGCCGCCGTAGGCCAGCTTGTCGTCGACCAGATCGGCGTTCACCGCCTCACCGATCTCGCGGTGGAATCCGCCGAACCAGTCGATCAACAGGTCACGGTCGGCCCGGCCGGCCACTCGTGCGGCCCCGGGCGGTGGCGTCGGCGGCGTGAGCGCGTCCAACCGGAAGAGGCGGGCGCGGCGGCCGACCGTCAGGGTCGCGCCGGTGCGTTCCTGCCACGCGGCGGCGAACCGGTCGGCGTCGCCGGCCCGGGCGTTGATGCCCGGCAGCGGGGTCTCGAGCTCGTTCGCGAGCGCGACGACCGAATCCGGCGGCGTCGACGTCAGCAGCAGCGGGTGCGGCGGCGTACGCAGGAAAGCGCCGGTGACCTGGCCGCCGGCGTCGGTCCACCAGCCGAAGATCGGGTCCGCCGGGCCGTAGATGTGTGGACCGCGGCTCTTCAGCGCCCCGGCGATGGTCAGCGGCACCGTGTTCTCGACCGGGTGGGACCGGAGGAACGGCCCGGCCCGGTCGATGAAGTCTTCCACGGCGCCGGAAATGTGCCAGCTCATCCGGACAGCCTGTTATCCGCGCCAGGCCTTTGCCAAGCGGATTAGCGAGTCCTGCCGGGTGGCCGCCTCGAAGACCGTGCCGGCGATCATCAGCTCGTCGGCGCCGGTGCGCTCGACCAGCGCGTCCAGATCGGCCACGACCTCCTCGGCCGTGCCCGCGTACTGGGTGCCCGGCAACTGGTCGAGCACCTTGAGGTCGAGCTCGGTGAGGTCGTCGGCGGCGGTCGCGGCGGTCTCCGGCGAGACGATCGGCCCGAGACGACCAGTACGCAGACTGAGCGCCATCATCCGGCTCGGCCCGGCCAGGAACCGCGCCTCCTCAGTAGTCTCGGCCACGATCACCGAGGCGCTGACCATCGCGTGCGGCTCGGCCAGCACGCCCGGCCGGAAACCGTCGTGGTAGAGCCGCAGCGCGTTGTCCACATCGGAGGTCATCGCGAAGTGGTAGGCGTAGCAGAACGGCAGACCCAGCGCCGCGGCCATCTGCGCGCCGAAGGTGCTCGACCCCAACATCCAGACCTCCGGGTACGAGGCCGGTGCCGGCGTCGCCTTCAGGTGGGTGGTGTTCTCGTCGCTGAGCAGGGCCAGCACGGTGCGAAGGTGCTCGGGGAACTGCTCGACGGTGAGGTACGGCGAGACGCCACGCAGCGCGGCGGCGGTGGCCTGGTCGGTGCCCGGGGCGCGGCCGATGCCCAGGTCGATGCGGTCCGGGAAGAGCGCCTCCAGCAGCGCGAACTGCTCGGCCACGACGAACGGCATGTGGTTGGGCAACATCACCCCGCCCGAGCCGACCCGGATGTGGCTGGTCTGCGCGGCCACCGCCCCGATCAGCGTCGCCGGGCTGGTCGAGGCGACGGCCGGCATGTTGTGGTGCTCGGCGACCCAGAACCGGGCGTACCCATGCTCGTCAGCGGTCTTGGCGATCTCGACGGTGCCTCGCAGCGCGTCGCCACTCGAATGGCCGGCGCGGACGGTGGCAAGATCAAGGACACTCAGCGGTACGCGCGTCATTCCTGCATCTTGCCTCGGCGCACCGCCTGCACGCCAAGGGTCGTGACCAGCAACGCAACACCCGGCAGGAGCAGCCAGACCGGCCATGGGTACACGTCTTCGTCGGCCCGGGCAGCGACCAGAACCCAGGCCACCAGGTTCACCGCCATCAGCGAACCCCAGATGATCCACAGCACCGACAGCGCGGTGGGCAGGCGGCGGGCCTGGCGGCGGAGGTCGGCGCGGCGGCGGCCCTCGACATCGGCCGCGCTCAGTCCCGGCGCCGGCAGGTCGGACACCAGCGGCTGAAGATCGGCGTAGGTGGCGGCGACGTAGGTCTGCTTCACCCGGTCGTCGTACTCGTGAAGCGACAGCCGGCCCTCGTCGAGGGCGGCCTTGAGGCGTTCGACGACCACCTGCCGGTCGGCGTCAGAGGCACGCATCCGGGCCGGATCGTGCCCGCCGGACCGGGCGACTTCCTTCGCCATCTTCCCCACCCCCGAATCGGGAATCAGGCTACCGCTTCCTCCTGGCCCAGAGCCTCTCGCAGCCGGGCGGCGGCCCGCTCGTCGGCGCGGGCCATCGGGCCGGCCGGGAAGCCGGCGATCGCGGCGCCCACGAACAGCGAGACGGCGGCCATCACGAAGGCCCACGGCAGGCCCCCCGGCAGGTCGACGATCACGCCGGAGAGGGCGCCGCCGGCCGCGCTGCCCGCCACCGAGACGGTGACGATCCAGGTGAAGGCCTCGTTCAGCATCGACGCCGGGGCGATCCGGCCGACCAGGTTGTTCTCCACGGTCAGCGCGGGTGCGATGGTGGTGCCGGCGATCACCATGGCGAAGCCGAGCGCCACCGGATTGGACCACAGCGACAGCACCGCCAGCCCGGCGAAGCTCACGCCGACCAGGGCGAGCAGGCCGGCGAACTGCTTCGGCAGGGCCATCGCCGGGCGCCGCGTGCCGAACCAGAAGCCCCCGATGGCGCTGCCCAGCCCCCAGATGCCGAGCAGGATGCCGCCCAGGCTGTCACCGCCGCCGATCTGCTCGGCGTACGCCGGAACGACCACCCCACCGGCGCCGAACGCGATGCCCAGCGCGAAAACACAGGCCAGCAAGGCCGGAAAGCCCCGGGTACGCAGCGGACCGAGCCCACGGGTCTGATCGCCGGAGCCACGCTTGTGCCCGCGCCGCATCACCGGCAGACGGGCGATCAGCAGCGTGCCGATCAGCGTCGCGGTTCCCGCGGCGACGATGGCCGCGGCCGGCCCGCCGGTGACCACGATGAACGCGGACACCAGCGTCGGCCCGAGCACGAACACCAGCTCGAACAGCGAGGTCTCGGCGGCCAGCGCGGCCTGCCGGAGCTCATGCTGCCCGGAGCCGACCTCGGTCATGTCGGTCCAGGCGCGCCGGATCGCGGCGGTGGCCGGCGGGAAGGTGGCCCCGGCCACGCCCGAGGCGACCACGATCAGCGGAAGGGCATCCCCTCCGCCACGACAGGCGACCAGCAGAC
This sequence comes from Actinoplanes sp. NPDC051470, assembly GCF_040682035.1. Classification (NCBI taxonomy): domain Bacteria; kingdom Bacillati; phylum Actinomycetota; class Actinomycetes; order Micromonosporales; family Micromonosporaceae; genus Actinoplanes; species Actinoplanes sp. NPDC051470. The sequence goes on from NZ_JBFBAA010000015.1 coordinate 75,355, forward strand.
CGGCCAGCGCCAGCGGATGCAGAACGGCCGTCACGATCAGCACCGGCCGCGAGCCGGCGCGGTCGGCCAGCCGACCGGCGAACGGGCTGAGCGCGGCCCCCGCGATGGCGTAGACGGCGCCGGCCAGCCCCGCCGCGGCGTACCGCCCGGTGGCGTTCTGCACCAGAAGCAGCAGAGCGAGCGGCGTCATGCCGATACCCAGGCGGGCGAGGATGCCGACGATCCACAGGGTCCGCGCGCCCGGCAGCCCCCACACCACCAGATATTGGCGCAGCGCGGTCACGGACACACCCCCCGGGCCGGTTGTTACGGGGTAACGAGCAGACGACGATCTGACCCTAACCGGCAGGGGTCGTCGAACTCACGCGCAAATCCGGCCGATGTCGCCGGAATCACCACGCGCCCAGTGACGAGATGGCATTGGCGAAAGGTCCTCAACCGCCCAGCGCGCGAAGCGCCGCTGAACCGTCACGAACGGGCGCACGAATAAGGCGAAGCGCAACGATTACAGCGCGGGGCTTCCGGGGGCTCGGCCCCCGGAGCAAAATGACGAGCGGCCCCGGTCTGCGCATTCCGCAGACAGAGGCCACCGACGCTCGTGGCGGGTAGAGGATTCGAACCTCTGAAGCTTTCGCGACGGATTTACAGTCCGCTCCCATTGGCCGCTCGGGCAACCCGCCTTGCTGTTGACGCACTCAGCGGCAGCAGCGGAGAACAGGATAGCCAACCTCGAAGGGCGGTCCACAACCGGGTACGGTCGGCATGTCGGACAGCCGCAACCGACGCGCCGACCGCGCCCGCGAGACAAGACCCCACGGAGTTTGATCATGGCAGCCAGCCCGTCGTTCGACATCGTCAGCAAGGTCGACCGGCAGGAGGTCGACAACGCGTTCCATCAGGCCGAGAAGGAGCTGAGCACCCGCTTCGACTTCCGGGGGACCGGCACCGAGGTCGCCCAGACGGGTGATAACGGCGTGACGATCACCTCCGAGACCGAGGAGCGGGCCAATGCCGCCCTGGACGTCTTCAAGGAGAAGCTGGTCAAGCGGAACATCTCGCTGAAGTCGCTGGAGGCCGGCGAGCCGCGGCAGTCGGGGAAGACCTACAAGATCGACTGCAAGGTGATCGAGGGCATCGAGTCGGACAAGGCCAAGCTGATCAGCAAGAAGATCCGCGACGAGGGGCCGAAGGGTGTCCAGGCGCAGATCCAGGGTGATCAGCTCCGGGTGACCGGCAAGAAGCGTGACGATCTGCAGGCGGTCATCGCCCTGCTCAAGCAGGAAGACTTCGGCGTCGCGCTCCAGTTCACCAACTACCGGTAAATCGGTGCCGGGGGCCGCAAAATCGGACCATGGACACGAGTACGTGGACGCTCGTCATCGGTGGCGCGATCGGTCTGGCCCTGGCCGTCTTCGGGGTGAAGGTGCTGGTCACCGGGCGCGCTCCGGCCAGCACCTCGCGCGCCTTCCGCAACGTCCGTGAGGCGGGGCTCTACCACCTGCTCTTCGGGGTGGCGCTGATCCTGCTCGTGGCGGGCACCAGGTTGCCGGGGGAGCGGACCGGCATCGTCACCGCGGTTCTCGCGGTGGTCCTCGCGATGTGGGCGATCCTGAAGTACCGCCCCAAGAAGCGGAAAGAGGTCGACGAGCCCCGATGATCCCTCCCGTGCTCGATCTCGCGGCGGCCCAGCAAGAAGGCCAGCGGGTGGTGTTCGCCGACGTCCGCTACTACCTGGACGGCCGCCGGGGCCGGGACGCCTACGACCGGGGTCATCTGCCGGGCGCGATCTTCGTGGACGTGGACGACGACCTGGCCGCGCACGGGGCGCCGCCGACCGAGGGCCGCCATCCGCTGCCCGATCCGGAGGTGTTCGCCGCGCGGATGTCCGCCCTCGGGGTCGGCGATCAAGATCTGGTTGTCGCGTACGACGACAGCGGCGGCGTGATGGCCGCCCGACTGGTCTGGATGCTCCGGGCCACCGGCCACGAGGCCGCGCTGCTCGACGGCGGGCTGGCGGCGTACCAGGGGAGTCTGGAGACCGAACCGTCTGGCCGGGCCCCGGCGGTCTTCGCTCCGCGGCCCTGGCCGGCCGATCGCCTGGCGACGATCGACGAGGCCGCCGACACCGGCAACGTGGTGGTCGACGCGCGTGCGCCCGAGCGGTTCCGGGGCGAGAGCGAGCCGATCGACCCCCGCGCCGGCCACATCCCGGGCGCCCGGAATGTCCCCTGCCGTGACCATGTCGGCGCGGACGGCCGGTTCCGGAGCGCGGACGAGATCCGTGGCAATTTCGCCGCGGCCGGGATCGAGGCCGGCGCCGGTGTCATCTCCTACTGCGGTTCCGGCGTGACGGCCTGCCACAACCTGATCGCGATGGAGCACGCCGGCCTGGGCGTCGGCCGGCTCTACCCGGGTTCGTGGAGCGCCTACAGCAACACCGGGCGCCCGGCCGCGACCGTGTAGGACCTGCCCTAGTCGGGTTCGCCGGCCAGGCCGCGGGCCGTCTGGGCCTCGCCCGGGTCGAACCCTTCGTACCCGGAGAGCTCGTGCTGGCGGGTCTGCTCCTCGATCCAGCGGTTGTGCGCCTCCCACGCCGCCTGTTTGCTGCTGCCGAGCGCGGCGCCGATCTGCGTCCAGGTGGCGCCGGCCGCGCGGGCACTGCGCACCATGGCCTGCCGCCCGTACCCGGCCTTGCGAATGACGACCTCGCTGAGCGCGAGCAGCTCCAGTGACTCGTCCTTGGACAGTGGCGACTCGCCGTCGTTGTCCATTGCGGCGAGCGCTTCCCGCATCCTCAGCTCGTCGTAACGCGTTGTGGCGGTGGAGAGCGTGTGACCGCGTTCGAGTTCGTCGGGAGTACTCATGGGACCACTCAAGCGTCAAGGCGTCCTGACGTCAAGAAGACCTGACGCAGGCGTGTGAATTGGCCTCACGTATCCCGTTAAATCGGACTCAAAGCTCTCAATACTGCGGGCGTGAGTTTCGTAAGTAACTCAGCCGTTCAGCCAGGATTTCGGTATGTGCGGTCCTGACCCACCGAAGGACGATGTTCGACGCACATCGTGTGTGGCACCATCATCACACCCCCCAACGGAACCAACTCTTCGCCCGGGAGTCCTAGATGTCCGCAAGGAAGCTGAGCCGCCTCGCCGGCTTCGCGTTCGTGCTCGCCGCCGTGTTCGGGGGCATCGGCGCGGCAAGCGCGTCGGCCGCCAGCGCGGCCCCCGAACCGACAGTCACGGTTCTCTCCACCCAGGGCGAGGTCATCTGGACCTGAGGTCCCAGCCTCACCTGTGGACCTCAGCGGTGGAACAGATTGAGGGGGTGAGATGGCCGGTCGACCCGCGCCGCGGCGATCGCCGCAATACGCGTGGCTGATAACCAATCCTCTCGCCTTCTTCGCCTTGCTGGTTGTCGTCGCCTACTGGGTGAAAGAGCCAGGCTGGTTCCATTCCTGGTTGGGCGGGCTGATCGCGTTCGTCTTCCTGACGATCGCCAACTTCAGCGTCTTCACGGTGGTCGTCCACCGGCAGGGCGTCACGGTCGTGGTCACCGAGATCCCCTTGGTGCTCTCGCTGTTCTTCCTGCCGCCGGTGATGGTGATCCTGGTCAGCGCGCTGGCCACCCTGGCCGTGCTGCTCTACCAGCGACTCGACCCGATCAAGCTGTGTTTCAACGTGGCCAAGGCCGCCGCCGCCACGTCGGCGGCGGTGCTGGTCATCGAGGTGCTGCCGCCGATCACCGACGCGGGCCCGGGCACCTGGGGCACGCTGTTCGCGGCCGTGCTGGCCAGCGCCGTCCTCAGCCTGCTCGCCCTCGGCGGGGTGATCTCCATCCTGCAGGGCCGGCGGTCGGCGCAAGAGACGCTGAGCACCGGCACCGCCATGCTGATCACCACCGCGGCCAACACCGTGGTCGGCCTGATCTTCCTGATCGTGCTGAACGCCTCGCCGTGGGCGGCCGTCCTGCTGGCGGCGCTGATCGCGGCGCTGTTCGTGGTGCTGCGCTCGTTCGCCGAGTTCTTCCGGCAGCACCGCACGCTCGCCGACGTCTACGAGCTGACCCTGGCCGTCCGCGAGCGCGGCGCCGGCGACGGCCTGGAAGACGTGCTGCTCGACCGGGTGCGCGGGCTCATGCGATCGGAGTACGCGACCCTCTGGCTGCCCGCCCAGGGCCGGCACCCCGAGGTGCTGCTCACCGCCCGGGTGGACGACGCCGGTCTGCTGGACATCTCACCGACCCCGGCCGAGGTGCGCGACCGGGCGATCGCCACGCAACACGCGGTGGGGGTCGGCGACCGGTTCGGCGAGTCCGAGGACCTTCGCCTGCTGGCCCGCGAGGCCGGGCTGAAAGACCTGCTGATCGTGCCGCTGCGTTCCGGCCAGGTGACGATCGGCACGCTCGAGGTGGTCAACCGGCTGGGCAGCCAGCTCACCTACCGCGCCGCCGACGTCCGGGTGATGGAGACGGTGGCCGCGCATGTCGCGGTGGCGGTCGAGAACAGCCGCCTGGTCGACCGGCTGCGCTACGACGCCTACCACGACCGGCTGACCTCGCTGCCCAACCGCCGCCGGCTGACCGACGCGCTGGCCGAGTCGGTCAAGGTGCGGGCGCCCGGCGAGGTGGTCGCGGTCCTCGCGTTCGACGTGGACGGTCTGCGTGACGTCAACGAGTCGATGGGCCACGCCGCCGGCGACAAGCTGCTGACCGAGGTGGCCAAGCGGCTGCTCGCCATCGCCGGGCCGGGCTCGCTGGTCGGCCGGATCGGCGGCGACGAGTTCGTGGTGACGATGCGCTCGGAGAGCACCGAGGCGACCGTCCAGCTGGCCACCCAGATGCGTGAGCAGCTGCGCGGCCCGATGGTCGTGGGCACGCTCACGCTCGACGTGGACACCGCGGTCGGGGTCGCGGTGCAGCCCGACCACGGCGACGACCCCGAGGCCCTGCTGCGCCGGGCCGAGCTGGCGGCCAACGCGGCCAAGCTGGTTCCGTACGGCGTCCAGCTGTTCCACCCGGCCCTGGAGTCGCGGGCGGTCCGCCGCCTCGGCCTGGCCGGCGAGCTGCGCAAGGCGCTGGAGGACGGCGAGCTCGAGGTCTACTTCCAGCCCAAGGTCACGATCGGCGACCGCCATCTGGTCGGTGTGGAGTGTCTGGCCCGCTGGAACCATCCGGCCCACGGCGAGGTGGCGCCGGAAGACTTCATCGCGGTGGCCGAACACACCGGACAGCTGTCCCGGCTCACCGAGGTGGTGCTCACCGAGGGCCTGCGGCGCTGCCGGCAGTGGCAGGACGCCGATCGGCCGCTGGCCATCGCGGTCAACCTCTCGGCCCGTACCCTGCTCGACCCGCGCTTCCCCAACTCCGTCCACGAGCTGCTCAAGCACCATCACGTGGCGGCCGAGCAGGTCACCTTCGAGATCTCCGAGCCGGGCATGCTGGGCGACATCGAGCGCACCCTGCCGGTCCTCTATCAACTGCGAGATCTGGGGGTACGCCTCTCCGTCGACGATTTCGGCACCGGCGCGTCCTCGCTGTCCTATCTCCGTCAGCTGCCCGTGCACGAGGTGAAGATCGACGACTCCTTCGTGCAGGGAATGGCGACCGACAGCGGCGATCTGGCCATCGTGCGGGCCGTGATCAGCCTCGCGCGTGAGTTCCGCCTCACCGTGGTCGCCGAGGGCGTGGAGAGCGAGCTGACCCTCGATCTGCTGGAAGAGATGGGGTGCGAGATCGGCCAGGGTTACCTCTTCAGCCGGCCGCTGCCGTACGAGCGTCTCGAGGCCTGGTTCAGCGCCCAGACCGAGCCCGAGTCCACGCCGACCGGTGAGGTTCGTCGCCTCCGGGCAGTCATCTGACGAGGCCCTGACCTGGGCGGATGCTCGATCGGGTATCCGGTTTCACCGAGGCGTGGCGGCCGTGTAAGCTACTCCCTGCGCAACAAGAGAGTTCGTGCGCGCCCCCTTAGCTCAGTCGGCAGAGCGTCTCCATGGTAAGGAGAAGGTCTACGGTTCGATTCCGTAAGGGGGCTCCAACCGGGCCCAGCTCTCACGGGCTATGAGCCTGGCTCGGCGGTGTAGCTCAGATGGCAGAGCAAGCGGCTCATAATCGCTGTGTCGCCGGTTCAAGTCCGGCCACCGCTACTGCACGGTTTTGCATGTTGGCGACCCCAGCCGTTACGCTGGAGCGTCGTTAAATTCAGCTTTTAGCAGGAAGGCACCCCGCCGTGGCCAAGGCGACCGACGTCCGTCCGAAGATCACTTTGGCGTGTACGGAGTGCAAGGAGCGGAACTACATCACCCGTAAGAACCGCCGCAACGACCCGGACCGCATCGAGCTGAAGAAGTTCTGCCCCCGGGACGGTAAGCACACCCTGCACCGCGAAACCCGCTGACCTTCAGCATCCAGCTTCAACGCCCTGCGGCGGTCCGGTTCAGCGGGCCGCCGCAGAGTAGTTTCTAGGCATGCCCTTGGATCAACCATCCGCAGCCCCACCACCACCCAACAAACGAATAAATACTTCCTTTATCGGCCGCTCGTGGCCGCCCACCGATGTCTACCTCGTCGGCCGCGAGAAGATCCGCGAGTTCGCCACGGCGATCGGCGCGACCGACGCGTTGCACCATGATCCCGAGGCTGCGCGCACGGCCGGCTACGCCGACGTGGTCGCCCCGCCGACCTTCCCGACCGTGGTGACGATGAAGGCCAGCCGCCAGATCATCGACGACCCCGACCTCGGGCTCGACTACTCCCGTGTGGTGCACGGCGACCAGCGCTTCGCGTTCGCCCGCCCGATCGTGGCCGGCGACACCCTGGTCTGCGTCAACACGGTCGAAGAGATCCTCGAGCGCGGCGGCCACCACTTCATCACCACCCGCACCGACGTCACCACCGAGGCCGGCGAGCCCGTCGTCACCGGCTGGTCCAAGCTGGTGCAGCGAGGGGCCGAGCAGTGAGCGACCAGTTCCCGCCCCAGACGTTCCGGATCACCCGGGCCGACCTGGTCCGCTACTGCGGCGCCTCGGGCGACTTCAACGTGATCCACTGGAGTGACCGGCTGGCCCGCCACGTGGGTCTGCCCGGGGTGATCGCCCACGGGATGTTCACGATGGCCCTGGCCGGCCGGGCGGTGACCGCCTGGGCGGGCGCGGCCGACGCGGTCGAGGACTTCAGCGTCCGGTTCAGCCGCCCGGTCCCGGTGCCCGATGACGACGAGGGCGCCGAGGTGGTATTCACCGGCCGGGTCAAGAGCACCGACGACGAGGGCCGCACCACGATCGCCGTCACTGCCACCTGCAACGGCGAGACGGTGCTCAAACTGGCGCAGGCCACGATCCGTAAGAAGTAGGGGCGGGTTGGGCAACCAGGCGGGGTACCCGTACACTGGTGCGCCGTGGGGTAAGTGACCCCTGCTTCTCTCGTGCGCCTGTCCGGCGGGCGGGTTTGCAGGACCCGCACAGGGGTGTAGCTCAATTGGCAGAGCAGCGGTCTCCAAAACCGCAGGCTGCAGGTTCAAGTCCTGTCACCCCTGCGACAACCCGAGCGACGCGCCGACCGTCGGCACCGGTGGTCAGCGCGTAGCCCACCCCACCAACCGACGGAAGAGGGCGAAGTGGCCGAGAGGAAGCGACCCGGCGACGATCCGGCCGACGACCGCCCCGAGGACGAACTCCGGGACGAGATCGTCGACGACGACGTCGAGGACGATGAGATCGATGACGAGCCGGTCTCCCGTGGCGGCACCGCCGTCAAGGAGCGCAAGGCCAACTCGGACAGCCCGACCTCGAAGAAGAAGGATGTCCGCCGCGGCGGCTTCTTCGGCCGCATCGGTGGTTTCTTCCGCGAGGTCGTCAGCGAGCTGCGTAAGGTCATCTGGCCGACGCGCAAGGAGCTGCTGACCTATACGGGCGTCGTGATCGCTTTCGTCGTCGTGATGACCGCGATCGTCGCCGGACTGGACTTTCTGTTCGCCAAGGGCATCCTCTTCGCCTTCGGCAACTAGCACTTAGTGGAAGTGAGCGAGCGTGCCTGAGTACGACGACGAGACCGCCGAGACCACGGGCAAGCAGTCCGCGGTGGCAACGGCGGCGAGCGACGAGTCGGTCGAGGCCGCCAGCGCCGCCCCTGCCGCCACGGCGGACGAAGATGCCTCGACGGGCGATGACGCTCCGGCGGGCGACGACGCCTCGACGGGCGATGACGTCCCGGCGGGCGATGACGTCCCGGCGGACGCCGAAGCCTCGACGGGCGACGACCCCGCCCCGACGGAAGACGACGAAGACTTCGACCCGGTCGCGGAACTGCGGCAGAAGCTGCGGTACGCGCCCGGCGACTGGTATGTGGTGCACTCGTACGCCGGTTACGAGAACAAGGTCAAGACCAACCTCGAGACCCGCATCACCAGCCTCGACATGGAGGATTTCATCTTCCAGGTCGAGGTGCCGACCCGCGAAGAGGTCGAGGTCAAGAACGGCAAGCGCCTCCAGGTGCAGAACAAGGTGTTCCCCGGCTACATCCTGGTCCGCATGGACCTGACGCCGGAGTCCTACTCCTGCGTGCGCAACACCCCCGGGGTCACCGGCTTCGTGGGCGCCACCGACCGGGTCGACCGGCCGGCGCCGCTCTCGCTCGACGAGGTGCTCAAGTGGCTCGCACCGGCCGTCGAGCAGGAGGAGAAGAAGGCGAAGCCCGAGATCAAGGTGCTCGACTTCGAGGTGGGCGACTCGGTCACGGTGACCGACGGCGCGTTCGCCTCCCTGCCGGCCTCGATCAGCGAGATCAACGCCGACCAGCAGAAGCTCAAGGTGCTGGTCTCCATCTTCGGCCGGGAGACGCCGGTCGAGCTGAACTTCAACCAGGTCGCCAAGATCTGAGTTCGCGTGGGAGGGGCGGCGAACGGCGCCGCCCCGCCAACTACCACAGGAGTTAACGGAAATGCAGCGCAGCAAGGGCTACCGCAAGGCGGCCGAGAAGATCGACCTCTCCAAGCTCTACGAGCCCGCCGAGGCCATCGCCCTGGCCAAGGAGGGCACGTCCACCAAGTTCGACGCCACCGTCGAGGTCGCCATGCGCCTCGGTGTCGACCCGCGTAAGGCCGACCAGATGGTCCGCGGCGTCGTCAACCTGCCGCACGGCACCGGCAAGACCGCCCGGGTGATCGTCTTCGCCCAGGGCGCCAAGGCCGAGGAGGCCGTCGCGGCCGGCGCCGACGAGGTCGGCACCGACGAACTCGTCGCCCGGATCCAGGGTGGCTGGCTCGACTTCGACGCCGCGATCGCGACGCCGGACCAGATGGCCAAGATCGGCCGTATCGCCCGCATCCTCGGCCCGCGTGGCCTGATGCCGAACCCGAAGACCGGCACCGTCACCATGGACGTGACCAAGGCCGTCTCCGACATCAAGGGCGGCAAGATCACCTTCCGGGTCGACAAGCACTCGAACCTGCACCTGATCATCGGCAAGGCGTCGTTCAGCGCCGAGCAGCTGGTCGAGAACTACGGTGCGGTGCTCGAGGAGGTCCTGCGGGCCAAGCCGTCCGCGGCCAAGGGCACCTACCTCCGGAAGGTCACCGTCGCCACCACCATGGGCCCGGGCGTCCCGGTCGACCCGAAGGTGGTCAAGGGCCTCCGCGAGAACGCGGCCGCCTGACGATCGTCTGAGAAAAGACCCCCGGGGATTCCCGGGGGTCTTTCTGTTGTGGCAGGCTTCCGGCCGTGCGTTTCGACGGGGTGTGGTTCCGGTACGGCCAGCGGGCCGAGTGGACGCTGGCCGAGGTCGACGCGGTGATCAATCCCGGTGAGACGGTCGTCGTCCTGGGCCGCAACGGCGCGGGCAAGTCCACGTTGCTCCAGCTCGCGGCCGGTGTGCTGAGCCCGGTCCAGGGCCGGGTGACCGACCGTCCCGCCGTGGTCGGCTGGGTGCCCGAGCGGTTCCCCGCCGACCAGCCGTTCACCGCCGAGCAGTACCTGCGCCGGATGGCCGAGATCCGCGGCGGCTCCGGCGTCGACGAGTGGTTCGAGCGCCTGAGGTTCGCCGAGCACCGGCACACCCGGCTCGCCGACCTCTCCAAGGGCACCGCGCAGAAGGTCGGCGTCGTCCAGGCGCTGCTGCTGCGACCCGGTCTGCTCGTTCTGGACGAGCCGTGGGAGGGCCTCGACGCGGTGGCCCGCGAGCTGATCCCCGAGATCGTCGCCGAGGTGACCGCGGCCGGGGGAGCGGTGCTGGTCAGCGACCACCGCGGCGAGATCGCCCGGCTGCCCGACGCGATCCGCTGGACGGTCGCCGAGGGCCGGGTGCGGCCCGGCGAGCCCGACCCCGAGCCGGACGACGACGATGACGAGGTGGTCATCGAGGTCGTCGCCCGCCGCGCGCACGCCGACCAGACCATGGCTGAGCTGCGCGATTCCGGTCACCGTGTGCTGGGGGTACGCGCGGAAGGAAAGCGATGACCGCACTGGTACGCATGCGCGTGACCGCCTTCCTCGGCAGCGGCCGCATCGCGGCGCCGGCGATCCTCGCCCTGGCCGTCCTCGGCGTGCTCTACGGCGGCGGCGCGTCCGAGGCCGCCCCCGCCTACGGCTACTCCGCCACGGTCTTCTTCCCGGTGCTGGCGTGGATGGTCAAGCTGGTCCTGGACACCGAGCCCGACGTGCAGCGCCGCCTGGCCCGCATCGTCGTCGGCGCCCGCCGTGAGGCCCTGGCCGGCCTGCTCGCCGCCGCCCTGTGCGGCCTCGTCCTCTGCCTCTTCGCGATGGCCGCTCCGCTGCTGGTCGGCGCCATCCAGGGCCCGGACCTGCTGGGCGGCATCCTGCTCGGCGTCGTAGCGCATCTGCTCGCCCTGGCCGCCGCCCTGGCCCTCGGCGCCCTGTCCAGCCGGGTGGTGGCCGGCAGCCTGGCCAAGGGCCTCCTGATCCTGGTCGGCGGGGCCATCCTGACGATCATCTTCGGTCTGTCCCACTCGATCGCGCCCTGGCTGGTCCCGCCGGTCATGGCCGTGGCCCGCGCCCTCAACGCCGACACCCTCCCCGGCGCCGGCCGCTACGCCTTCCTCGCGGCCTGGTCCCTGACCTGGTGCCTGGTCGTCCTCGCCGGCTATTCGCGCCTGAGATCCCGCCGCGCCTGATCCCCGGTTATCCACAGTCCCGCTCCCTGTGGACAACCCGCCAAGATCACCGCCTCGGCCCGCTACCGTCCGACCCACCCAGTGCCGGGGTGGGGGAGGCGGCGGCACGTCGGCGCGCGCAACCCACCCACCACCGAGGTGGGCGCGGCACCCGGCCGGCACCGTGACGTAGGTCGCGGGCCGGGCGGGAGGTCGCGATTTGGACGTGACGGGCGGGACGCGTACTGTTGCCTGCGAAGTTCCACCCAAAGACCGCTGGTCGCCGCAGTGCCCGTTTGACGACGGACGCCGCGGTCGAAAGTCCCGCACATGCGGGCGGCCCGCGCAGGGAGCGAACGGATGCGCCCGGCCGCCGTGAAAAGCGCCCGATACCGCCCCGTGGCCCTGCGCCCGGGGCGTTTCTCATGTTCGGAACCGATCAGCGTTTCGAGCATTGAGAGGAGGGACATGGCGGACAAGCCGGTCCGGGCCGACAAGGCCACCGCTGTCGCTGAGCTCACGGAGCAGTTCCGGAGCTCGTCGGCGACGCTGCTGACCGAGTACCGCGGCCTCACCGTCGCGGAGCTGACGGAGCTGCGGCGCTCGCTCGGCACGCAGACCAAGTACTCCGTGTCGAAGAACACGCTCGCGAAGCGTGCCGCTTCAGACGCGGGCATCGAGGGCCTTGACGCGCTGTTCACCGGTCCTACCGCGCTCGCCTTCGTGGAGGGTGACCCGGTCGAGGCGGCCAAGGGCCTCCGGGCTTTCGCCAAGACCCACCCCGCCATGGTGATCAAGGGCGGCGTCTTCGAGGGCAAGGCCATCTCGGCCGACGAGGTCAGCAAGATCGCCGACCTCGAGTCCCGTGAGGTGCTGCTGGCCAAGCTGGCCGGCGCCATGTTGGGCAACCTGACCAAGGCGGCGGGCCTGTTCCAGGCGCCGTTGTCGCAGGTCGCGCGGCTTGCCGCGGCCCTGCAGGAGAAGCGCGAGAAGGACGGTTCCGCCGAGGGCTAGGCCCGTCGCGCGGACAGACCACCACAGACCAGAAACAACGAAAGGTTGCCAGACATGGCGAAGCTCAGCACCGACGAGCTGCTCGACGCGTTCAAGGAGATGACGCTGATCGAGCTGTCCGAGTTCGTCAAGCAGTTCGAGACGACCTTCGAGGTCACCGCCGCGGCGCCGGTTGCCATCGCGGCGGCCGGCCCGGCCGGTGCGGCCCCCGAGGCCGAGGCCGAGAAGGACTCCTTCGACGTCGTCCTCGAGGCCGACGGCGGCAAGAAGATCCAGGTCATCAAGGTCGTGCGCGAGCTGACCGGCCTGGGCCTCAAGGAGGCGAAGGACACCGTCGAGGCCGCCCCCAAGGCGATCCTCGAGGGCGTCAACAAGGAGAAGGCCGAGGAGGCCAAGGCCAAGCTCGAGGGCGAGGGCGCCAAGGTCACCCTCAAGTGATCTGAGCCCCAGGCTCGCGGTGGCGGGGACCCTCAGGGGTCTCCGCCACCGTCTTTTCCCAGGTGAAAGCCCTGGCCGACAGGGCTGTGGCAAACCACCGCAAGATCCGCCAATCGTGCGCTATGGTCGCTATGCCGCGTCCGATGGACGACGGCACGCGGCGCAACCCTTGACTGAGTGTCCGACGACGGGCACGCTGACTATCAGCAAGTTCCGCGCTTGCGACCGCCCACCGATGGGTAACTCGGAGACAACGGGTTCCATCCGGGCACCGAGGGACAAACGCTCGCGTTCCGAGCGGCCCCTGGAGTGGCACCGACCAAAGAACCGCAGGTCGGAGGCCCCGGGAGGCACGCTCCGCAGCGTCCTGAGGTTGGGGCTGGACAGCGGTTGGCCGAGCGGCTACACTGCTAGTTTGCGCTGCCTTCTGCCTGGATCCCTGCCGGCATATCCATCTGGATAGTTGCCGGGGGGTCCATTGGAGTGCACGCAGACACCCGCAGCTCAAAGCCGCATCAGCAGCACCGGTCCTCGGAAGGACGCATCTTGGCAGCTTCCCGCCCTGCGAAGACCAGCCGTACGTCGAGCGCCTACGCTCCCCGCCGTATCTCTTTCGGCAGGATCACCGAGCAACTTGAGGTTCCCAACCTCCTGGCCATCCAGACCGAGTCATTCGACTGGCTGGTGGGCAACGAGGCCTGGCAGGCCCGATCGACGGACGACCCGCACGCCCACTCGGGCCTCGCAGAGATCCTTGAAGAGATCAGTCCCATTGAGGACTTCTCCGGCACCATGTCGCTGTCCTTCTCGGCGCCCCGCTTCGACGAGGTCAAGGCCTCTATCGAGGAGTGCAAGGAGAAGGACCTGACCTACTGCGCGCCACTGTTCGTGACCGCGGAGTTCACCAACAACACCACTGGCGAGATCAAGAGCCAGACGGTGTTCATGGGTGACTTCCCGATGATGACCCCCAAGGGGACGTTCGTCATCAACGGCACCGAGCGCGTCGTGGTGAGTCAGCTCGTCCGTTCTCCCGGTGTCTACTTCACCAAGGAGCCGGACAAGACCTCCGACCGCGACCTGTCGAGCGTGAAGGTCATCCCGAGCCGGGGTGCCTGGCTCGAGTTCGACATCGACAAGCGCGACACGGTCGGCGTCCGGATCGACCGCAAGCGCCGGCAGGCCGTCACCGTCCTGCTCAAGGCGATCGGTTGGTCCGCGGAGCAGATCCGCGAGCGGTTCGGCTGGTCCGAGCTGCTCATGACGACGCTGGAGAAGGACCACATCGCCGGGCAGGACGAGGCTCTGCTCGACATCTACCGCAAGCTCCGCCCTGGCGAGCCCCCGACCAGGGAGAACGCGCAGACCCTGCTCGACAACCTCTTCTTCAACCCGAAGAGGTACGACGTCGCCAAGGTCGGCCGTTACAAGTTCAACAAGAAGCTCGAGATCGACGTCCCGATCGTCCGGGGCACGCTGTCCGAGGAAGACATCGTCAAGACCGTGGACTACCTCTGCCGGCTGCACGCCGGTGAGGAGGGCTACGAGGCCGACGACATCGACCACTTCGGCAACCGTCGCCTGCGCACCGTCGGCGAGCTCATCCAGAACCAGGTCCGCGTGGGCCTGTCCCGGATGGAGCGCGTCGTCCGTGAGCGGATGACCACCCAGGACGTCGAGGCGATCACGCCGCAGACCCTGATCAACATCCGCCCGGTCGTGGCGGCGATCAAGGAGTTCTTCGGCACGTCGCAGCTCTCGCAGTTCATGGACCAGACCAACCCGCTGGCGGGCCTGACCCACCGGCGCCGGCTGAGCGCGCTCGGCCCGGGCGGTCTGTCCCGTGAGCGGGCGGGCTTCGAGGTCCGTGACGTCCACCCGTCCCACTATGGCCGGATGTGCCCGATCGAGACCCCGGAAGGCCCGAACATCGGCCTGATCGGTGCGCTCTCGACGTTCGCGCGGGTGAACCCGTTCGGATTCATCGAGACCCCGTACCGGCGGGTGGACGGCGGAACGGTCACCGACCACGTCGACTACCTCACCGCCGACGAGGAAGACCGGTTCATCAAGGCGCAGGCGAACGCCACGCTGAAGAGCGACGGCACCTTCGCCGACGACCGCGTCCTGGTCCGCCGGAAGGGCGGTGAGGTCGACTACGTGCCGGGCACGGAGGTCGACTACATGGACGTGTCGCCGCGGCAGATGACCTCGGTCGCCACCGCGATGATCCCGTTCCTCGAGCACGACGACGCCAACCGCGCCCTGATGGGTGCGAACATGCAGCGTCAGGCGGTCCCGCTGGTCAAGGCGGAGTCGCCGCTGGTGGGTACGGGCATGGAGTACCGCGCGGCGGTCGACGCCGGTGACGTGGTCGTCGCCGAGGTCGGCGGCGTGGTGGAAGACCTGTGCGCCGACTACGTGACGGTGCACCAGGACGACGGCCACCGCCGCACCTACCTGCTGCACAAGTTCCGCCGCAGCAACGCCGGCTCCTGCGTCAACCAGAAGCCGGTCGTGTTCGAGGGTGACCGGGTCGAGGCCGGCCAGGTCGTCGCCGACGGACCGTGCACCGACGAGGGGGAGATGGCCCTCGGCCGCAACCTGCTCGTCGCGTTCATGTGCTGGGAGGGCCACAACTACGAGGACGCGATCATCCTGTCGCAGCGCCTCGTGCAGCAGGACGTGCTCACCTCGATCCACATCGAGGAGCACGAGGTCGACGCCCGCGACACCAAGCTGGGTCCGGAGGAGATCACCCGCGACATCCCCAACGTCAGCGAGGAGATGCTCGCCGACCTGGACGAGCGCGGCATCATCCGGATCGGCGCCGAGGTCGTGCCCGGCGACATCCTGGTCGGCAAGGTCACGCCCAAGGGCGAGACCGAGCTGACCCCGGAGGAGCGGCTGCTGCGCGCCATCTTCGGTGAGAAGGCCCGGGAGGTCCGGGACACCTCGCTGAAGGTTCCGCACGGCGAGACCGGCACGGTGATCGGCGTCCGCACGTTCTCCCGCGAGGACGGCGACGAGCTGCCCCCGGGCGTGAACGAGCTGGTCCGCGTCTACGTGGCCCAGAAGCGCAAGATCCAGGACGGCGACAAGCTCGCCGGCCGCCACGGCAACAAGGGCGTCATCTCGAAGATCCTGCCGGTCGAGGACATGCCGTTCCTCGAGGACGGCACCCCGGTCGACATCGTGCTCAACCCGCTCGGCGTGCCGAGCCGGATGAACATCGGCCAGGTCCTGGAGACCCACCTCGGGTGGATCGCCAAGACCGGCTGGTCGGTCGAGGGCGAGGACGAGGAGTGGAAGCGGCAGCTCCGGGCCATCGAGGCCCACGAGTCGCCGAAGGACAGCAATGTCGCCACCCCGGTCTTCGACGGCGCCCAGGAGGAGGAGATCAAGGGTCTCCTCGAGTCGACCCTGGTCAACCGCGACGGTAAGCGGCTGGTCAACGGCGACGGCAAGGCGCAGCTGTTCGACGGTCGTTCCGGCGAGCCGCTGCCCGACCCGATCGCGGTCGGCTACGTGTACATCCTGAAGCTGAACCACCTGGTCGACGACAAGATCCACGCTCGCTCGACCGGCCCGTACTCGATGATCACGCAGCAGCCGCTGGGTGGTAAGGCGCAGTTCGGTGGACAGCGGTTCGGCGAGATGGAGTGCTGGGCGATGCAGGCCTACGGCGCGGCGTACGCGCTTCAGGAACTGCTCACCATCAAGTCCGATGACGTGCTCGGCCGCGTGAAGGTCTACGAGGCCATCGTCAAGGGCGAGAACATCCCGGAGCCGGGAATCCCGGAGTCGTTCAAGGTGCTGCTCAAGGAGCTGCAGTCGCTGTGCCTCAACGTCGAGGTGCTGTCCAGCGACGGTGTTGCCCTGGAGATGCGCGAGACCGACGACGAGGTCTTCCGGGCCGCGGAGGAACTCGGCATCGACCTGTCCCGCCGCCCGAACGAGGGCGTCAGCAGCGTCGAAGAGATCTGACGGAGTGCGGCGTCCGGTGGCCTGAGGCCGCCGGACGCCGCCCCGCCGGCCTGGAATTTATCCGAGCAACGAAACACGAGGGATAGTCCAAGTGCTCGACGTCAACTTCTTCGACGAGTTGCGCATCGGCCTTGCTACCGCTGACGACATCCGCCAGTGGTCGCACGGCGAGGTCAAGAAGCCCGAGACGATCAACTACCGCACGCTCAAGCCCGAGAAGGACGGACTCTTCTGCGAGAAGATCTTCGGTCCGCAGCGGGACTGGGAGTGCTACTGCGGCAAGTACAAGCGGGTCCGGTTCAAGGGCATCATCTGTGAGCGCTGCGGCGTCGAGGTGACCCGGTCCAAGGTCCGCCGTGAGCGCATGGGTCACATCGAGCTGGCCGCGTCGGTCACGCACATCTGGTACTTCAAGGGTGTGCCGAGCCGGCTGGGCTACCTGCTCGACCTGGCGCCCAAGGACCTCGAGAAGATCATCTACTTCGCGTCGTACGTGGTCACCAAGGTCGATGCCGAGGCGCGTCACCGCGATCTGTCGACGATCGAGAACGAGATCTTCGCCGAGAAGCGGCAGTCCGAGAACAGCCGCGACTCGACGATCGAGGGTCGCGCCGCCAAGCTCGAGCAGGACCTGTCCGAGCTGGAGGCCGAAGGCGCCAAGGCCGACGTCCGCCGCAAGGTCAAGGAGGCCGGCGAGCGGGAGATGCGCCAGATCCGTGACAAGGCGCAGCGTGAGATCGACCGGCTCGACGAGGTGCTCGACACCTTCCGCAAGCTCGACGCCAAGCAGCTGGTCACCGACGAGCTGCTCTACCGCGAGCTCCGGGACCGCTTCGGCGAGTACTTCGAGGGCGGCATGGGCGCCGAGGCGATCAAGGCGCTGCTGCAGAACATGGACCTGGACGCCGAGGCCGAGTCGCTGCGGGAGACCATCCGCACCGGCAAGGGCCAGCGCAAGATCCGTGCGCTGAAGCGGCTCAAGGTCGTCGCCGCGTTCCTGAACACCCGCAACTCGCCGCTGGGCATGGTGCTCGACTGCGTCCCGGTCATCCCGCCGGACCTGCGCCCGATGGTGCAGCTCGACGGTGGCCGCTTCGCGACCAGCGACCTGAACGACCTGTACCGCCGGGTGATCAACCGGAACAACCGGCTCAAGCGCCTGATCGACCTGGGCGCGCCCGAGATCATCGTGAACAACGAGAAGCGGATGCTGCAGGAGGCCGTCGACGCGCTGTTCGACAACGGCCGCCGCGGCCGGCCGGTCACCGGCCCGGGTAACCGTCCGCTGAAGTCGCTGTCCGACATGCTCAAGGGCAAGCAGGGCCGGTTCCGGCAGAACCTGCTGGGCAAGCGCGTCGACTACTCCGGCCGTTCGGTCATCGTCGTCGGCCCGCGGCTCAAGCTGCACCAGTGCGGTCTGCCCAAGCAGATGGCCCTGGAGCTGTTCAAGCCGTTCGTGATGAAGCGCCTGGTCGACCTGAACCACGCGCAGAACATCAAGTCGGCCAAGCGGATGGTGGAGCGCCAGCGTCCGGTCGTGTGGGACGTCCTCGAAGAGGTCATCAGCGAGCACCCGGTGCTGCTGAACCGCGCGCCGACCCTGCACCGCCTGGGCATCCAGGCCTTCGAGCCGCAGCTGGTCGAGGGCAAGGCGATCCAGATCCACCCGCTGGTCTGCACCGCGTTCAACGCGGACTTCGACGGCGACCAGATGGCGGTGCACGTGCCGCTGTCCGCCGAGGCGCAGGCCGAGGCCCGGATCCTGATGCTCTCGTCGAACAACATCCTCAAGCCGGCCGACGGCAAGCCGGTGACCATGCCCACCCAGGACATGATCATCGGGCTGTACTACCTGACCCACCTCACGCCGGGCGGCGTGGGCGAGGGCCGGGTGTTCAGCTCGGACGCCGAGGCGCGGATGGCGTTCGACAACGGCGAGCTCCACCTGCAGGCCCCGGTGAAGATCCGCCTTCAGGAGGTCGCCGGCGTCGACAACGGCAAGGGCGCCGCCTGGGAGCAGCCGGAAGGCTGGCAGCCGGGCGACCAGGTGCTGGTCGAGACCACGCTGGGCCGGGTGATCTTCAACGAGACCCTGCCGCCGGGCTACCGGTACGTCAACTACGAGATCCGCAAGGGTCAGCTGTCGGCGATCGTCAACGACCTCGCCGAGCGCTTCCCCAAGGTCGCGCTGGCCGCGACCCTGGACGCGCTCAAGGAGGCCGGCTTCCACTGGGCCACCTGGTCCGGCGTGACGATCGGCATGGGCGACGTCATCGGGCCCCCGCGCAAGCCGGAGATCCTGGCCAAGTACCAGACCGAGGCCGACCGGATCGACAAGCAGTACCAGCGTGGCCTGATGACCGCCGAGGAGCGTCGCGGCGAGCTCATCGAGATCTGGACCAAGGCGACCAACGAGATCTCCAAGGAGATGGAGACCGCGCTGCCGCAGGAGAACCCGCTCTGGGTGATGATCAACTCCGGCGCCCGCGGTAACCTCCTCCAGCTCCGGCAGATCGCCGCGATCCGTGGTCTGGTGGCCAACCCCAAGGGCGAGATCATCCCGCGGCCGATCACGTCGTCGTACCGCGAGGGTCTGACCGTGCTGGAGTACTTCATCTCCACGCACGGCGCACGGAAGGGTCTGGCCGACACCGCGCTGCGTACCGCCGACTCGGGTTACCTGACCCGGCGTCTGGTGGACGTGTCGCAGGACGTCATCATCCGCGAGGAGGACTGCGGCACCGACCGGGCGATCCCGATGACGGTGCTGAGCCGGAACCAGGCGGGCGAGCTCGAGCTCGACACGCACGCCGAGACCGGCATCCACGCGCGGACCATCGCCGACGACATCACCGATGCCGACGGCAACGTGGTGGTAGCCCGGGGCGAGGATCTCAACTCGATCCTGGTCGACAAGCTGGTGGCGGTGGGTACCGAGACGGTGCGGGTACGCAGCGTCCTGACCTGCGAGTCCAAGCTGGGCGTCTGCGCGGCCTGCTACGGCCGTTCGCTGCCGACCGGCAAGGCGGTCGACATCGGCGAGGCGGTCGGCATCATCGCGGCCCAGTCCATCGGTGAGCCGGGCACGCAGCTGACGATGCGTACCTTCCACACCGGTGGTGTCGCGGGTGAGGACATCACCCAGGGTCTGCCGCGGGTCCAGGAGATCTTCGAGGCCCGTGTGCCCAAGGGCAAGGCGCCCATCGCCGACACCCCGGGCCGCGTGCGGATCGAGGACGGCGAGCGGTCCCGCAAGATCGTGGTTGTCCCGGACGACGGCAGCGAAGAGATCGTGTACGACAAGATCTCGAAGCGCGTCAAGCTGCGGTACCACGACGGCGAGCACGTCGGCGTCGGCGAGAAGCTGACCGAGGGCACCATCGACCCGCACGAGCTTCTGCGGATCATGGGTCCGCGGGCGGTCCAGGTCCACCTGACCCAGGAGGTCCAGGAGGTCTACCGCTCGCAGGGTGTGCTCATCCATGACAAGCACATCGAGATCATCATCCGCCAGATGCTCAAGCGGGTCACGGTCATCGACTCGGGCGCCGCGGAGTTCCTGCCGGGCATCCTGGTCGACCGGGCGCTCTTCGAGTCGGAGAACCGCCGGATCGTCGGCGAGGGTGGCGAGCCCGCCGCCGGTCGTCCGGTGCTCATGGGTATCACCAAGGCCTCGCTGGCGACCGACTCCTGGCTCTCGGCGGCCTCCTTCCAGGAGACCACCCGGGTGCTCACCGACGCTGCGATCAACTCGCGCAGCGACTCGCTGGTGGGCCTCAAGGAGAACGTCATCATCGGCAAGCTCATCCCGGCCGGTACGGGCATCAGCAAGTACCGCAACATCCGGGTCGAGCCGACCGAGGAGGCCAAGGCCAAGGTGTACTCGATGACCGGGTACCCGGAGACCGACTACGGCTTCGGGCCGGCCAGCGGGCAGGCTGTGCCGCTGGACGACTTCGATTTCGGGTCGTACCGCTAGGTCTGATCGATACCGGAGGGCGGCCACGTGTGAGCGTGGCCGCCCTCCGGGCTTTAATGGGTACGTGACACTTCCCGCCGCCGTGCCCACCCGGCACCCGATGGACCCGGAACCGGCGTCGTCCACCAAGGCCCGCGCGGTCTTCGCGCTCGGCCTGACCGCGCTGATCACCGGTCCGCTGGTCGGTGGGGTGATCCCGGCCACGATCGCGCTCGTGATGGCCCGGCAGACGCATCGCCAGCAGTTCGCCGCGGCGGGCTACCTGACCGGCAACAAGTGGGTGCGCCGCGGCCGCGGACTGGCCTGGGCGGGCATCGTGCTGGCCCTCACGGCCCTGGTCGTGGCGGTCATCGCCGGCCTGCTCCACCTGGCCGGTCCGGGCGGGCAAGACTTCGACACCACGACCGACTGAGGCGGGCTGCGCCCTCTCACGTTCGGGTGACAAGCTTGGGGTATGACGTACCCGGGCCATCCTTACCCTCAAGCTGGGCCGCCGCAGGGGCCGCCGGGCCCGCCGCCTCCGCCTGAGGACGGTCGCTGGCAGCCGGCCCGCATCGATCCGGTCGGCGGCACCGAGTACGGACTGGTTCAGATCCAGGTGCCCCCGGTGGTCTCCGGGCAGGCGACCGGCGCGATGATCGCCGGCATCGGTTCGATCGTCGTCTCGCTGCTGGTCTTCTGCTTCGGCTCGGCCGGCGCGTCCGCGGGCTGGGGCGGGCTGGTGGCCGGGGCGTTCACCCTGCTGGCCGTGCTGATCGGCGGCGGCGCGGTGGCCGTCGGACTGGTCGCCAGCCGACAGATCCACAGGTCAGGGCGCGATGGCATGCTTCGTTTCACCGGCCGTGGCCAGGCCATCGCGGGCATTTCCTGTGGCGCCACGGGCGTGGGAATAGCCCTGCTCGCCCTGGGGTTCTCCCTCTTGGTGCAAGTCTCCTGACGGTGCCCGCTCGCGGAATCAGGACACCCGGTACACTTGACCGTGCGGAGATATCCATCATGGCTGGCGGGGTTCGTTTTGACCGCTGAGCCTGAGGTGGGTAATCTTCCTCCTCGTGCCTGGGCTTGCCCGGGCAAGTCGTGCGTGCGCCCAGAGTCGTAGGCAAGACCGGGGCAGCAGCACGGCTCGGGCCAGGCGCCCGAACAAGAACAAGACTCGCCGCGCGTTATCGCAACGCGCGGCGGGACCGTGAGCCGGACGACACGCCCGACCGCGGGTGTCGGACGATCCCCCTGGGTCGTTCGACACATAACGCATACGAAGACGGTGCGGCCGTGAGGAATGCGGCCGAAGGGAGCGGAGAAACCCGGTGCCCACGATCCAGCAGCTGGTCCGAAAGGGCCGCCAGGCTAAGACGAGCAAGACCAAGACGCCGGCGCTGAAGGGGAGCCCTCAGCGGCGCGGCGTGTGCACGCGCGTCTACACCACCACCCCCAAGAAGCCCAACTCTGCGCTGCGCAAGGTCGCTCGTGTGAAGCTGAGCAGCCAGATCGAGGTGACGGCGTACATCCCGGGCGTCGGCCACAACCTGCAGGAGCACTCGATCGTGCTCGTGCGTGGCGGTCGTGTGAAGGACCTCCCGGGCGTCCGCTACAAGATCGTCCGTGGTTCGCTGGACACCCAGGGTGTCCGCAACCGCAAGCAGGCCCGCAGCCGTTACGGCGCGAAGAAGGAGAAGAGCTGACATGCCTCGTAAGGGCCCCGCTCCGCGCCACCCGGTGGTCGCTGACCCGGTGTACAACTCGCCGTTGGTCACCCAGCTGGTGAACAAGATCCTGGTCGCCGGCAAGCGTGCGCTCGCCGAGCGCATCGTCTACGGCGCTCTCGAGGGCTGCCGGGAGAAGAACGGCACCGACCCCGTGGTGACGCTCAAGCGCGCCATGGACAACGTCAAGCCGACCCTCGAGGTCCGCAGCCGCCGCGTCGGTGGCGCGACCTACCAGGTGCCGGTCGAGGTTCGTACCCCTCGGCAGACCACCCTGGGCCTGCGCTGGCTGGTTCAGTACTCCAAGGCCCGCCGCGAGAAGACCATGATCGAGCGGCTGCAGAACGAGCTGCTGGACGCCAGCAACGGCCTCGGCGCCGCGGTGAAGCGTCGCGAGGACACCCACAAGATGGCGGAGTCCAACAAGGCCTTCGCGCACTACCGGTGGTAGTCAACCACCACCTGACGACGACGAAGACGAAGAGGGATTGAAGTGGCCGCCGCAGACGCGCTCGCCAACGTACGCAACATCGGCATCATGGCGCACATCGACGCTGGTAAGACCACGACGACCGAGCGCATCCTGTTCTACACCGGCATCACGTACAAGATCGGTGAGGTCCACGAGGGCGCTGCCGTCATGGACTGGATGGAGCAGGAGCAGGAACGCGGGATCACGATCACCTCCGCCGCCACCAAGTGCGAGTGGAAGGGTCACACGATCCAGATCATCGACACGCCGGGCCACGTCGACTTCACGGTCGAGGTGGAGCGGTCGCTGCGTGTTCTGGATGGTGCCGTCGCGGTGTACGACGGTGTGGCCGGCGTCGAGCCGCAGACCGAGAACGTCTGGCGGCAGGCCGACAAGTACAACGTCCCGCGCATGTGCTTCGTCAACAAGCTGGACCGCACCGGCGCGGACTTCTTCCGCTGCGTGCAGATGATGATCGACCGGCTGAACGCGACGCCGCTCGTGCTGCAGATCCCGATCGGCCTCGAGGGCGACCACATCGGCGTCGTCGACCTGATCGGCATGCGCGCGCTCACCTGGCGTGGGGAGACCCAGAAGGGTGACGACTACGCGATCGAGGAGATCCCGGCCGAGCTGGTCGACTCCGCGACCGAGTGGCGCGAGAAGCTGATCGAGACCCTGGCCGACGTCGACGACGAGGTCATGGTCAAGTACCTCGACGGTGAGACGCTCAGCGAGGCCGAGATCAGGGCCGCCATCCGGCGTTCCACGATCGCCAGCAAGGCCAACCCGGTGCTGTGCGGTTCGGCGTTCAAGAACAAGGGCGTTCAGCCCATGCTCGACGCGGTGGTCGAGTTCCTGCCGTCGCCGCTGGACATCCCGGCCATCGAGGGCCTCGCGACCGACGGCGAGACGCCGCTGCTGCGCAAGCCGTCGAACTCGGAGCCGTTCTCCGGCCTGGCCTTCAAGATCCAGACCGACAAGCACCTCGGTAAGCTCACCTACTTCCGGGTCTACTCCGGAACGGTGGAGACCGGGTCCCAGGTGGTCAACTCCACCAAGGACCGCAAGGAGCGGATCGGCAAGATCTACCAGATGCACGCGAACAAGCGTGAGGAGCGCTCGTCGGCGCAGGCCGGCGACATCATCGCGGTGCAGGGTCTGAAGCAGACCACCACCGGCGACACGCTCTGCGACCCGCAGAACCCGGTCGTCCTGGAGTCGATGACGTTCCCGGAGCCGGTCATCCAGGTCGCCATCGAGCCGAAGACCAAGTCCGACCAGGAGAAGCTCGGTGTCGCGATCCAGCGGCTGGCCGAGGAGGACCCGACCTTCCGCGTCTGGAACGACGAGGAGACCGGTCAGACCGTCATCGCCGGCATGGGCGAGCTCCACCTCGACATCCTCGTCGACCGCATGCGGCGTGAGTTCAACGTCGAGGCGAACATCGGTAAGCCTCAGGTCGCGTACCGCGAGACCATTCGCGGCACGGTCGAGAAGCTCACGTTCGTGCACAAGAAGCAGACCGGTGGCTCGGGCCAGTACGCGAAGGTCGTCGTCACGGTCGAGCCGCTGCCGCTCGAGGCCGACGGCCCGACCTACGAGTTCGTCAACGCCGTCAGCGGTGGCCGCATCCCCAAGGAGTTCATCCCCTCGGTGGACGCGGGCGCCCAGGACGCCCTGCAGTACGGCGTGCTGGCCGGCTACCCGCTGGTCGGCGTCAAGCTGACCCTGGTGGACGGCCAGTACCACGAGGTCGACTCGTCCGAGATGGCGTTCAAGATCGCCGGCTCGATGGTGATGAAGGAGGCGGCCCGCAAGGCCGACCCCGCGCTGCTCGAGCCGATGATGGCGGTCGAGGTGACGACGCCCGAGGACAACATGGGCGACGTGATCGGCGACCTGAACTCCCGCCGTGGTCTGATCCAGTCGATGGAGGAGCGCTCCGGCGCTCGCGTCGTCAAGGCTTCGGTACCGCTGTCGGAGATGTTCGGCTACGTCGGCGACCTGCGGTCGAAGACTCAGGGCCGGGCGAGCTACAGCATGCAGTTCGACTCCTACGCCGAGGTTCCCGCGAACGTGGCGAAGGAGATCATCGCGAAGGCCACTGGCGCCTGATGCGGTGAGGCGCGTGCGGTCCGTCGAGGGCCGCACGCGCACGAGCAGTCGACAGAGTCCCCATCGCCTGACCGGGCGTGCCGGGCGAGAAGAAACCAAGTCCACAGGAGGACACCAGTGGCGAAGGCTAAGTTCGAGCGGACTAAGCCGCACGTCAACATCGGCACCATTGGTCACATCGACCACGGTAAGACGACGCTGACTGCGGCCATCACTAAGGTCCTGCACGACGAATACCCGGACCTGAACCCGTACACCCCGTTCGACGAGATCGACAAGGCGCCGGAGGAGAAGGCCCGCGGCATCACGATCTCGATCGCACACGTCGAGTACCAGACCGCGTCGCGCCACTACGCGCACGTGGACTGCCCCGGCCACGCCGACTACATCAAGAACATGATCACCGGTGCCGCGCAGATGGACGGCGCGATCCTGGTGGTCGCCGCCACCGACGGCCCGATGCCGCAGACCAAGGAGCACGTGCTCCTGGCCCGCCAGGTCGGCGTTCCGTACATCGTCGTCGCCCTGAACAAGAGCGACATGGTGGACGACGAGGAGCTCCTGGAGCTCGTCGAGCTCGAGGTTCGCGAGCTGCTCAGCACCTACGAGTTCCCGGGCGACGACCTGCCGGTCGTGCGCGTCTCGGCGCTCAAGGCGCTCGAGGGCGACGCCGAGTGGACCGGGAAGCTCATGGAGCTGATGAACGCGGTCGACACCGCGATCCCGCAGCCCGAGCGTGACACCGAGAAGCCGTTCCTCATGCCCATCGAGGACGTCTTCACGATCACCGGTCGTGGCACCGTGGTGACGGGTCGCGCCGAGCGCGGCATCCTGAAGCCGAACGAGGAGGTCGAGATCGTCGGCATCCGCGAGAAGTCGACGAAGACCGTCTGCACCGGCATCGAGATGTTCCGCAAGCTGCTCGACGAGGCCCGCGCGGGTGAGAACGTCGGTCTCCTGCTCCGCGGCATCAAGCGCGAGGACGTCGAGCGCGGCATGGTCGTGGTCAAGCCCGGCTCGGCGACCCCGCACACGGAGTTCGAGGGCCAGGTCTACATCCTCTCCAAGGAGGAGGGCGGCCGGCACACCCCGTTCTTCCAGAACTACCGCCCGCAGTTCTACTTCCGCACCACGGACGTCACCGGCGTCGTCACGCTGCCCGAGGGCACCGAGATGGTCATGCCGGGCGACTCCACCAGCATGTCGGTCAAGCTGATCCAGCCGATCGCCATGGACCAGGGCCTGAAGTTCGCGATCCGCGAGGGTGGCCGCACCGTCGGCGCCGGCACGGTCACGAAGATCAACGTCTGATCGAGAATTATTCACGCCGGTGAAGGCCAAGTGCCCTCGCCAAGGCCGATCGGGACTCCCGGTAGGTCGTGAATAACTCTCGAAGGTGACCCCGATTAGCATCGCCGCGCTCGATACGGCATACTAGTCAGGTTGCGTCCGCGCGGGGTGGCCAGATGCCTCAGGCAACTGGTCACCCTCGCCGGGTGTCCGGTGTGTTCTATGGCCACCGGCACCCCGATCCCCCGCTCCAAGGGTTTTGGGAAGTCGCTGTAGTACGTCGGTAATTGCGACACGCCCGACCGCGGGGGTCGGACAAACAGGCGAAGGATGGCCTTCGCACGTAGCGGCATCGAGAGAAGGAAACAGAAGCCACCATGGCGGGACAGAAGATCCGCATCCGGCTCAAGGCCTATGACCACGAGGTAGTCGACTCCTCGGCGCGGAAGATCGTCGAGACGGTGACGCGTACCGGTGCTCAGGTTGCTGGCCCGGTGCCGCTGCCCACGGAGATCAACCGTTTCTGCGTGATCCGTTCGCCGCACAAGTACAAGGACTCGCGCGAGCACTTCGAGATGCGCACGCACAAGCGTCTGATCGACATCATCGACCCGACTCCGAAGACGGTCGACTCGCTCATGCGTCTCGACCTGCCGGCTGGCGTCGACATCGAGATCAAGCTGTAGGGATCGCGATCATGGACAGGCAAGTGAAGGGCATTCTGGGCGCCAAGCTCGGCATGACCCAGGTCTGGGACAACAACAAGGTTGTCCCGGTCACTGTGGTGCAGGCCGGCCCATGCGTGGTGACCCAGGTCCGCACCCCCGAGGCCGACGGCTACGCCGCGGTCCAGCTGGCGTACGGCGCCATCGACCCGCGCAAGGTGAGCAAGCCGAAGAGCGGCCACTTCGCGAAGGCCAACGTGTCGCCGCGGCGGCACGTCGTCGAGCTGCGTACCACCGACGCCGGTGAGTACGAGCTCGGCCAGGAGGTCACGGTCGAGACGTTCCCGGTCGGCACGCCGATCGACGTCACCGGCAAGACCAAGGGCAAGGGCTACGCCGGTGTCATCAAGCGGCACGGCTTCCACGGTCTGAAGGCCAGCCACGGTGTCGAGCGCAAGCACCGCTCGCCCGGCTCCATCGGCGCCTGCGCGACCCCGGGTCGCGTCTTCAAGGGCGTGCGGATGGCCGGTCGGATGGGTGGCCGGCGCTTCACCGTGCAGAACCTCACGGTGCAGGCGGTCGACACCGAGAACAACATCATCCTCGTCAAGGGCGCCGTTCCCGGCCCCAAGGGCGCGCTGATCCTGGTCCGCACCGCGGCCAAGAAGGGCGGTGCGGAATGAGCTCGGTCGACGTGATCAACGCCAAGGGCGAGAAGACCGGTTCGGTCGATCTGCCCGACAGCGTCTTCGACGTGCAGGCCAACATCCCGCTGATGCACCAGGTCGTGGTGGCCCAGCTCGCGGCCGCCCGGCAGGGCACGCACAAGGCCAAGACGCGCGGCGAGGTCGCCGGCGGCGGCAAGAAGCCGTACAAGCAGAAGGGCACCGGTCGTGCCCGCCAGGGCTCGATCCGCGCACCGCAGTTCGCCGGCGGTGGCGTGGTGCACGGCCCGCTGCCCCGCGACTACAGCCAGCGGACGCCCAAGAAGATGAAGGCCGCCGCCCTGCGTGGCGCCCTCTCCGACCGGGCCCGTGAGGGTCGGGTGCACGTGGTCGAGTCGTTCATCGACGGCGACACCCCGTCCACCAAGACCGCCGTCGCCGTGCTGCGCAAGGCGACCCAGAGCGTCAAGGTGCTCGTCGTCCTGGACTCCGAGGACCACGTCGCGTGGTACTCGCTCCGCAACGACGCCGGCGTGCACCTGCTCGAGGCGGGTCAGCTGAACACGTACGACGTGCTGGTCGCCGACGAGGTCGTCTTCACCAAGGCGGCTCTCGACGAGTTCCTCGGCCGGACCGAGACCTCCGGGGAGGGGGACAAGTGACCACGATCGCCGACCCGCGGGACATCATCTTCGCGCCCGTGATCTCGGAGAAGAGCTATAGCGTTCTCGACCAGAACTGGTACACGTTCCTGGTCGACCCGAACGCCAACAAGACGCAGATCAAGATCGCGATCCAGCAGATCTTCGACGTCCGCGTGCTGACCGTGAACACGGCGAACCGCGAGGGCAAGCGCAAGCGCACCCGGACCGGCTTCGGGCAGCGCAAGGCCACCAAGCGCGCGATGGTCAAGCTGGCGGAAGGCGACCGGATCGACGCCTTCGGCGGACCGGTCAGCTAAGGGGTTATGACTCATGCCTATCCGTAAGTACAAGCCGACGACTCCCGGTCGTCGTGGCTCGAGCGTCTCGGACTTCGCCGAGATCACCCGGTCCACGCCGGAGAAGAGCCTGCTGGCTCCGCTGCCCAAGAAGGGTGGCCGCAACGTCCACGGTCGCATCACCACGCGGCACCAGGGCGGTGGCCACAAGCGGCAGTACCGGCTGATCGACTTCCGCCGCAACGACAAGGACGGCGTGCCGGCCAAGGTCGCGCACATCGAGTACGACCCGAACCGGACCGCCCGCATCGCTCTGCTGCACTACATCGACGGCGAGAAGCGCTACATCATCGCGCCGAAGGACCTCAAGCAGGGTGACCCGGTCGAGTCCGGCGTGGGCGCGGACATCAAGCCGGGTAACAACCTGCCGCTCCGCAACATCCCGGTCGGTACGACGGTCCACAACGTGGAGCTTCGTCCCGGCGGTGGCGCCAAGCTGGCCCGTTCGGCCGGCGTCGGCATCCAGTTGCTCGGTCGCGAGGGTGTCTACGCCACGCTGCGTATGCCCTCCGGCGAGATCCGTCGCGTCGACGTGCGCTGCCGCGCCACCGTCGGCGAGATCGGTAACGCCGACCAGTCGAACATCAACTGGGGCAAGGCCGGCCGCATGCGGTGGAAGGGCAAGCGCCCGACCGTCCGTGGTGTCGCCATGAACCCGATCGACCACCCGCACGGTGGTGGTGAGGGTAAGACCTCGGGTGGTCGTCACCCGGTGAACCCGGGGGGTAAGCCTGAGGGCCGTACCCGTCGCAAGGGCCAGCCGAGCGACAAGCTGATCGTTCGCCGCCGCTACGCCACCCGCAAGCGCGGGTAACGGGAGTAGAAGATGCCTCGCAGCCTGAAGAAGGGCCCGTTCATCGACGACCACCTCCTCAAGAAGGTGGAAGTCCAGAACGAGAAGAACTCGAAGAACGTCATCAAGACCTGGTCGCGACGCTCGACGATCATTCCCGACATGCTCGGGCACACGATCGCCGTGCACGACGGACGTAAGCACGTCCCGGTGTTCGTCACCGAGGCCATGGTCGGCCACAAGCTCGGCGAGTTCGCTCTGACCCGTACGTTCAAGGGTCACGAGAAGGACGACCGCAAGAGCCGTCGCCGCTAACGACTATTGTTCGGCCGCGTCCCGCGTCCCGGCAGTTAACCCGAAAGATCCGGCCGAACAATGGTCGAAGATTCACGGATAAAGAGGATTTAGGAGCTACAGCGATGCCAGTCAAGGGCGACGCTCCGGTGCTTCCGGGCGCGCGGGCGGTTGCGCGGCACGTGCGCATCTCGCCGAACAAGGCGCGCCGGGTGGTCAACCTCGTCCGCGGTCTGCCCGCGAAGGAGGCTCTCACCGTCCTGCAGTTCGCGCCCCAGGCTGCGAGCGAGCAGGTCTACAAGGTGCTGGCCAGCGCGATTGCGAACGCGGAGAACAACGAGCGACTCGACCCGGACGCGCTCCTGGTGAGTGAGGCGTTCGTCGACGAGGGTCCGACGCTCAAGCGGTTCCGGCCGCGGGCGCAGGGCCGGGCGTACCGGATCCGCAAGCGCACCTGCCACATCACCATCGCGGTCGAGGCGGTCCAAGTGGCCCGTCCGGCCAAGAAGGCCGCACCGGCCAAGAAGGCCGAGCCGGCCGTCGAGCCGCAGAAGGCCGAGACCACGGAGGACACCGAGTAATGGGTCAGAAAGTTCACCCCACCGGATTCCGCCTCGGCATCTCCACCGACTGGAAGAGCCGCTGGTTCGCGGACAAGCTCTACAAGGACTACATCGGCGAGGACGTCAAGATCCGCCGGATGATGTCCAAGGGCCTGGAGCGCGCCGGCATCTCCAAGGTGGACATCGAGCGGACCCGGGACCGGGTTCGCGTCGACATCCACACCGCCCGGCCGGGCATCGTCATCGGCCGTAAGGGCGCGGAGGCCGACCGTATCCGCGGCGAGCTCGAGAAGCTGACCGGCAAGCAGGTCCAGCTGAACATCCTCGAGGTCAAGTACCCGGAGTCGGACGCGCAGCTGGTCGCCCAGGCGGTGGCCGAGCAGCTGTCCAGCCGGGTCAGCTTCCGCCGCGCGATGCGCAAGGCCATGCAGTCGGCCATGAAGAACCCGATCTGCAAGGGCATCCGGGTGCAGGTCTCCGGCCGTCTCGGCGGCGCGGAGATGAGCCGCACGGAGTTCTACCGTGAGGGTCGCGTCCCGCTGCACACGCTGCGCGCGAACATCGAGTACGGCTTCTTCGAGGCCCGTACCACGTTCGGTCGCATCGGCGTGAAGGTGTGGATCTACAAGGGCGACGCCGTCGCCGGCCGCGAGGCCGTGCAGGAGGCGCCCGCCCGTCCGCGCCGGGACCGCGCCGAGCGTCCCGCCCGTCGTGGCCGTTCCGGTTCGTCCGGCACGACCGCGGGCGGCACCGAGGCCGGCCGCGCCGCCGCTCAGTCTCGCGGTGGCGACACCCCGACCGGTGAGTCGACCTCTGACGCGGCCGTCGCTGCGGCGCCGGCCGTCGCCGACCCGCAGCCGAAGGAGGGCTGACACATGCTGATGCCGCGCAAGCCCCCGAAGGGCTTCCGCAAGCCGCACCACCCGGACCGCCACGGCGCGTCCAAGGGCGGCAATCGGGTGGTCTTCGGCGAGTTCGGTATCCAGGCGCTGGAGCCGGCCTACGTGACCAACCGGCAGATCGAGTCGGCTCGTATCGCGATGACCCGCCACATCAAGCGTGGTGGCAAGGTCTGGATCTCGATCTTCCCCGACCAGGCGCTGACCAAGAAGCCCGCCGAGACCCGGATGGGTTCCGGTAAGGGCTCGCCCGAGTGGTGGGTGGCCAACGTCAAGCCGGGCCGGATCCTGTTCGAGATGTCGTTCCCGAACGAGACTGTGGCCCGCGAGGCGATGCGCCGCGCGATCCACAAGCTTCCGATGAAGTGCCGCATCGTGACACGCGAAGGAGTGGAGAGCTGATGGCAGCGGGCGTTAAGGCAGCCGAGCTGCGCGACCTCTCCGACGAGGAGCTGGTCACGAAGCTGCGGGAGGCCAAGGCGGAGCTGTTCAATCTCCGTGTGCAGGGCGCTACCGGCCAGATGGACAACCACCGCCGGCTCCAGGTGGTCCGCAAGGACATCGCCCGGATCTACACGATCATGCGTGAGCGGGAGCTGGGCCTCTCGGTCGCGCCGGATGAGGTGACCGCATGAGTGACAACACCACCGCTACCGCGCGGCCCCGGCGCAAGGTGCGCGAGGGGCTCGTGGTCAGCGACAAGATGGACAAGACCGTCATCGTCGAGGTTGAGGACCGCGTCAAGCACGCCCTCTACGGCAAGGTGCTCCGTCGGACCCGCAAGCTGAAGGTGCACGACGAGCAGAACGCGTGCGGCACCGGCGACCGGGTCTCGATCATGGAGACGCGTCCGCTGTCCGCCACCAAGCGCTGGCGGATCGTGGAGATCCTCGAAAAGGCCAAGTGAGTACGCCGGGCCGGCTCCACCGGCCCGGCGGACCATCGTTCCGCCAAGCTCCGACCGCTCCGGCGTCGGAGAACTGGCAGACATAGGAGACAGACGTGATTCAGCAGGAGTCGCGACTCCGCGTCGCTGACAACACGGGTGCCAGGGAGATCCTGTGCATCCGCGTGCTCGGTGGCTCCGGTCGCCGCTACGCGAGCATCGGCGATGTGATCGTGGCCACGGTCAAGGACGCCATCCCGGGCGCGGGTGTGAAGAAGGGTGACGTCGTCAAGGCGGTCATCGTCCGCACCGCCAAGGAGAAGCGCCGTCCGGATGGCTCGTACATCCGCTTCGACGAGAACGCCGCCGTCATCATCAAGGACGGCGGGGACCCCCGCGGTACGCGCATCTTCGGCCCGGTCGGCCGTGAGCTGCGCGACAAGCGGTTCATGAAGATCATCAGCCTGGCGCCGGAGGTGCTCTGACCGTGAAGATCAAGAAGGGCGACACGGTCGTCGTCATCGCCGGCAAGGACAAGGGCGCCAAGGGCAAGGTCATCGCGGCCTACCCGACGCGTGACAAGGTCCTGGTCGAGGGCGTGAACCGCATCAAGAAGCACGAGCGCATCCGCACGACGCAGCGCGGCGCCAAGACGGGCGGCATCGTCACGCAGGAAGCCGCGATCCACATCTCGAACGTGCAGATCCTGGACTCGGACGGCAAGCCGACCCGCGTCGGTTACCGCGTCGACGACAACGGCCAGAAGGTCCGTATCGCGCGTAGCAACGGTAAGGACCTGTGATGACCGCAGCCACCGAGACCAAGACCCTGCCCCGGCTCAAGCAGAAGTACCGCAGCGAGGTCATCTCCTCGTTGCAGGAGCAGTTCAAGTACGGCAACCCGATGCAGATCCCCGGCCTGGTCAAGGTCGTGGTGAACATGGGTGTCGGCGAGGCTGCCCGGGACGCCAAGCTGATCGACGGCGCGGTCCGTGACCTGACCACGATCACCGGTCAGAAGCCGCTGATCCGCCGGGCCACCAAGTCCATCGCGCAGTTCAAGCTCCGCGAGGGCATGCCGATCGGCGCGAAGGTCACCCTTCGCAACGACCGGATGTGGGAGTTCCTGGACCGGCTGCTGTCGATCGCGCTGCCGCGTATCCGTGACTTCCGCGGCCTGGACGGGCGCAAGCTCGACGGGCACGGCAACTACACGTTCGGCCTGACCGAGCAGTCGGTGTTCCACGAGATCGACCAGGACAAGATCGATCGCACCCGGGGCATGGACATCACCGTGGTAACCACCGCCACGACCGACGACGAGGGCCGGGCGCTGCTCAAGCTCCTGGGCTTCCCGTTCAAGGAGAACTGAGCATGGCTAAGAAGGCGCTGATCATCAAGGCGGCCGCGAAGCCGAAGTTCGCCGTGCGGGCATACACCCGGTGCCAGAAGTGCGGTCGCCCGCACTCGGTCTACCGCAAGTTCGGCCTGTGCCGGGTTTGCGTGCGGGACATGGCCCACCGCGGTGAGCTCCCCGGCGTGTCGAAGGCTTCCTGGTAACCAAGAGCAATACCGCTTCGCCGTAGGCCCTGAACCCACGGGGAACCCCGGCGAGAAAGGTTGACGAATACCCATGACGATGACGGACCCGATCGCAGACATGCTCACGCGTCTGCGTAACGCCAACCAGGCGTACCACGACAAGGTGACGATGCCCTTCTCGAAGATCAAGGCGAACATCGCCGAGGTCCTCAAGGCCGAGGGTTACATCGCCTCCTGGTCGTCGGAGGACCCCGAGGAAGGCGCAGTCGGCAAGCGCCTGGTCGTTGAGCTGAAGTACGGCCAGAGCCGTGAGCGCAGCCTCGCCGGCATCAAGCGAGTGTCCAAGCCCGGCCTCCGGGTGTACGCGAAGTCCGACGAGCTCCCCCGGGTGCTCGGTGGCCTGGGCGTCGCGATCATCTCGACGTCACAGGGGCTGCTGACCGACCGGCAGGCCCGCAAGCGGAGCGTTGGCGGGGAAGTCCTCGCCTACGTCTGGTAACGGGAGAACCTGACATGTCGCGAATCGGACGCAAGTCGATCCCGGTCCCTTCCGGCGTCGACATCACGATCACGGGCCGGACCGTCAAGGTCAAGGGCCCCAAGGGCGAGCTCTCGCACACCGTCGCCGAGCCGATCACGGTCGAGCAGGCGGACGGTGAGCTGCACGTCAACCGCCCGAACGACGAGCGCCGGGCCAAGGAACTGCACGGCCTGTCGCGTACCCTGGTCGCCAACATGATCGTCGGCGTCACCGAGGGCTACAAGAAGACGCTGGAGATCAACGGCACCGGTTACCGCGTGACCGCCAAGGGCAAGGACCTCGAGTTCGCCCTGGGCTTCTCCCACCCGGTCCCGGTGCCCGCGCCGGCCGGCATCACCTTCTCGGTGGAGCGGCCGACGCAGTTCACCGTCTCGGGCATCGACAAGCAGCTGGTCGGCGAGGTCGCCGCGAACATCCGGAAGATCCGCCCGCCGGAGCCCTACAAGGGCAAGGGCGTCAAGTACCAGGGCGAGGTCATCCGCCGCAAGGCTGGAAAGGCAGGTAAGAAGTGACCGCCACGCTCCTCAAGCGCCGCAACGGTGGCGGAGCCGCCGCGAAGCGGATCGTCGGGAAGGCGCGCCGGCACTTCCGGGTCCGCAAGAACGTCCGCGGCACCGCCGAGCGCCCGCGCCTGGTCGTCACCCGTTCCTCGCGGCACATCACCGCGCAGATCATCGACGATCTTCAGGGCCACACGCTGGTCTCCGCCTCGACCCTCGACGCCTCCCTGCGGGGCACCGAGGGCGACAAGAGCGCCCTGGCCGGCAAGGTCGGCGCTCTTCTCGGCGAGCGGGCCAAGGCCGCTGGACTGTCCAAGGTCGTCTTCGACCGCGGTGGCAACCGGTACGCGGGGCGAATCGCCGCGCTGGCCGACGCTGCCCGCGAAGCCGGACTCGAGTTCTAGGAAGGAATACCAATGCCTGGTCAGCAGCGCCGTGGCGGCGGGTCCGGCGGCAACAACGAAGGTGGCGGCCGCCGGGACAACCGCCGTGAGGGCGGTCGCGGCAACGCGCCCGCCGAGAAGACTCCCCACCTCGAGCGGGTGGTCGCGATCAACCGTGTCGCGAAGGTCGTGAAGGGTGGTCGTCGCTTCAGCTTCACCGCCCTGGTGATCGTCGGTGACGGAGACGGCACCGTCGGCATCGGATACGGCAAGGCCAAGGAGGTGCCCGCGGCGATCGCCAAGGGCGTCGAGGAGGCCAAGAAGCACTTCTTCAAGGTGCCCCGGATCGGCGCCACGATCCCGCACCCGATCACCGGCGAGGCCGCCGCGGGTGTCGTGCTCCTCAAGCCGGCGTCCGCCGGTACCGGCGTCATCGCCGGTGGCCCGGTGCGTGCCGTGCTGGAGTGCGCGGGCATCCACGACGTCCTCAGCAAGAGCCTGGGGTCGTCGAACCCGATCAACATCGTGCACGCGACGGTGACCGCGCTCAAGGGCCTGGAATCGCCGGAGATGGTCGCGGCTCGCCGTGGCCTGCCGGTCGAGGACGTCGCCCCGGCGGCCATGCTCGCGTCGCGGGCGGAAGCGGCGGTGCGCTGATGGCCCGTTTGAAGGTCACCCAGACCCGGTCCGCCATCGGGCGTAAGCAGAACCAGCGGGACTCCCTGCGGTCGCTCGGCCTGAAGCGGATCAACGATGTAGTGGTCCAGGAGGACCGGCCCGAGATCCGGGGCATGATCTTCGCCGTGAGCCACCTGGTGAACGTCGAGGAGGTCGAGTAATGCCGATCAAGGTCCACCACCTGCGCCCCGCGCCCGGCGCCAAGACCGCCAAGACCCGTGTCGGTCGTGGTGAGGGCTCCAAGGGCAAGACCGCCGGTCGCGGTACCAAGGGCACCGGCGCGCGGAAGAACGTCTCCGCGGCGTTCGAGGGTGGGCAGATGCCCATCCACATGCGCCTGCCGAAGATGAAGGGGCTCAAGAACAAGCCCCTGAACAAGGTCGTCTTCCAGGTCGTCAACCTGGACCGGCTCGCCGAGCTGTTCCCCAACGGCGGCGAGATCGGCCCGGCCGAGCTGACCGAGGCCGGCGCGGTTCGCAAGAACCAGCCGGTCAAGGTGCTCGGCTCCGGCGACCTCAACGGCGTCAAGCTGACCGTGAAGGCGCACGCCTTCAGCGAGTCGGCCAAGGAGAAGATCGCAGCCGCCGGCGGGTCCACCACCGAGCTGTGAAGCTTGTGGGGGTGCTCGCCCGGGCGCCGAGAGTGGCGCCCGGGCAGCATCCCCTTTGTGACGTCTGATGCACCTCGGGGCCGATGAGGCCACCGTGACTGACCGCAGGCGTTCACGACTGTTAGAGTCCGATCCCAGCTAAGAACATCGGTCGTCCGGACCGAACCACCTCGTCCGCCAGACCGGCGGTGACCTCGCGCAGGAGGAAGAAGTTGCTCTCCGCCTTTGCCAGTGCGTTCCGTACGCCTGACCTGCGCAAGAAACTGCTGTTCACAGTAGCGATCATTGCGGTGTACCGGCTCGGTGCGACCCTGCCCAGCCCCGGCGTCTCCTACACGAACGTCCGGAACTGTCTGGACACCCTCGACCAGTCCGGCGAGGCCGGCGGCGTGCTCACGCTGCTCAACCTCTTCTCCGGCGGCGCCCTTCTCCAGCTCTCGGTCTTCGCGCTCGGCATCATGCCGTACATCACCGCGTCGATCATCCTGCAGCTGTTGACGGTGGTCATCCCGCGGCTCGAGCAGCTGCGCAAGGAAGGCCAGTCCGGTCAGGCCAAGATCACGCAGTACACCCGGTACCTGACCCTGGGCCTGGCCATCCTGCAGTCCTCGGCCTTCGTGGCCCTGGCCCGCACCGGCCAGCTGTTCGCCAACCAGTGCCCGCAGGACCAGGCGAACTTCCAGATCATCCCCGAGAACACCGGCATCCCGACGTGGCTCACGCTGGCCGTCCTGGTGCTCACGATGACCGCCGGCACCGGTGTGGTCATGTGGCTCGGCGAGCTCATCACCGACCGTGGCGTCGGCAACGGCATGTCCGTCCTGATCTTCACCTCGATCGCCGCCCGCCTCCCCGGCGAGGGCTGGACGATCAAGGAGAGCAACGGCGTCGCCAAGTTCCTGCTGGTCATCGCCCTGGTGCTGATCGTCATCACCGCGGTCGTCTTCATCGAGCAGGCTCAGCGCCGCATCCCGGTGCAGTACGCGAAGCGCATGATCGGCCGCCGGATGTACGGCGGCACCTCGACCTACATCCCCCTCAAGGTCAACCAGGCCGGTGTGGTCCCGGTGATCTTCGCTTCCTCGCTGCTCTACCTGCCGCAGCTGTACCTGCAGTTCTTCGACCCGAACAACCTCAAGGGTTACCAGCAGTGGATCCAGAACTGGCTGGCCGACCCGACGAGCTGGCTGTACATCGCCGTCTACTTCCTCATGATTATCTTCTTCACGTACTTCTACGTGTCGATCACGTTCAACCCGACCGAGGTCGCGGAGAACATGAAGAAGTACGGTGGTTTCGTCCCGGGTATCCGCCCGGGCAAGCCGACCGCCGACTACCTCGACTTCATCCTCAGCCGGATCACCCTCCCGGGCGCCCTGTACCTGGGTCTGATCTCGGTGCTGCCGAACTTCTTCTTCATCTGGCTCAATCAGTCGCAGTACCAGAACTTCCCGTTCGGTGGTACCGCAGTGCTGATCATGGTTGGTGTGGGCCTGGAGACCGTGAAGCAGATCGAGAGCCAGCTGATGCAGCGAAACTACGAAGGGTTCCTCCGGTAGTGGGGGCGCGGAGCCGGGGGGCTCTCGCGGGGTCGGTCGGTTCTCACCGAAGCGAGGCGATGTAGGTGCGGCTGGTACTGGTGGGCCCTCCCGGGGCCGGCAAGGGGACCCAGGCTGAGTTCATCGCCGCCCATCTCGCCGTACCGAAGATCTCGACCGGGGACATCTTCCGGGCCAACGTCTCGCAGGGCACGCCGCTCGGCGTGGAGGCCAAGCGTTACATGGACGCGGGTCACCTCGTTCCCGACGAGGTGACCATCAACATGGTCCGCGACCGCCTGGCCGAGCCCGACGCGGGCGACGGCTTCCTGCTCGACGGCTTCCCCCGCACGGTTCCGCAGGCCTCCGCGCTGGACAAGCTGCTCGCCGACCTCGGCACCGCGCTCGACCTGGTGATGGAGCTCGTGGTCGACGACGACGAGGTGATCCGGCGCCTTTCCGGCCGGCGCACCTGCCGTGGCTGCGGCAAGATCTGGCACGTCGAGTTCGACCCGACCAGCAAGGACAACATCTGCGACCGGTGCGGCTCCGAGCTGTTCCAGCGCGACGACGACAAGGCCGACACGATCGCCGCGCGCCTGGTGGAATACACCGACAAGACGGCGCCGCTGGTCGACTTCTTCGGCGCGCAGGGCAAGCTGGTCGGGATAGACGCCACCGGGCCGGTGGAGGACGTGACAGTGCGCGCCATCGAGGCGCTTCGGTCGTACGGAGGCTGAGCAATGCCCCGCCAGCAGCTGGACATCCAGCTGAAGACCCCTGAGCAGATCGAGTTGATGCGCGGCGCCGGCCTGGTGGTCGCCGCCGCGCTGGCCGCGATGCGCGAGGCGGTGCGGCCCGGTGTGTCCACGGGCGAGCTCGACGCGATCGCCGAGCAGGTGATCCGGGACGCCGGGGCGATCCCGTCGTTCAAGGGCTACCACGGCTTCCCGGCCTCCATCTGCGCGTCGGTGAACGAGCAGGTGGTGCACGGCATCCCGTCCGCCGGGCAGGTGCTCAAGGAGGGCGACCTGCTCTCGCTGGACTGCGGCGCGATCCTGCACGGGTGGCACGGCGACTCGGCGATCACCGTGGGCGTGGGCGAGACCGACCCCAAGCTGCTCAAGCTGGCCGAGGTGGCCGAAGACGCCATGTGGGCGGGCATCGCCGCCGCGGCGCGCGGTGTGGCCAACGGCCGGGGCCGGCTGACCGACATCTCGTTCAACATCGAGAGGTCGATCAGAAAGGCCGGTCGGTACGGCATCGTCGACGGCTACGGCGGCCACGGCATCGGCACCGAGATGCACATGGATCCACACGTGCTCAACCACGGCAAGCCGGGCAAGGGCCCGCGGCTGGTGGTCGGCATGGCCCTCGCCATCGAGCCGATGATCACGATGGGCTCGCCGCGAACCCTGGAACTGGCCGACGGCTGGACCGTGGTGACCCGGGACACCTCGGTCGCGGCGCACGTGGAACACACGATGGCGCTCTGCGACGACGGCGTGTGGGTGACCACCGCGGTCGACGGCGGCCGGGCCCGCCTGGGCGAGCTGGTAACGGCTCGCCAGCCCGCCCTGACCGGCTAGGGACACCGGTCTGGCCGATCCTTTGTCCGGGGAGCATGCT
This sequence comes from Actinoplanes sp. NPDC051470, assembly GCF_040682035.1. Lineage (NCBI taxonomy): Bacteria > Bacillati > Actinomycetota > Actinomycetes > Micromonosporales > Micromonosporaceae > Actinoplanes > Actinoplanes sp. NPDC051470. Next base: position 114,639 of record NZ_JBFBAA010000015.1, read on the forward strand.
GACGGTCATGGATCGAGCGGAGATGCGGGCCGGCGACGGCGACCGTGATGCGGTGGCGGCGCGGCTCAAGGAGGCCCTCGACGACGGCCGCCTCGACCTGCACGAGTACGACGAGCGTCTGCAGCGGGCGCTGGCCGCGAAGACGTACGCGGATCTCGATGGCCTGACCGACGACCTGCCCGGCACCGTTCCGCTGGAGAAGAGCCAGGTTCAGCCGGCCGCCGCCGCTCAGCCGCCCCAGGAAGCTCCGGAACGCGCGCCCTGGCTCAAGGGATACGCGGGCGTCGTCGCGGTGTGTGTCGTCATCTGGGCCACCACGAGCCTGACCAGCGGCCGCTTCATCTATCCCTGGCCGGCCTGGATGTTGATCCCGCTGATCTTCGGCCTGATCGGCAACGCGTCCGGGCGTCCGGGCCGTGGCCGCGACCGCCGGCGCCGCTGATCGGGGTCGTCGCAGCGGAGCGGCTTTGACAGAATGGTTCGTATGGCCTCCGACGAGATACGCGCCGCCGACGCGGACCGTCAGCAGGTGGCCGAGCGCCTTCGCGCCGCGCTCGACGAGGGCCGCCTCGACCTCCACGAATACGACGACCGCCTGCAGCAGACCTATTCGGCCAAGACCTACGGCGAGCTGGAACGGCTGACGACCGACCTGCCGATGGTGGTGACGGCGACGCCGGTGGCGCCGAAGGTCGACGGAGATCTGACCCGGCGCTGGTTGATCCACGTCTGGGACGAGTACGTCACCGCGGTCGGCATCTGCGTGGCGATCTGGGTGCTGGCGGGCGTCGACGGCGACTGGGGCTTCTTCTGGCCGCTCTGGGTGGCCGGGCCGTGGGGCGTCATCCTGGTGTGGCAGACCATTTCCGGCCTGAGCAACGACGAGCCCCGGAAGTGGCACGCCAAGAACGAGCGCAAGAAGCTCAAGAAGGAGCAGAAGCGCGAGCGCAAGGAGCTCGACGAGTAGGTTTGTCGCTTTTGCGGCGCGGCGACACACCCGACCCCGGGTGTGGGGGACCTCGGTTTGGTGTCGATGCATGGGCGCGCGTACACTGGCTAGCTGGCGCGCAGCGTCCACTCTTGCATGTCCTCAGCGCTTCGAGGATCGCGGGAGCCGCGGCTGGGCCGATCTTCGGGAACTCTCCCTACGGTCGGGTGGCACTGCGAGCTAGTCCAGGAAATCTGATGTCAGGTAGCGGAGGACATGCCAAAGAAAGACGGAGCCATCGAGATCGAGGGCCGCGTGATCGAGCCCCTGCCCAACGCCATGTTCCGCGTTGAGCTGGCGAACGGTCACAAGGTACTGGCACACATCTCCGGCAAGATGCGGCAGCACTACATTCGCATCCTTCCCGAGGACAGGGTTGTCGTCGAGCTCTCGCCGTACGACCTCACCCGTGGGCGCATCGTCTACCGCTACAAGTGACACCACCCGTCTGAAAGACAAGGCAAACCGTGAAGGTCAAGCCGAGCGTCAAGCGGATCTGCAACAAGTGCCGGGTCATCCGCCGGCACGGCCGGGTCATGGTCATTTGCGACGACCCGCGCCACAAGCAGCGCCAGGGCTGACGCCTACCACCAGAACAAGCTCGTTCCAGCCGCGGTCGTCATGAGTTACGGCAATGATGTGCGGCTACACCCTCGGTCGGAGGCCGGGGCCCGCCCGGGCAGGCGGGACGGATCGGGCACAGACCTCCGAGACATCTGAGGAGCTCGCCCGCACATGGCAAGACTCGTCGGCGTCGATCTTCCCCGCGAAAAGCGGATGGAGATCGCGCTCACCTACATCTTCGGGGTCGGCCGGACCCGCTCGGTCGAGGCACTGACCGCGACCGGCATCGACGTGAACAAGCGTGCCAAGGACCTCACGGAAGAGGAGCTGGTCCAGCTCCGCGACTACATCGAGGCCAACTTCAAGGTTGAGGGCGACCTGCGCCGCGAGGTCGCCGCGGACATCCGCCGCAAGGTCGAGATCGGCTGCTACGCCGGCATCCGCCACCGCCGGGGTCTCCCCGTTCGCGGTCAGCGCACCCGGACCAACGCGCGCACGCGCAAGGGCCCGAAGCGCACGGTTGCCGGTAAGAAGAAGCCCGGTCGGAAGTAAGGCCTAAATCGGAATTGGTGGGCACGGTCCGCGTGACTCGGCCCATCTCCCAGTACTCAGTAGGAGCGCAAAAGACTTATGCCACCGAAGGCACGCGCTGGGGCCGCCGTCAAGAAGGTCCGGCGCAAGGAACGCAAGAACGTCGCCCACGGGCAGGCGCACATCAAGAGCACCTTCAACAACACCATCGTGTCGATCACCGACCCGACCGGTGCGGTCATCTCCTGGGCCTCCTCGGGCCAGGTGGGCTTCAAGGGCTCCCGCAAGTCGACCCCGTTCGCGGCGCAGCTCGCCGCGGAGGCTGCCGCGCGCCGCGCCATGGAGCACGGCATGCGCAAGGTCGACGTGTTCGTCAAGGGACCCGGCTCCGGCCGGGAGACCGCGATCCGTTCGCTGCAGGCCGCCGGCCTCGAGGTCGGTCAGATCGCCGACGTCACGCCGCAGCCGCACAACGGATGCCGTCCGCCGAAGCGTCGCCGGGTCTGAGGGATAGAGAGAGAAGATGGCTCGTTACACAGGTGCGGACTGCAAGCGCTGCCGCCGCGAAAAGATGAAGCTGTTCCTCAAGGGCAGCAAGTGCGACGGGCCGAAGTGCCCGTTCGAGTCGCGTCCCTTCCCGCCCGGCCAGCACGGCCGTGGTCGTACGAAGGAGACCGAGTACCTCCTGCAGCACCGCGAGAAGCAGAAGGCCCGCCGCACCTACGGCGTGCTGGAGAAGCAGTTCCGCGGTTACTACGAGGAGGCCGTCACCAAGCCCGGCAAGACCGGTGAGGTGCTGCTCCAGATCCTCGAGTCCCGTCTCGACAACGTGGTCTACCGGGCCGGCTACGCCGCGTCCCGCGACATGGCCCGCCAGCTCGTCAAGCACGGCCACATCGTGGTCAACGGGCACAAGGTCGACATCCCGTCGTACCGGGTGAAGGACCACGACATCGTCCAGGTCCGGGAGAAGTCCCGTGCCATGACGCCGTTCGTGGTCGCGCAGGCGCAGGCGGGTTCCCGCCCCACGCCGGCGTGGCTCGAGCCCATCCCGAGCGAGATGAAGATCCTGATCCACTCGCTCCCGGCCCGCGCTGTCATCGACACGCAGGTCCAGGAGCAGCTGATCGTCGAGCTCTACTCCAAGTAGCGCTCCCGGGGATGCCGGCCACACGGCCGGCATCCCTTCATGAGAAGACGGGCGTCATATAGCGGATGCCCTGACAGAAAGAAGAAACGCGTGCTCATCAGCCAGCGTCCGAGCCTCTCGGAAGAGTCGCTCAGCGAGACCCGCTCCCGGTTCACCATCGAGCCCCTCGAGCCGGGCTTCGGCTACACCCTCGGCAACTCGCTGCGTCGCACCCTGCTGTCGTCCATCCCGGGCGCGGCCGTGACCAGCATCAAGATCGACGGCGTCCTGCACGAGTTCACCACGATCCCCGGTGTCAAGGAGGACGTGGTCGAGCTGGTCATGAACGTCAAGGACCTCACCGTCAGCTCCGAGCACGACGAGCCGGTCAGCATGTACCTGCGCAAGCAGGGCCCGGGCGACGTCACCGCGGGCGACATCCAGCCCCCGGCCGGTGTCTCGGTGCACAACCCGGACCTGAAGCTGGCCACGCTGAACAGCAAGGGCCGGCTCGACATGGAGCTGACCGTCGAGCGTGGACGTGGCTACGTCACGGCGGCGCAGAACAAGAACGCGGGCGCCGAGATCGGCCGGATCCCGGTCGACTCGATCTACTCGCCGGTCATGAAGGTGACCTACCGCGTCGAGGCGACCCGGGTCGAGCAGCGCACCGACTTCGACCGCCTGATCATCGACGTCGAGTCGAAGGCGTCGATCTCGCCGCGGACCGCGCTGGCCTCGGCCGGCTCCACCCTGGTCGAGCTCTTCGGCCTGTGCCGTGAGCTGGACGAGACCGCCGAGGGCATCGACATCGGCCCGTCCCCGCAGGATGCTCAGCTGGCCGCCGACCTGGCCCTGCCCATTGAGGAGCTGGACCTCACCGTCCGGTCGTACAACTGCCTCAAGCGCGAGGGCATCAACACGGTGGGCGAGTTGATAGGGCGTACGGAGGCCGACCTTCTGGATATAAGGAATTTCGGTCAGAAGAGCATCGACGAGGTCAAGATGAAGCTCGCCGGCATGGGCCTGGGCCTCAAGGACAGCGCGCCGTCCTTCGACCCCGCGCACGTCGTGGACTCGTTCGGCGACGTGGACTACGACACCGACGACTACCGCGAGACCGAGCAGCTCTAATCCCAGCTGCGCGGCACCTACCAAGGAGCATCAGAAATGCCCACGCCCACCAAGGGTCCCCGCCTCGGCGGTAGCCCGGCGCACGAGAAGCGGCTGCTGGCGAACCTGGCCACGGAGCTCTTCCGGCACGGGAAGATCAAGACCACCGAGACGAAGGCCAGGCGCCTGCGTCCGCTGGCCGAGCAGCTCATCACCAAGGCCAAGCGCGGCGACCTGCACGCCCGCCGCCGCGTCCTGACCGTGGTGAAGGACAAGGACGTCGTCTACCAGCTGTTCGAGCAGATCGCTCCGCGGTACGGCAACCGGCCGGGTGGGTACACCCGCATCACCAAGACCGGGATCCGTAAGGGTGACGCCGCTCCGATGGCCGTCATCGAGCTGGTCGAGGAGCTCGCGGTGGCGGCCACCACCGCGCCGGCCAAGAAGACGGCGGCCCGCAAGGCCGCGCAGCAGGACAAGGTCGAGGCCCTGGCCCGCGAGGATGACGCTCCTGCCGTGTCGTCCGACCAGGACTCGGAGCCGCCGGTGAACGCTTCCGGCGACAAGGGTGCCGAGGGCCCCGGCGACAAGGCCGAAGGCGAAGACGAAACCGCCAAGTAGTTTTTCTGAGATTTAAGCCCGGCGCGCTCACTGTTGGTGGGGGTGCCGGGCTTACTTCTTTGTGGGTACGCGCGCCCCGGAAGTGCACTGGCTCAGTGGAGAGGTTCGTCGTGGTCGAGGCCGTAACTCAACCATCCGGGTCGGACGATGTGGTCCGGCTTCGGCTGGACGTTTCGTACGACGGCACCGATTTTTCGGGGTGGGCGGTTCAACCGTCGCAGCGGACAGTTGCCGGCGTCCTCGTCACCGCGCTCGAGACCTTGGTTGGCGTGGATAGCCCTTTGGGTCTCACGGTGGCCGGGCGGACCGATGCCGGCGTGCACGCCACCGGGCAGGTGTGTCACATCGAGCTGCCCGCCGCGACCTTCTCGGAACTCGAGGCATCGCTGCTGCGGCGCCTCGCGGCGTTGATGCCGCCGGATGCGCGGGTGCGGGCCGTGACGCCGGTGCCGTCCACCTTCGACGCCCGGTTCTCGGCCACCTATCGGCGGTACGAGTATCGGGTCGCTGATCGGGTGTGGGGGGCGGAACCGCTGCGGCGGCGGGACACGCTCGGCTGGGGGCGGCCGCTCGACCTGGACCGGCTGCGGGAGGCGGCGGCCTGGCTGGTCGGCGAGCACGACTTCGCGGCGTACTGCAAACGCAAGGAGAACGCGACCACCATCCGCGCGATCACCCACCTCGACTGGCACCGCGCCGCGGACGGGGTGGCCGTGGCGACCGTGCAGGCCGACGCGTTCTGCCAGGCGATGGTGCGCAGCCTGGTCGGCGCGATGCTCAGCGTGGGCGACGGGCGCCGCGAGCCGGACTGGCCGGGGTCGCTGCTGACGTTGCGGGAACGGTCGAGCTCGGTGACCGTGGCCCCGGCCCACGGGCTCACGCTGGTCGAGGTCGGCTACCCCGCCGAGACCGACTACGCCGCGCGCGCCGACGCGACCCGCCGCCTCCGCGCCTGACCGGCGACACGCCGTTGCGGCGCCCGATCCGCGACACGCCGCGCTCACGCCGAGCCCGCGAGGCGCCGCCCACCCACCACACGCTGGGCTGTTGCGTATAGGTGCGCAGAGCACCTCTGCGCACCTATACGCGTCACAGGTTGAGGGCCCGGGCGCCGATCACCTCGCCGGCCAGGTAGGTCTCCAGGAGGTCGGCGGTGATCTGGCCGGCGTACCGGTCGTCCGGGGCGATCGGGGTGTTGTCGGGGCGGGAGATCACGCAATAGACCAGGTAGTGGCCGCGGTCGTGCCAGCCGACCTGTGAGTCGGGGCGGGCCTGCGGATCGCTGCCGGGCGCGGCGCCGGCGGCCAGCGCGGCGAAGCTGCCGTCGCCCGACTCGACCAGGGCGCGGACCTGATCGGCGGTGCGGGCGGCCGACGTGGCGTCGGTCAGGTTGAAGACGCCGGCCGTCACCTGGTAGCCGCCGTAGGGCGCGGTCAGCGACGCGCGTACCACCTGGGTGCAGCCCGCGTCATGGATCAGCCGGCCGACCGCACCGGTTGTCGCGGTCTCACAGACGTTGTCGATGTGCGTCATCTCCACCCGGTAGGGCGCGTCGCCGGCCTTCATCTGCACGGTGCTGCCGGAGAAGACCTCGGCCATGCTCAGCGGCTCCGGGTCGAGGTTGCGGGAGCTGATCGAGTACGGCGACTCGGCCGCCATCGTGCCGGTGTCCGCGGCGCCCAGCCCGCGGCGCTCGTCGGCGATCACGAAGAAGCTGCTCAACCCGCAGATGCTCAGCATGATCAGGGCGCCCAGGCCGGTCATCAGCAGGTGCATCGCCCGTTGCGGCTCGCGCAGCGCCCACGGCCGCACGGACGGTTGCCGGTGCAGGCCCGGCGTCGGTGCGACCACCGAGCGGACCAGCACGGTCAGGCCGCCCGGGGTGGCCATCCGGCGGTGGGTGGCCCGGGACGCGGATGCGTGCAGCATGCAGGTGAGGCTAGAAGCGCACGGAAATCGATGAACGCACTGGCTGTGCGCCACCCCGGCAGCCTGACGCCCGTTCGCGGGAGGATGATGAAAGGCGTGAGCACCGAGCACTACTTCACCGCCGACCCGAGCGCGCCGGCCCGGCCGATCGAGGTCGAGTTCGCGATCAAGGGACGCTCCTACCGCCTCACCTCGGCGAGCGGAGTGTTCTCCGCCACACGGCTCGACGCCGGCACGTCCGTACTCCTGAAGAAGAGTGACCTGCCCACCGCGGCGACCACCGGCGCCCTTCTCGACCTGGGGTGCGGCTACGGGCCGATCGCGTGCGTGCTGGCCGGCGAGGCGCCGGCGGCCGACGTGTACGCGGTCGACGTCAACGCCCGCGCCCGCGACCTGACCAAGGCCAACGCCGAGCGGCTCGAACTGCGCGTCACCGTCGGCGGTCCGGACGACCTCCCGGCCGACGTGACGTTCGCGCAGATCTGGAGCAACCCGCCCACCCACGTCGGCAAGGCCGAGCTGCACGCCATCCTGGAGCGCTGGCTGCCCCGGCTCGCCCCCGACGGCGTGGCCTGGCTGGTGATCAACCGACACCTCGGTGGTGATTCGCTGCACACCTGGCTCGTCGACGGCGGCTGGGCGGTCGAGCGTAAGGCCAGCCAGAAGGGCTTCCGAGTGCTACGCGTGACCCGGAAAACCACCTGACCGAACCGCCGCGACCAGGGAGGATGCCGGGCATGGGTTACGTGGATGTCGCCGGGGTGGGCTTCGTGCTGCCGGACGGGCGCGAGCTGTTCTCCGACGTGTCGTTCCGGGTGGGCGAGGGCGCCAAGATCGCGCTCGTCGGGCCCAACGGCGCCGGCAAGACCACGTTGCTCCGGATGGTGGCCGGTGACCTGCCGACCCAGACCGGCGTCGTCGCGCGCTCCGGCGGGCTGGGCGTGATGCGCCAGTTCATCGGCATGATCGGCGACGACCGTACCCTGCATGATCTTGCTCTTTCGCTGGTCGAACCACCCCTGCGCGAGGCCGGAGAGAGACTCGCGGCCGCCGCGGCGGCGCTCGGCGAGTCGGAGAAATCCCAATTGGCGTACGCGAACGCGCTCGCGCACTGGGGTGAGGCCGGCGGGTACGACGCCGAGGTGCTCTTCGACACCGTCGCCGTGGCGATCCTCCACAAGCCGTGGGACGAGGTGCGCGACCGGCCCGTCCGCACCCTCTCCGGCGGCCAGCAGAAACGCTTCGCCCTCGACCTGCTGCTCCGCGGCCGCGACGAGGTGCTGCTGCTCGACGAGCCGGACAACTTCCTGGACGTGCCCGGCAAACGGTGGCTGGAGGCGCGGTTGAAGGAGTCGCCCAAGTCGGTGCTCTACGTCTCGCACGATCGTGAGCTGCTCAACCAGACCGCCGGCCGGGTCGTCGCGGTCGAGGGCGGCAGTTCATGGACCCACCCGGGCGGGTTCGCCTCCTGGCACGAGGCCCGCGCCGACCGGCACGACCGGCTGCTCGAATCGCGCCGGCGCTGGGACGAGGAACACGAGAAGCTGCGCGAACTCGTCTTCACGCTCAAGCAGAAGGCCACGTTCAACGACGGGCTGGCGTCGCGCTACCAGGCGGCGCAGACCCGGCTGCGCAAGTTCGAGGAGGCGGGACCGCCGCCGCTGCCGCCCAAGGAGCAGTCGCTGCGGATGAACCTGCGCGGCGGGCGTACCGGTAAGCGGGCTGTCATGTGCGAGTCGCTGGAACTGGAGAACCTGACGTTCCCGTTCGACCTGGAGATCTGGTACGGCGACCGGGTCGCGGTGCTCGGCGCCAACGGCACCGGCAAGTCACACTTCCTGCGGCTGCTGGCGGCCGGCGGCTCCTCGCCCGACGCGGACAACAAGCCGGTCGACGGGGCGCCGCTCGCGCACGTCGCCCACTCCGGTGTGGCCCGGCTCGGCGCCCGGGTGCGGCCCGGCCACTTCTCACAGACCCACGACCGGCCGGAACTGCTCGACCGTACGCTGGTCGAGATCCTCTGGCGCGGCGACGACCACCGCTCCGGCATGGACCGGGCCGGCGCGATGAAGGCGCTGAACCGGTACGAGCTGTCCGGCCAGGGCGACCAGCGGTTCGGGACCCTCTCCGGCGGCCAGCAGGCCCGGTTCCTGGTGCTGCTCCTGGAACTGTCCGGCGCCACGGTGCTGCTGCTCGACGAGCCGACCGACAACCTCGACCTGGCCTCGGCCGAGGCGCTCGAGGAGGGCCTGTCAGCCTTCGAGGGCACGGTCATCGCGGTCACCCACGACCGCTGGTTCACCAGGGGCTTCGACCGTTTCATCCTCTTCCAGGCCGACGGCGAGGTCGTCGAGACCCCCGCGCCGGTGTGGGACGTGCGCTAGTGCGGTGTCCACCAATGTCAACCGGTTCGGTGACAATGTGGATCCTCGTCCACGAGCGTGGGCGAGCGACTCCCCACCTGTAGCCGTGCTGGTGGAGCGGCCCTCGACCAGCCGGGCCCGGCGGCGGGCTTTACGCCACCTGCGCGAACCGCGTTGTCCTTTGCTGGGCGCTCGGCGCGCGGTGGCGCGGCGTCGAGCTTTGGTGTCGGCCAGGTGAAGCCGGTGTTCGGCGCGGATTGCACGCCCAGACACCAGCAGTGCTGTGGTGCCCGTCGGTAGTGGCGGCGGCGAAAGGATGAATGATTCCCAGGTCGACACCGGCGACCCGGCCGGAGTCAGGCCGACCGCCGTGCGGATGAGTGGCGACGGGTAGCTCTGCGGTCACGTCGATGTGAAGTCGGCCATCGGCGTAGAGCAACGTGACCGCCCGAATGGCTTCCGCCGGGTATGGCACGGTTCGATCCAGGCGTACGACAAGGGGCGGGCCGCCGCGTGCGGCGGGTAACCGCAGGTGTCGGCCGGTCAACTGGAAGATGCCGTGGTACCAGCGAATCGGCATCAATCCTCTGCGCCGGCGCGGGAATCGCGCCTCACTGTGCCCGGCTTTGCGGCGTGCCGCCGCAGCGAACCAGGCGTCGGAGTAACGGCGCAGCACAGAGACCAGTATCGCACCGGTGTCAAAGCCTGCCATCGATGGGTTGCGAACGACGCGCTAGCCATCGCTGGGTTCGAGGGCTATCGTCGGCCGTAGAACCAACCCCACGGGAGTCCGGTGCACCGGGCTGAGAGGGGGGCTGTCGCGGCCCCCGACCGTCGAACCTGATCCGGATCATGCCGGCGCAGGGAGGAGCGATGGTGGAGCCTATCTTCCCCCGTCTACATGTGGTGACGGCTTCGTTGCCCATTGTGGAGGCGGTGCTCTCGGTCTCGTCGCAGGTGGCGATCCAGGTCCGCGTCGCCGATGACGTCACCGATCGAGACGCCTACGCGCTGACCGTCGAGGTGCTGTCACGGTGCCGGGCCCGCGGGGCGATGTGCCTGGTCAACGATCGCGTCGACATTGCCTTGGCGGCCGGGGCCGATGGGGCTCACGTCGGGGCGGACGACCTGCCGCCGGCCGCGGCGCGGAAGGTGCTCGGGCGGGCGGCGGTGCTCGGGGTGACGTTGCGGGCGCCGGCTGATGTGCCGTCGGCTTCGTACTTCGGGGTCGGGCCGGCCTTCGAGACGTCCACCAAGGACGGTCTGCCTCCGCCGATCGGGGTGGCCGGGGTGGGGGCGGTGGCTGATGCTTCGCATGTTCCCGTCATCGCTATCGCGGGGGTGACGCCGTCGCGGGTGGCTTCGTTGCTGGCGGTGGGGGCCTACGGGGTGGCGGCGGTGGGGGCCATTGCTCGCGATCCGGTGGGGGCCACCGAGCAGTTCTTGAAGGCGCTGTCATGAGGTGCGCGGTGGTCGGGGGCGGGATCATCGGGCTGTCGATCGCGTCGCGCCTCGCCTCTCGCGGCGTTGAGGTCCTGGTCCATGACGCGTGGGCCGCTGCCTCGCCCGCGCTCGCCCCGCCTCCCTGGGCTTCGCCTTCCGTCGCATCCGCCTCCGGCTCCTCCTCGGGCTCGGTGATGCCTGTAGGTGCTCAGAGCAAGCAAGCCGGGGAGTGGCCGGGGGCCTGGTTTGTCGCGGCGGGGATGTTGGCGGCGGGGAACGAGTCGACGTGGGAGTCGGCGGAGCTTGGCGCGTTGATGGTGGAGTCGGCTCGGCGGTGGCCTGGATTCGCGGCTGAGCTGGGCGTGCGGTTGCCGGAGGACGGGACGCTTGTCGTCGCCCTCACCGCGGATGACGTCGCGGAGGCGGAACGGGAGTGGGCCCGGCAACCGGGCGCGGCAGGGCTGGTGGGCGCGGTCGGGCGGCCGGGGGCGACGGCGGGAGGGCGGCGGTTGGGGCCTTCGGGGCTGCGGGAGCTGGAGCCGGCGCTGTCGCCGCGGGTGCGGGCGGGATGTTATCTGCCGGGGGATTGGCAGGTTGATCCGCGGAAAGTGGTGGCTGCGTTGCGGGAGCGGGTGTCCGTCGTACCCGGGAGGGTTGTGGATCTTGGGGGAATTGACGCGGATCAGGTTGTGGTCGCGGCGGGGGTGGGGACGGGGGCGCTGACCGGGTTGCCTGTTCGGCCGGTCAAGGGGGAGGTGCTGCGGCTGCGGGGGGAGCCTGGGCTGTTGCGGCATGTGGTCAGGGGATATGCGGATGGACGGCGGGTCTATCTGGTGCCGCGGGAGGACGGCGAGATCGTGGTGGGGGCGACTCAGGAAGAGCGCGCTGATGACGCGGTCACGGCGGGAGCGGTGCTGGATCTGTTGCGCGCTGCCGTTGACCTGGTGCCGGCGCTGGCCGACTGTGCGATCACCGAGACGTTGGTGGGGCATCGGCCGTCCACACCGGACAACGCGCCGCTGCTCGGGCGGCTTGACAAGCGCACCGTGGTGGCCGCGGGTCACCACCGGAACGGCGTACTCCTCGCACCCGTGACGGCCGATCTGATCGCCGGCCTGGTCGTGACCGGGGAGCCTGACCCGCTGATCGTTCCCTTCGCACCCGGGAGGTTCGCGTGACCATCGTTGTGAACGGCGACCGGAAGGCCATCCCACCGGAGGCGACGGTGGCCGCGCTGGTCGCCGAGCTCACCAGGGCCGAGCGGGGGGTGGCGGTCGCGCTCAACGGCGAGGTGGTGCCACGGTCGGCGTGGGCGGCCACGGAGCTGACCGACGGCGACCGGATCGAAGTGCTCACCGCGGCGCAGGGAGGCTGACATGGAGATCTTCAAGTCGTCACGGCTGATCCTCGGCACCGGTGGGGCGCGCAGCCTCAGCGAACTGGAGACGGCCATCGAGGCTTCCGGCACCGATCTGGTGACCGTGGCGCTGCGCCGGATCGACGCGGCGGGGCCGGGGCTGCTGCCGATGCTGGACCGCTGCAAGGTGCGGGTGCTGCCGAACACGGCCGGGTGCTACACCGCCGCCGACGCGGTGAAGACGGCGCGGCTGGCGCGGGCGGCGTTCGAGACCGACCTGGTCAAGCTGGAGGTGATCGGCGACGACCGGACCCTGCTGCCCGACTCGGTGGAGTTGCTGCGGGCGGCGGAGACGCTGGTCGCGGACGGGTTCACGGTGTTGCCGTACACCAACGACGACCCGATCCTGGCTCGCCGGCTGGAGGCGGCCGGATGCGCGGCGGTGATGCCGGCCGGTTCGCCGATCGGCTCCGGGCTGGGCATCTCCAACCCGCACCACATCCGGTTGATCCGGCAGATGGTCGAGGTGCCGGTGATCCTCGACGCGGGCATCGGCACCGCCTCGGACGCGGCGCTGGCCATGGAACTCGGCTGCGACGGTGTGCTGATCGCCAGCGCGATCACCCGGGCCGAGGACCCTGCGCGGATGGCGGCGGCGATGCGGCACGCGGTCGAGGCGGGGCAGCTGGCGTACGGCGCCGGACGGATCCCGCAGCGGTTCCACGCGCTGGCCTCCACCCCTGACGCCGGGAAGCCGTCGTGGTGACACCGTCGGGGCTCGTCGTGCTCACCGACCGGCGGTCCGCCGCCGGCCCGCTCGCCACGGTGGTGGCGCGCGCCGTCGAGGGTGGCGCCGGGTGGGTGGTCCTGCGGGAGCGCGATCTCGGGTACGCGGAACGCCGCGCCCTCGCCGACGACCTTCGAGCGTTGCTGCCGCCCGGCCGGTTGATCGTCGCCGGCCCGGACCCGCTCGGCGGTGACGCGGTCCACCTGGCGGCCGCCGACCTGCTGCCCACGCCGGGGTTCCGGCTGGCGCCGCGCGATCCCCAGCCGCCGAACGGCATCCGCCTGGTGGGCCGGTCGTGTCATTCGCTGTCCGAGATCCGGCGACTGTCCACCGAGGACTATGTGACGTTGTCGCCGGTGTATTCGACGGCTTCCAAGCCGGGGTACGGGCCGGCGCTCACGCCATCGGCCGCGGGGCGCCTCGGTGGTGGGCTGAGGTGGCTGGCGCTGGGCGGCGTCACGACGGCCGCTCAGGTTCGCGAGTGCCTGGCCGCGGGGGCGGAAGGCGTGGCCGTGATGGGCGCGATCATGACCGCCCGCGACCCGGCCGCCGTGGCCGCCGAACTGTCCGCCGCCGCCGCGTCCGCGCCGGCGTCCGCCGCGCCCGCGTCCGTGCCCGCCGCATCCTTGTCCGCCTCGCCCGCCGCGGCCGTTCCTCTGGCGGCTGCCTCGTCGAGTGGTAGCGGAGAGCGGTATGTGGGGGCGGACCAGCGCGCTGGGCTACCGCTGGGGGAGGGGCGATGACACCGCCGGTGGTGTTGACGATCGCGGGGTCGGACTCGGGCGGCGGGGCCGGGATCCAGGCTGATCTGAAGACGTTCGCGGCGCTCGGGGTCTATGGGACGTCGGTCATCACCGCCATCACGGCGCAGAACACGCTCGGGGTGACCGGGGTGCATGCGGTGCCGGCGGTGATGGTGGCGGCTCAGCTCGACGCGGTGCTCGATGACTTCGCGGTGGCGGCGGTCAAGGTGGGGATGGTGCCGAACCGGGAGGTCGCCGAGGTGATCGCGGCCCGGATCGACCGGCTGCCGAATCTCGTCGTCGATCCGGTGCTGGTCGCCACCTCCGGCAGCCGGTTGTCCGCTGTTGCTTCTGTCCAGCCTTTACTGGCGTACCCCTGCATTTTGACCCCGAACCGCTACGAAGCCGCAGCCCTCCTCGAAGCCGGGGTGAGGCGGAGCGGGGATGAGGTTGCAGCCGGAGTCGCGCCAGGTGGGGAGGGGATTGCGGGGGATGTTGCGGCCGAGCTGGCCCGGTGTGGGGTCGGCACGGTCGTGGTGACCGGGAGCGAGACGGCCGTGGACGCACTGCACTTCCAGGGAGTGACCACCCGGCTGGAGGGGGTGGCCGTGGACACCGTCAACAACCACGGGTCGGGGTGCACGTTCTCGTCGGCCATCGCGGCGCGGCTTGCGCTCGGTGACGCCGTTCCGGTTGCGGTGCGTGAGGCCAAGGCCTACGTGGCGACTGCGCTGCGTGGTGGGAAGGACTGGGAGCTCGGCGCTGGGCCGGGACCGCTCGATCACTTCGCCTAGGTAGGGATCCGTCGGCACCATCGTGGAGTTTTGGCGGCCTATCGGCGACCGTTTTGTACGGAAAGGGGAGGAAGATGCGGAAGAAGGTGTACGTCCACGGGGTGCCGTTCGCGGAGGTCGAGCTGAGCGGGGACAACCCGCCGGTGCGGCTCTACGACACGTCGGGGCCGGGTAGTGATCCGGCCGAAGGGCTGCCGGGGCTGCGTCGCGAGTGGATCGCGGCGCGCGGCGGGAAGGTCGAGCAACACAGCGGCGGGAGGGTCGAGCAACCGGGCGGCGGGAAGGTCACGCAGTTGGCGTGTGCGCGGGCCGGGATCGTGACGCCCGAGATGGAGTTCGTGGCGATTCGCGAGGCGATGGACGCCGAGGTGGTGCGGGCCGAGATCGCGGCGGGGCGGGCGGTGCTGCCGGCCAACGTCAACCATCCGGAGAGCGAGCCGATGATCATCGGGTCGCGGTTCCTGGTCAAGGTCAACGCCAACATCGGGACGTCGGCGGTCAGCTCGTCGGTGGCCGAGGAGGTGGACAAGCTGACCTGGGCCACCCGCTGGGGTGCGGACACCGTGATGGACCTGTCCACCGGCAAGCGCATCCACGAGACGCGCGAGGCGATCCTGCGCAACTCGCCGGTGCCGATCGGGACCGTGCCGCTCTACCAGGCGCTGGAGAAGGCCGGCGGGGACCCGGTCAAGCTGACCTGGGAAATGTTCCGGGACACCGTGATCGAGCAGGCCGAGCAGGGCGTCGACTACATGACCGTGCACGCGGGGGTGCGGCTGGCCTACGTGCCGCTGTCGGTGGGCCGGGTCACCGGGATCGTCTCGCGCGGCGGGTCGATCATGGCGGCCTGGTGTCTCGCGCACCATCGGGAGAATTTCCTGTACGAGAACTTCGCCGAGCTGTGCGAGATCTTCGCCCGGTACGACATCACCTTCTCGCTGGGCGACGGCCTGCGCCCGGGGTCGATCGCGGACGCCAACGACGAAGCGCAGTTCGCTGAGCTGCGTACCCTCGGGGAATTGACCCATGTCGCGTGGGAGCACGACGTGCAGGTGATGGTCGAGGGGCCGGGTCACGTGCCCATGCACAAGATCAAGGAGAACGTGGACCTGCAGCAGGAGCTGTGCGACGGGGCGCCGTTCTACACGCTCGGGCCGCTGACCACGGATGTCGCGCCGGCCTACGACCACATCACCTCGGCGATCGGCGCCGCGATGATCGGCATGTTCGGCACGGCGATGCTCTGCTACGTGACGCCGAAGGAGCACCTCGGGCTGCCGGACCGGGACGACGTGAAGGCCGGCGTGATCGCGTACAAGATCGCCGCGCACGCCGCCGACCTGGCCAAGGGGCATCCGGGGGCACAGGACTGGGACGACGCGCTGTCCAAGGCCCGCTTCGAGTTCCGCTGGGAGGACCAGTTCAACCTGTCGCTCGACCCGGAGACGGCACGGAGCTACCACGACGCCACACTGCCCGCCGAGCCCGCCAAGACCGCGCATTTCTGCTCGATGTGCGGGCCCAAGTTCTGCTCGATGCGGATCAGTCACGACCTGAAGGCGTACGCCGAGCAGGGCATGCGTGACAAGAGCGAGGAGTTCCGGGCCGCCGGGGGCGCGGTCTATCAGATCGCGAGCGGTCAGAGCTCGTAGAACGACGGGCTACTCGTTGCTCAGCTTGCTGACCCAATCCACGTACTCCTCCTCCTTGGCCTGCCGCTTCGACTTCTTCTCGGGGGCCGGCCTCATCGGCGGAGGTGGGTTGGTCGGTTCCGGCTGGGCGAGGGGTGCGGAGATCGCGTGCGGCTCGGGTACGAGCGGAGCACCCCGAAGCCGGTCCTGGGTGGCGTCGGTGTTGACCGCGCGGCGCTGCGGTTGGAGGGCCTCGGGCGGGATCTCGGGCAGCGCGGGGGCGGGGACGTAGGGCGGCTCGCTCGGGGCGGCCGGGGCGTTGCGCCGGCCGCGGCGGATGCCTCGGCCCGTGGTGGCCGGCCGCCCGCCCGCAGTGCTCGGCTCGAAGGCCTCGGTCGAGTCCCCGGGCGACATTTCGAAAATGTCGGGTGGGGCGGGCTTGCGGGCGGCGCGACCGCGGCGAGCGGGCCGCTTCGGCGCCGCGGGCGGCTCGTCGGCGACTCCACCGAACGACGGCCCATCCGCGGCTTGACCGAACGACCCGGTCGCGGCGTGGCCGGGCGGCCCGGCAGCGGCGTGAGCGGGCGGCCCGGCGGCGTGGCCGGATGGTCCGGCGGCGGCGCGAGGGGGCGGCCCGGCGGCGGCGTAGGCGTTCGGGTCGGTCGGCGAACCGTGGCGGCCCGGGGAGTCAGTGGCCGGCCGCTGCACGGGAATCGGGCCGGTCGGCTCGTCGTCGTCCCCGCCGGCTGGGCGGCCGGAGCCAGGAGGAGAGGTCGGCTCGTCCGGACGCGAGCGACGGCCGGTGCCGATGGCGGCGGCCGGCTCGTCGCGGTCACCGTCGCCGTCGTCCGGGCGAGAACGGCGACCGGAGGCAGCCGCCGCGTCATCGTCGCCGAGGTCGTCGGGGGCGCGGCGAATGACCGCGGCCAGCACCGACCCGAGCACGCCCGCCCCGGTGGCGGTCATCGCCGCCCAGTACGGCACGACCTGGTAGCGGTCGGCGCCCGCGCCGGGGCCGGCGATCAGGTAGGACAGCGTCAGCAGCGCGGGACCGGGCAGCCCGGCCAGCGCGATGGTGAGGATCGGCAGGTCGCGGCGCCGGGCCGCGTACCCGAGGATCGCGCCGGTGACCAGGGCCAGGGCCGGCATCGTGAAGAGCGCGGTCCGTTGCGTCACCTCGGGGGAGAGGTAGCCGGCGTCGAAGACGCCCAGGCGTACCGCGGGGAGCGGGTCGTCGGGGCCGAGCGAGGGCGCCACCGAGAGCAGGGCCAGCACCCAGACCGCGATGCCGATGACCGTCAGGCTGCGGCGGGCGATCAGCTGGGTGAGGGCGGCGTACGCGGCGAACACGCCCACCGCCGCGCCGAGTGTGGCGCAGATGCCGATCACGAAGACCGGATGGACCCCGTCGACGCGCGCCGTCCGGGCCGGTTGCATGGTGAGCGGCACGACCAGCGCCGCGCCCAGCCCGGCGGCCAGCGACAGCGCCACGAACGTGCCCGGGGTCGCGGGCGCCCGCCACCGGTCGCGCAGCCACCGCCCGGCCAGGGCGCCGAGCACCGCCGCGGACATCGCGAACCAGGCCACCCAGGCCAGCTGCGCGGTCCACTGGTCGCGCGCGGCCACCTCGACGACCCTGGTCAGGCGGAGGATGCCCAGGCCGTAGGCCAGGCCGAGCTGACTGGCACCGGCCAGGGCGGCGACGCCCAGGGTCGTGCCGAGCAGCTTGGCCCAGGTCCGGAATGCCATGCGGGCACGGTACGGAATGGCCCCGGTCGATCGCCAGTTGAGGGTGGCTACTTAAGGATCCGGAAAGCCTTCACGTCATCAGTAGTTCGTGCAGCTCGGCACTGCACCGGGCGACCTCTTCGAGGTGCGTGGTGCGGCCGAGCGTACGTGGCCTGGGGATCTTGATCTCGAGGATCTCGCGGATCCGCCCGGGGCGCGGGCTGAGCACCACCACCCGATCGGCCAGCAGCACCGCCTCGTCGATCGAGTGGGTGACGAAGACCGTGGTGGCGTGGTTGTCCATGTGCAGTTTCTGCAGCTCGCCGGCGAGTTCCTCCCGGGTGAGCGCGTCCAGCGCGGAGAACGGCTCGTCCATCAGCATCACCTTGGGGTTGGTGATCAGCGACCGGCAGAGCGCGACCCGCTGCTGCATGCCGCCGGAGAGCTCGTGTGGCATCTTCCGCTCGAATTCGGTCAGCCCGGTCAGCTCGAGCAGCTCGTGGGCCCGGGCCCGGTGGTCGGACGGGCGCCAGCCGAAGATCTTGACGGGCAGCAGCACGTTGTCGAGGACCGTGCTCCACGGCAGCAGGGCCGGGCGCTGGAACATCATCGAGACGTCCCGTCGCGGCCGCTGCACCGCTTCGTCGCCGATGTGCACCGCGCCGCCGCCGGCCGGCAGCAGGCCCGCGATGATCCGCAGCATCGTCGACTTGCCGCAGCCCGACCGGCCCAGGATCGCGACGAACTCGCCGTCGCCCACGTCGAGGTCGATCCCCCGCAACGCCTCGACGGTGCCGGACTTGGTGACGAACGAACGGGACACACCGGACAGACGAATCATCGTGGCGCTCCGGGCGGCTCAGCTGGCCAGGCGCCAGCGACCGCTGCGCGCCACCAGAAGGGTAAGCGCCTGCGGCATCAGTCCGGAGTGGTTGTCGGGGGTGAGCCGGATCGCGCCCGACATGCCGTCCATCTGGGTGGTCTCCACCGCGTCGCGGATCGCCACCCGGTCGGTGCCGGCCCGTTCGATCGCGTCGGCCAGCACGTTGACCGCGTCGGCGGCCAGCGAGGCCACGCCCGAGTAGGTGCCGTAGCGCGAGGTGTAGTCGCGGAACCACTGCTTGCGGGCGGCCTTGGCCGGGGTGGTGGCGATGACGTCGTCGATCGCGAGCGCCTGTGTGAACACCATGGTGGCGTTCTCCGAGGCCTTGCTCGCGTCGGACGCGATGAACAGGTCGCCCGCGGCGGCGGCGTCGTAGTAGATCTTGCCCTTGAACCCGGCCGCCTTGGCGCTGTTCGCGGCCGGCCCGGCCAGGTCGGGGCCGACGAAGAAGACCAGCGCCTGCGGTTCGCTGTCGGCCAGCGTGCCCACCGCCTGGGTGATGTCGGTGGCGGTCGGCTTGACGGCCACCGTGCTGGGGATCTGCACGCCGGCCTTGCCCGCCTCGGCGCTGAACGCCTTCTGGGCGCCGCTGCCGTAGAGGTCGGAGGTGTGCAGCACACCGACCCGGGTGATCGGGGCGGGCTTCGTGTTCCGCATCGCCGTGGCGAGGGCGGCGGCGCTGTCGCCCGAGTTCGGGCCGAGCTTGAAGATGAACCGGCGCTCGGCGATCGGCTGGCTGACCTCGTCGGCCGGCGCCAGCGCGATGGTCGGCACCTTCTTCGCGTCGATCGTCTTGGCCGCGCCCCGCACGCACTCGCTGCACTGGCCGGTGATCACCGCGGCGACGGCCGGGTTGTCGGCGAGCGTGCTGATGTTGCGGAGTGAGACGGTGGCGTCCGACCGATTGTCCAAGATCGACAGGCGCAGCTTGCGGTTACCCAGCACGCCCGAGGCGTTGATCTGATCGACCCGCAGCTGGAGGGCGCGGCCGTACGCGGCGTCGGCCGGCGAGCTGGTGGCCAGATCGGCGCCGATCAGCACGTCGGTGGCCGCGGTGGACTGGTCGTCCGACGTACAGCCGGCGAGCCCGGTGGTGAGCAGTGCCGCGGCCGCGAGAACGGCCGAGACCCGACGGGGGATCCTCACTGCGGGTGCCTCTCTAAGGGGATGTGTCCATATCGCGACGGTGTCCGCAATGGACCAGGCTGCACGGACACGGCGTCCGTCCGATCGCGAGAAACCTTGCCAACGTGAAGCTTCCTAGGTCAAGCCGCCTGGTCACGGGGAGCGAGACAAAGATCTCACATAGTGGTTGGAATCTTGGTACTAATGCGTTACGGCTTGCGCACTTACCGTTGTCAAGGTCATATTCGTGCACGTCAAAGCGACGGTTTCGCGCACTCGTTCACTGAGCGGATGTTTGCCATTCCACACAGTAGGATGTTTCGGGCTGACGCCGGACTTCCCAAACGCATTGCGCGTCTGATGAAATCGCGGCCGTGCCGCGTGTTGCACGTAGCTGTCCACAGCCGCCGGAAAGGCCCGGGCCACCGGCGTCGGGTGGGTGAAGAGCTGTGGGGATGACCTGCGAGGAGATGTCGTGAGCACCGGTTCTTCGACCCAGCCTGCGACCACCCCGGCACCGGCCGCGCGGCCGCGCCGGGGTCTGCCGAGGCTTCGGGACGCGCGGATCCGCACGAAGCTGGCGCTGATCCTTTTCGTCCCCCTGGCCGCCGTGCTCACCCTCGGCGTGATCCGGCTCTACGACGTCGGAAACCAGGCCGTCGACGCCCGTGAGGTCGAGAATCTCACCCGGCTTTCCGCCGATGTGTCCGACCTGACCCACGTTCTGCACAACGAGCGGATGGCCGCCGCCAAATACCTCGCCGAGGCCCGGACGCCCAAGGACGATTACAACGCGGCGATCGCGCAGAGCGACATCCGGATCCGTCAGTACCAGGCCGATCGCCGCGAACTGGACAATGTGCCGGCGTCGGTCGGACAGCGGCTGACCCGCATCGACGACGACGTGCGCACGATGGACATCACCCGGACCCGGGTGTCCGAACGCGACAAGATCTCGGTCACCGAGGCCGTCCTGCGGTACGGCGTGATCGTCACCGACCTGGTCGGCTACGGCGAGGCGCTGGGCCAGTTCGCCGGCGACGGCGCGGTCGGCGACGACCTGCGCGCGGTGAACTCCTTCGCCAAGGCCAAGGCCGGCACCGCCGAGCAGGAGGCGATCGCGTACGCCGCCCGCGTGCAGGGCGACATCAGCGACGAGCAGAAGGCCTCGTTCATCGCCACCCAGACCAGTCAGCAGGAAGCGCTGCTCAGCTTCTCGGTGGTGGCCTCACCGGCCGACCGGGCGCTGGTCGACTCCACGGTCACCGGTGACGCCGTCAACCTGGCCGACGCGGTGGCGATCCGGCTGGCCCGCGGCGACACCGTTCAATACCCCGAGATCCTGCAGACCTTCGGCGCCGTCGTCGACCTGATGCGCTGGGCCGAGCGGCGGCTCGAGAGCCAGGCCATCGCCGGCGCCGCCGACGAGACCTCGACCATCGGCCGCCGGGCCGCCGTCGAGGGTGGCCTGGTCCTGCTCGTGCTGCTGATCGCCATCGCGCTGGCCATCGTGCTGGCCCGGTCGCTGATCCTCTCGCTGCGCCGGCTCCGTGAGGGCGCGCTCAGCGTGGCCCACCGTGACCTGCCGGAGGCCGTGGCCCGGCTCCGTGACGTCCGCAACCTGGGCGACGGCGGCGCCGACGACATCGTCAAGCAGATGCGCGACCCGATCCAGCTGCACAACCGCGACGAGGTCGGCGAGGTCGCGACCGCGTTCAACACGGTCCACCGCGAGGCGGTGCGGATCGCGGCCGAGCAGGCCGCCCTGCGTACCAGTGTCTCGGCGATGTTCCTCAACCTGGCCCGCCGCTCGCAGAGCCTGGTCGACCGGATGATCGGCGAGCTCGACACGATCGAGCGCAGCGAGGAGGACCCCAAGCGCCTCGCCCAGCTGTTCGAGCTCGACCACCTGGCCACCCGGATGCGCCGTAACGACGAGAACCTGCTGGTCCTGGCCGGTGCCGACTCCAGCGCGCCGCGCCGCGAGGACGCCCTGCTGGTCGACGCGCTGCGCGCCGCGCAGTCCGAGGTGGAGCTGTACAACCGCGTCGAGTTCGGCACCGTCGACACCGACATCTCGATCGCCGCGATCGCCGTCAACGACGTGGTCCGGCTGGTCGCCGAGCTGCTCGACAACGCCACCCGGTTCTCGCCGCCGAACACCATCGTGGTCGCCGACGGCCGGCGCATCCGCGACTACGTGGTGATCCAGGTCGAAGACCGCGGCCTGGGCATGTCCGACGAGCAGATGGGCCAGCTCAACACCCGGCTGGCCGAGCCGCCCAGCGTCGACGTGGCCGCGTTCCGGCTGATGGGCCTGGCCGTCGTCGGCCGCCTGGCCAGCCGCTACGGCATCCGCGTCGAGCTGCGCACCAACGTCGAGGGCGGCACCATCGCCCAGGTCACCCTGCCGAGCACCATCGTCCTGCTGCCGCACCGGTCGATCGACGGCCCGATGGACCGGGGCATGCCCCAGCTCGACCGCGGCATGCCGCAGTTCGACCGCGAGATGCCCCCGGCCGACCGCGGGATGCCGGGCAACGTCGCCTCGCTGCCCGGCCGCTCCGGGATGGTCTCGCTGCCGCCGATGGAGGAGCCGTCGTGGCGGGCCGAGCTGCCGTCGCCGTCACACCCGGCGCTGCCGCAGATGCCGTCGCAGCGTCCGCCGTCCGAGCCGATGCCGTCCCGGTCGCCGATGCCGTCGGCGTCGCCCACCACCGACCGGCCGCCGCTGCCCACCCGGACGGTCCAGCCGATCGGGTCGGCGCCGTCCGGCCCGCCCGCCGCACCCAAGCACGTGCCGGCCGCCCCGCCGAACAGCTGGAGCGACCCGACCCGGGCGTTCCCGGCGGTCCAGCCGGCCTCGCCGGACATCCAGGTCGCGGTCGGTTTTGTCACCCCCGACGGCCGCAAGGTCCCGCCGCCCGACCGGCCGGCCAGCCCGAACCCGTCCGGGTGGGGCGCCGCGCTGGCCGCGATGCCGGCCGTGCCGCCGCCGCCCGCGCCGCCGGAGGCCGACGACCGGGCCGAGGCGCCGATCTTCCTGCAGATGCAGGCCAGCTGGTTCCGCACCCACGAGGGCACCGGCGACCCGAACGACTGGGGCATGCCCACCGCCGGGTACGCCCCACCGCCCAGCGCCACCTCGCCGGCCCCGGCGATGGCCGGCGCGATCTCCGCGCCGCCGGCCGCACCCGCTTCCGCTCCGCCCGCTCCGGCTGCCCGGCCGTTGTCGACTCCGCCTGTTCCGGCTGCTCGCCCGGCGCAGACGCCACCCGTTTCCGCCCCGGCTGCTCGCCCGGCGCAGACGCCGCCCGCTCCGGTTTCCCGCCCGGCGCAGATGCCCGGATCGGATCTGCCCCGGAGGGATGTGCCCGGAAGCGGTTCCGGGCAGAATGGACCGCGATCGGTGCCGGCCGGCACCGACCACGGCGGATCCTCCGCGAACACTCGACCGGATGAACCGGGCGAGGAAAGGTGGCGTACCGCCGCCGATGAAGGATGGCAGCGGGCGATGGCCGCGGCGGCACCCACCGACGGTGGCCAGACCCGCTCCGGTCTTCCGAAGCGGGTACCCCAGGCACAACTCGTCCCTGGTGGCGTGCAGAGCGGTCCACGTATGGAGAACCGGCGTAGTCCGGACGAAGTGCGCGGCCTCCTCTCCGCATATCACCGTGGCGTGCAAAGAGGGCGTACGGCCGGCGGTGCCGAGGCCGGCACGGGCGCCCCTGCTCCTAAGGAGAACTGACAAGTGACCAGGCCCCCCACCATGCAGGACATGGGCTGGCTGCTCAGCAACTTCGCGGACAGCGTCGCCGGCATTGCACACGTCGTCGCCGTTTCCGCGGACGGGCTGTTGCTCGCCTCCTCCCGCGACCTGCCGACCGACCGCGCCGACCAGCTCGCCGCGATCACCTCCGGCGTGGTCAGCCTGACCGAGGGCGCGTCGCGCATGTTCAGCGCCGGCGAGGTCCAGCAGACCATCATCGAGATGGACAGCGGATACCTGTTCCTGATGTCCATCAGCGACGGTTCCTCGATGGCCGTTCTGGCCGCGCGCAGCTGTGACGTCGGCCAGGTCGGCTACGAGATGGCCCTCCTGGTCGAACGGGTCGGCGCCGCCCTCGTGCCCGCGCCCCGCGAGACCGTCGGCCACCAGGCCTGACGGACCCCCGCACCCACAATCGACGAGGGAGGTGACCGATGGGGCAGCCCAGGCAATCGCACGATCCGCGGGGAAACTTGGTCCGTCCCTACGCGGTCACCCGCGGCCGGACCGAGCCGCAACGGGACATTCCCATCGAGGCTGTCCTGGTCGCCAGCCAGGCCAACGTGCAGGAAGCCCGGTTCGCCGGGCACGACAAATATCGCATCGCGCTGCTGTGTGAGCCGAGGGCCCAATCCCTGGCCGAGATCGCGGCGTACCACCGGCTACCGCTGGGGGTCGCCCGCGTGCTCGTCGCCGACATGGTCGCCGACGGACTGCTGGCGTTGCACAGTGCCGCTCCCAGACAAGGATTCGCGGAGCGGATGGATCTGCTGGAGAGGGTGTTGAGTGGACTTCGCAAGCTCTGAGCGGGCGGGGGCGCAACCCAAGGAGATCACCTCCGCGAAGATCGTGATCGCCGGCGGCTTCGGCGTCGGCAAGACGACTCTGGTCGGTGCGGTCTCCGAGATCGAACCGCTCACCACCGAGGCGGTGATGACGTCGGCCAGCTCGGGCGTCGACGACGCGTCCAAGGTGCCCGGCAAGGAGACGACCACGGTCGCCATGGACTTCGGCCGCATCACGATGGCCGACGACCTGATCCTCTACCTGTTCGGCACGCCCGGCCAGACCCGGTTCTGGTTCATGTGGGACGAGCTCATCCGGGGTGCCGTCGGCGCCGCGGTGCTGGTCGACACGCGCCGCATCTCGGACGCGTTCGCCCCGCTCGACTACTTCGAGAACCGGCACCTGCCCTACCTGGTCGCCCTGAACTGCTTCGACGGCGCGCCGCGGTACGAGCCGGAGGAGGTCCGCGAGGCCCTCGCCATCGCGCCGCACGTGCCGCTGATCATGTGTGACGCCCGCCACCGCGACTCGGTCAAGGCGGTCCTGGTCGGCGTCGTCGAACACGCGATGGCCACGCTGGTCGAGGAACAGGGCCGAGGCTTCCCCACGCCGGTCGGCTGACATCCGCCACCTTCCGGGACATCAAGGTCACAATCTTGATGTCCCGGGTTCGTCGTGGACCAGACCGTCGCTCCCGCCGGAGACCGGTCGCTGCGCTCCCTGCCAGGTGCGTGAGTGGCTGAGCTGTGTCCGCTGCGCGGACTGAACCCCACGCTCGCTGCGCTCGCTGTCGCGCCCTCGCCGCCCGCGCCAGCTCGAAGGCCCTCTTACGGGGTTGATCTTGATGGGTTGATCTGAAGAGGGAGCGTCAGGGGGCCAGGCGGTAGCCGCGCTTGACGACCGTCTGGACGATGCCGGCGGTGCCGAGGCCGGCTCGGAGGCGGGCCACGGCCATCTCGACCGCGTGCTCGTCGGCGCCTCGCGGGAGCATGTGCAGCAGGGCGGCCCGGGAGAGGACCTTGCCGGGGGTGGCGGCCAGCGCCCGGAGGACGGCCATCGGGGCGGGGGCCAACGGGCGCAGTTCGCCGTCGAGGATGGCGGCGTGGCCGCGGAGGGTCAGCGAGTGGCCCGAGATTTTGATCGTGCGGGCGCGTTTCGGCAGCTCCTCGACGATGGTGCGGACCAGAGCGCTCAACCGGGCCCTGGGCGGGGCGACCACCGGCACGTCGCGGCTGCGGAGCGGGGCGGCGGTGACCGGGCCCACGCAGGCGGCCAGCACGTCGGTGCGGAAGGCCGCGAGGATGTTGTCGCACTCGGGGCCGGCGGCGCGCAGCAGGGCGCCCACCGCGGGGGCCGAGGTGAAGGTCACGGCGTCGACCAGGCGGGCCGAGACCAGGTCGACCAGTCGGTGCAGCGGCGCCGGGTCGGTGGGCGGGGCCCAGCGGTAGACCGGGACCTCGATCACCCGGGCGCCGGCCGACTGGAGGGTCTCGGTGTATTCGGGCTGGGACTCGCCGTGCAGCTGGATGGCGATCGTCAGGCCGGCCAGGCCACGGCCGCCGAGGTGGTCGAGGATCTCGTCGAAGCTCTCGCCCTCGGGGGCCCACTGGTCCTGCAGGCCGGCCGAGCGGACCGCCGCCCTCGCCTTGGGGCCGCGGGCGACCAGGTAGGCCCGGGACAGCGCCGCGCGCAGCGGGTCGGCCAGGCCCCAGCCCTCGGCCGCCTCCAGCCAGCCGCGCATGCCGATGCCGGTGTTGACCAGCACCACGTCGGGTGGGGTCTCCAGGCAGGCCCGGGTGGCGGCGCGCAGCTCGGCGTCGTCGGCGATCGGGACGATGCGCAGCGCGGGGGCCAGCACGACCCGGGCGCCGCGACTCTCCAGCAGCCCGGCCAGCTCGTCCCGCCGGCGGTCGGCGGTCACCCCGACGGTGTAGCCGGACAGTGACGCCGTCGGCTCGGCCAGGGCCGAGGCGGCGATGACGGCGCGTCTGGATCCCCCCGTGCGCTCCGTCATCCCATACGCATTTCGAAAAGCCGCGGCGTGGCCGAACGGTCCACCGAAGGGCACGCTCGGAGATCGCCGTCCTCAGCGTCGACCCGCTCCCATGTCACGCCTGCGTTCTCCGCCGTACCTCCGACCGGCACACGCCGCGGCTTCTCCAGACCGGGCCGAAGCCCGGCCTTCACCGTCAGGTCCGTCCTCAACCCTGACGGTGGTTCCTGGGTGATGCCGCTGCCCACGACGGCTGTGGGGCCGGAGCCGCACCGCGTCGTCGAGCCATCCGCATCACGTGCCATGCGGAGAGCGTGCCGCCGGTCAATTTCGGCTTCGCGTCCCATTTGTTTCGAGCATGCAAAGACGCATCGAC
The DNA here is from genome assembly GCF_040682035.1 of Actinoplanes sp. NPDC051470. Lineage (NCBI taxonomy): Bacteria > Bacillati > Actinomycetota > Actinomycetes > Micromonosporales > Micromonosporaceae > Actinoplanes > Actinoplanes sp. NPDC051470. Next base: position 141,292 of record NZ_JBFBAA010000015.1, read on the forward strand.
CCCTGGCCGGCCCTCCCGGGTGACCCGCTGCCTGACGGTGTTGGGCCTGCGGCTATGCTATAGAAGTCTGTTTTCCCGGTCCTAGCGGCGGAGTTCGAGGGCATCGTCACACCCGCCCTAAGGCCGCCCGTTTTGACCGCGGCGCGCACCGACGGGTATTGTTGCCTGCTGTTGTGCGACAGCTGCCGGCGTACCCGCGGGTACGCTTGATGGTCGAGCTTGCTGCGACCAGCGCGCGCTTCCCAGAACCGACGACGAGACAAGGTATTTCTGTGCGTACGTACAGCCCGAAGCCGGGTGAGATCGAGCGTCAGTGGCACATCATCGACGCGTCGGACGTCGTCCTGGGCCGCCTGGCAACCCACACCGCGACCCTTTTGCGGGGGAAGCACAAGCCGACCTTCGCGCCCCACATGGACACCGGCGACTTCGTGGTGATCATCAACGCGGGCAAGGTGGCTCTGACCGGCAACAAGCGGCAGACCAAGGTTGCCTACCGGCACTCCGGTTACCCGGGCGGCCTCAAGCAGATCGGCTACGAGGAGCTGCTGAGCAAGCGCCCCGAGAAGGCGATCGAGCTGGCCGTGAAGGGCATGCTCCCGCACAACAAGCTGGCCCGGCAGATCATCAAGAAGCTGAAGGTCTACCCCGGTGCCGAGCACCCGCATGCGGCCCAGCAGCCCAAGCCGTTCGAAATCATCCAGGTCGCGCAGTGAGCGCGGGAGAAGGCAGCAGCATGTCCGACGTTATCGAGCCCGAGGTCGTCGAGACCGTCGAGGCGCCCGCTGAGGCGGTCGCCGAGACGGTCGTCGTGGTCGAGACGCCCGCGCCGGCCCCGGTCCGTGCCCCGCGTCCCGGTGACCGTCCCATCCAGACCGTCGGCCGCCGCAAGGAGGCCATCGTCCGGGTCCGACTCGTTCCCGGCAGCGGCAAGATCACCTGCAACGGCCGTGATATCGAGGCGTACTTCCCGAGCAAGGTGCACCAGCAGCTGATCCGCGAGCCGTTCGTGACCACCGAGAAGGCCGAGACCTTCGACGTCATCGCCAACCTGCGTGGCGGCGGCATCACCGGGCAGGCCGGCGCGCTGCGCCTCGGCATCGCCCGGGCCCTGATCACCAACGAGCCCGACGACCGGCCCGCGCTGAAGAAGGCCGGCTTCCTCACCCGTGACTCGCGGGTCAAGGAGAGCAAGAAGTACGGCCTCAAGAAGGCCCGTAAGGCTCCGCAGTACTCGAAGCGCTGATCTTGCGCCTCGGCTGACCGAACGGCCGGGTGCGGCCCCTCTCGCCAGGGGACGCGCCCGGCCGTTTCGTGTTTTCTCCGACCCTGACCACTGACGCAAAGGAAGCCGCCATGGGGCGTCTCTTCGGCACCGACGGCGTACGCGGACTCGCGAACGGCGACCTCACCCCCGAACTCGCCCTCTCGGTCGCCATCGCGGCCGGGACGGTGCTGGTCGAGAGCGACGCCAGCCACCAGCCGCTGGCCATCGTCGGCCGTGACCCGCGGGCCAGCGGCGAGATGCTGGAGGCGGCGGTGGTGGCCGGGCTGACCAGCGTCGGCGCGAACGTGGTCCGGGTCGGCGTGCTGCCGACGCCGGCGGTCGCCTTCCTGGTCGGGCAGGCCAACGCCGACCTGGGTGTGATGGTCTCGGCCTCGCACAACCCGATGCCGGACAACGGCATCAAGCTGTTCGCGGCCGGCGGGCAGAAGCTGCCGGACGACCTGGAGGTGCGGATCGAGGCGGCCATCGCCGACGGGCACGGCCTGGTCGGGCGGCCCACCGGCGGCGACATCGGCCGGGTGCACGACCTGCTGGACGGCGCCGAGCACTACGTGAAGCACCTGGTGTCGTCGCTGCCGCACCGGCTCGAGGGCATCAAGGTCGTGGTCGACTGCGCGAACGGCGCGGCCAGCGAGGTCGGCCCGGACGCCTACCGGGAGGCGGGCGCCGAGGTGATCGAGATCTTCGCCGAGCCGGACGGCCTGAACATCAACGACGAGTGCGGCGCGACCCACCTGGAGGCGGTCAGTGAGGCCGTCGTGCGGCACGGCGCCGACCTGGGCATCGCCCACGACGGTGACGCCGACCGCTGCCTGGCCGTGACCGCCTCGGGTGAGGTCGTCGACGGCGACCAGATCATGGCCATCCTGGCCCTGGCCATGCGCGACGCCGGCACGCTGGCCGACAACACGCTGGTCGCGACCGTGATGAGCAACCTGGGCCTGCGCCTGGCCATGAAGCGGGAGAACATCCGGCTGATCGAGGCCAAGGTCGGCGACCGGTACGTGCTGGAGGAGCTGGCGGCCGGCTCGTTCTCGCTGGGCGGCGAGCAGAGCGGTCACATCGTGATGCCGGCCTTCGCCACCACCGGCGACGGCGTGCTGACCGGGCTGCACCTGATGGCCCAGATCGCCTCGTCCGGCAAGTCGCTGGCCGACCTGGCGTCGGTGCTGCACACGCTGCCGCAGGTGCTGATCAACGTGAAGGTCGCCGACCGGGCCGCGGGCGCCGCCGCCCCGACCGTGCAGGCCGCCGTGGCGCTGGCCGAGGAGGAGCTGGGCGAGACCGGGCGGGTGCTGCTGCGCCCCTCCGGCACCGAGCCGCTCGTCCGGGTGATGGTCGAGGCCGCCACCGAGGAGCAGGCCCGCTCGGTGGCCGAGCGGATCGCCGAGGACGTCCGCGCGGCCAGCCCCGCCTAGACCTTCCGCAGCCGCCGCGCCGCCTCGTCGATCACGTCCTCGCGCTTGCAGAAGGCGAATCGGATCAGGTGGCGGCCGGCGTCCTGGTGGTCGTAGAAGACCTGGGTGGGCACGGCCACCACGCCGCACCGGGCGGGCAACGACCGGCAGAAGTCGGCGCCGTCGGTCCCGCCCAGCGGCGTGATGTCGGCGGTGACGAAGTAGGTGCCCTCGGACGGCAGCACCCGGAAGCCGGCGTCGGCCAGCCCGGCCACCAGCCGGTCCCGGCGGGACTGGAGGCTGTCCCGGAAGCCGGTGAAGTAGGCGTCCGGCAGGCCCAGGGCCACGGCCACCGCGGGTTGCAGCGGGGCCGCGTTCACGAACGTCAGGAACTGCTTGACCCGCTGCGCGGCGGACACCAGGGCGGTCGGCCCGGTGGCCCAGCCGATCTTCCAGCCGGTGCACGAGAAGGTCTTGCCCGCCGACGAGATGCGCAGCGTGCGCTCACGCATGCCGGGCAGCGTGGCCAGCGGGACGTGCGGGCCGGACGCGTCGGTGAAGACCAGGTGCTCGTACACCTCGTCGGTCACCGCGTACACGTCGTGCTCCTGGCACAGCGACGCGATCAGGGTGAGCTCGTCGCGGGTGAAGACCTTGCCGGTCGGGTTGTGCGGCGAGTTCAGCAGCACCAGGCGGGTCCGCGGCCCGAACGCCGCCCGCAGCTCACCCTCGTCGAACGCGTACCGCCCGTCCGGTCCGGGCCGCAGCGTGACCGGCCGCCGCACGGCTCCGGCGAGCGTGATCGACGCCGCGTACGAGTCGTAGTAGGGCTCGAAGCACACCACCTCGTCGCCGGTCTCGCACAGCCCGAGGATGCTCGCCGCGACCGCCTCGGTGGCGCCCGCCGTGACCACCACCTCGGTGTCCGGGTCGGTCGCGAGCCCCCAGAACCGCTGGTCGTGGTCGGCGATCGCGTGCCGCAGGGCCGGGATGCCGGCCAGCGGCGGGTATTGGTTCGCTCCGCCGCGCAGCGCCTCGGCCGCCGCCGCCAGCATCTCGGGCGGCCCGTCGGTGTCGGGGAAGCCCTGCCCGAGGTTGATCGACCCGGTGCTGAGCGCCAGCGCCGACATCTCGCTGAAGATGGTGGTCCCGAACGGCCGCATGCGCGCGACCAGCTGATCCGCCGTCACGCCCGGAAGCCTACGGTGCTACCCGCCGATGAGCGCCTTCGTGCAGGTGACCGAGGCGAACGCGCCGGTCTTGGAGCTTTTCACGACCTCTTTGCCGTCGACCAGCGCCCGGCAGCTGATGTCGCCCTCGTCGCCGGAACCCCGCACCGCGACCACCGAGACGAAGGCGGCGCCGTCCATCGTCGTGCTGAACTTCCACGGCAGCTTCGGCTTGCTGATCGTCTTGGGCCCGTCGCTGATGTTGGCGAAGTAGACGATGTCGATCGGCCCGTCGCCGCGGACCTCGTAGGTCACCTTGACCTGCTTGCCCGAGTCGGGCCAGCCGGGGAGGTCGGGCAGCGTCGGGACGGTGGTCGGCAGGTCGGGGATGTCGACCGGGTTGGACGGCAGGGCCGGCAGCGTCGGCTTGGTGATCGGCTCGACGATCTCCTTGGCCTTGTCGGTCGCCTGCTGGTAGATCAGCACGCCGGCCGTGGCCACGCCGCCACAGAGCAGCAGGCTGACCGCGAGGATCACCGCGACGATGGGCAGGTTGCTCCGGCGCGGTGGCCGTGGCGGCGGCGGGGGCGGCCCGGGCGGCGGCCCGTAGTCGGGCTGGAACTGTGACGTCGGGGGCTGGTAGGGCGGGACGGACGCCGAACCGGGCTGGTAGCCCGTGGAGTCGGGTCGTGCCCATGGCGAGCCACCGGCGGCCGGGGTTGTGGGATAGGGAACGTCCGGCGGTTCGTTGCTCACGTCGTCTCCCGGGAGGCACGGGGGGTGACCCGAACGGTACACCGAGCCGCAAAGCCACCTCCGAGCTGACCGAACGGCTATTTCAATCACGTACGATGCGCGAAAGTACTCGTCTTGCGCATGACGCGTGAGCGAAAGTCGGATACGCTGCCCCACATGTGTGGGATCGTGGGTTACGTCGGTAATCGCCCGGCGCTCAGTATCGTGCTCGACGGATTGCGGCGGCTGGAATACCGCGGATATGACTCCGCGGGTGTGGCCGTCATCGACGCCGGTGCCGTGCGGACCGAGAAGCGGGCCGGCAAGCTGGCCAACCTCGAGAAGGCGCTGGCCGAGCGCACCAGCGACGGTATCGCATCGGGTCCGACGGCCATCGGGCACACCCGATGGGCCACGCACGGTGGACCGACCGACCGCAACGCGCACCCGCACCTCTCGGCCGACGGCCGGGTGGCGGTGATCCACAACGGCATCATCGAGAACTTCTCCCGGCTGCGGGCCGAGCTCGAGGCGACCGGCGTCGAGTTCCTCAGCGACACCGACACCGAATGCGCCGCCCACCTGCTCGCCGCCGAGATGCGCACGGTGCGCGAGAGCGGCGTGGCCGACGGCCCGGCCCTGCTGGCCGAGGGCATGCGCCGCACCGTGCGCCGGCTGGAGGGCGCCTTCACGCTGCTCGCGGTCGACGTCGAGGTGCCCGACGCGGTGGTCGCCGCCCGGCGCAACTCGCCGCTCGTGGTCGGCCGCGGCGACGGCGAGAACTTCCTGGCGAGTGACGTCTCGGCGTTCATCGAACACACCCGCGAGGCGATCGAGCTGGGTCAGGACCAAGTCGTCCTGATCACCCCGGCCGGCATCGAGATCACCGACTTCCTGGGCACGCCGGCCACCGGCAAGGAGTTCCACGTCGACTGGGACGCCGCCGCCGCCGAGAAGGGCGGCTACGACTACTTCATGCTCAAGGAGATCGCCGAGCAGCCGCAGGCCATCGCCGACACCCTGCTGGGCCGGCTCTCCGACCGCGGCGAGATCGTGCTCGACGAGGTCCGGCTCACCGACCAGGACCTGCGCGACGTCGACAAGGTCTTCATCGTGGCCTGCGGCACCTCGTACCACGCCGGCATGGTCGCCAAGTACGCGATCGAGCACTGGGTGCGCATCCCGTGCGAGGTGGAGCTGGCCAGCGAGTTCCGCTACCGCGACCCGATCCTGGACCGCTCGACCCTGATGATCGTGATCAGCCAGTCCGGCGAGACCATGGACACCCTGATGGCCCTGCGCCACGCCAAGGAGCAGAAGGCCCGGGTGCTGGCGATCTGCAACACCAACGGCTCGACCATCCCGCGTGAGTCGGACGCCGTGCTCTACACGCACGGCGGCCCCGAGATCGCGGTGGCCTCGACCAAGGCGTTCGTCACCCAGCTCGTGGCCTGCTACCTGATCGGCCTCCACCTGGCCCAGATCCGCGGCGTGATGTACGCCGACGAGGTCGCCGCCGTGGTCGACCGCCTCCAGCAGACCCCCGACCAGTTGCGTGAGCTGCTGGCCGGCATGGAGGACGTCCGCGCCCTGGGCCGCGAGCTGCGGACCGCCTCGACGCTGCTCTTCATCGGCCGGCACGTCGGCTTCCCGGTGGCCCTGGAGGGCGCCCTGAAGCTCAAGGAGCTGGCCTACATGCACGCCGAGGGCTTCGCGGCCGGCGAGCTCAAGCACGGCCCGATCGCCCTGATCGACGAGGGCACCCCGGTGGTCTGCGTGGTGCCGTCGCCGGCCGGTCGCGGCGTGATCCGCGACAAGGTCGTCTCGAACATCCAGGAGGTGCGGGCCCGCGGCGCCCGCACCATCGTGATCGCCGAGGAGGGCGACGACACGGTCAGCGCGTACGCCGACCACCTGATCGTCGTGCCACGCACGCCCACCCTGCTCGCCCCGCTGATGACCACGGTGCCGCTGCAGATCCTGGCCTGCGAGATCGCCGCCGCCCGGGGCCACGACGTCGACCAGCCGCGCAACCTGGCCAAGTCGGTCACCGTCGAGTAGCACCGGGCGTCAGACCCGGCCCAGCGTGATCGACGCCAGCCCGTCCAGCGCCGGGCGCCCCGGATCCCAATATCCGGAGTGCCCGGCGTCGGGCTGACTGGGCACCACCCGAGCGCCGAAGTCGTCGTCGACCGGGTTGCGGCCGTGCCACAGCTCGTCCTCGGGTAACCCGAAGGCGGCCGGGCCGAGCACCGGCGCCAGGCCGGTGGCCGTCAGGTCGCGGCCCAGCGCGTCCGGGGCCGGGGCGGCGTACTGCACCACGTCGCTGACCGACGACATCGCGTAGACCGACGGCACCGCCAGGTCGGCGGCCCGGTCGACGCCGGCGCCGGGCGACCCGACGAGGACCACCGCGTCGGCCTCCAGGCCCGGGGTGGCCGCGGCCGACCCCACCACCAGCGACCCGTAGCTGTGGCCGAGCACGGTGAACCGGCCGGTCTGGTCGCTGTGGGCGGCCCGCAGCCCCGCCTGGAACTGCCGCAGCGCCGTCGCCCCGGCCACCGCCCGGTCGCGGCCGGCCGCCTCCGGCACGGTGTCGGGGGTGTCGTAGCCGAGCCAGAGAACCGCGCTGGTCGCCGTGGCCGGGTCGAGGGCGGTGGCCCGGGCCGCCACCAGCGCGGCCCGGTCCCGCTCGCGTGGCTGGTCGGCCGCCATCCCCGGCACGTGGGTGAGCACGTTGGACGCCGCGTCGGGGTCACCGGAGGCGAGCACGATGTGGTCGTGGTCGGCCCGCAGCAGATAGCTCCGCGGGCCGGCCGGGTCGTCGAGATCGATCCGGCCGTCGACGAGCAACCGGTTGGCCAGGTCGCGGGTGGCGGCGGGCAGGCCGTCGCGCCCGCCGACCAGCTCGGGCTCGGTGGCGATGAGCCAGAAGCGCTGGGCCGGCGTGAGGCCCGCCCACCACACGGCGACCCGGGCCGGGGCGGCCGGCGGCGGCGGAAACGGCGGCGGCGCGGCGCCCAGGTCGCTCATCAACGAGTCGGCCAGCTCGGCCAGGCGGGCCGTGGCCTCGGCGTCGGCCGCGCCGGCGAGCCGCAGCGCGTCCTGGATCGGGGCCATGGCCTGTCCGAACCAGGGCGCCACGGGCGGCGTGACCCGGCCGTCGTCGTCGACCCGGAGACCGGCCCGGGTGGCGATCTCGACGCCCCGGCTCAGCAGCGCCCGGGCCCGCCTCAGCGCGCCCGCCCATTCGCTCAGCGCCTGATCGGCCGACCAGCAGTGCAGCTGGATCTGGACGGCCACGCGGCGCAGCTTCTCCAGGTGGGCGGTCGCGGCCTCGGCCGCCGCCCCGGTCCAGGCGGCGGTGATCCGGCCGATCCGCGCGGCGATCTGCGCGGCCCACCGACCGGCGGTCGCGGCGTGTTGTCGCCACGCGACGGCCACCGCGAGCCAGCGGTCGGGGTCGGTCGCGCGCAGCCGGGCGTACGTGATCGAGACCTCGGTCATCGCACGGCCCGCAACCGGCCGGCGATCTGCTCGTCGGCCTCGTCGTAGTCGCGGACGACCGCGGCCAGCCGGTCGGCCGCGCCGGCCAGGTCGGTGGCCAGCAGACCACCACGCACCCCGGTCGCCGTGGCCAGGGCGCCGGCCGCGTCGGACGTCGCCCAGCGGGGCGTCGACAGGGTCGCCGGGGGATGAGCGGCGCGCACGGTCGCGCTCAGCTCCAGCAGTGGGCGTACACAAGCTTGCAAGGCCTGGGTGTCGACCTCGAGATCGGGACTCATGCCGGGAAAGGTAGAAGGATTCCCGGCCGCGGCGGACGGGCCTGTGGACAACCCGATGTCCACAGGCCCGGCCGTCGAACATTCATTAGGGTTATCGCGTGATCGTGGCAGTCGGCATCGACGTCGTCCTGGTGGAACGCTTCGCCGGCGCCCTGGAGCGGACGCCGCTGCTGGCCGACCGGCTCTTCACCGAGGGTGAACGCTTCACCTCGTCCGGCAATCCGCGCTCGCCCGAGTCGCTGGCGGCCCGGTTCGCGGCCAAGGAGGCGGTGGCCAAGGCGCTCGGCGCACCGGCCGGTCTGCGCTGGCACGACTGTGAGATCGTGGCGGATCCCGACGGGCGGCCCTGGCTCACGGTGTCCGGCACGGTGGCGGCCGCGGCCGTCGAGCGGGGCGTCGCCCGGTGGCACCTGTCGCTGTCCCACGACGGCGGCATCGCGTCGGCGATGGTGGTTGCGGAGAGTTAGGGGAGGACATCGACATGCGGCTTGCCTGGCGCGTCGCCGACGTGCGCGCGGCCGAGAAGGCGCTGATGGCCACGCTGCCGGCGGGCACGCTGATGCAGCGGGCCGCGGCCGGCCTGGCCCGGCGCTGCGGGCTCCTGCTGACCGGGTCCGGCGGCGTCTACGGGGCCCGGGTGTTGCTGCTGGTCGGCAGCGGCGACAACGGCGGCGACACGCTCTACGCGGGCGCCCGGCTGGCCGAGCGCGGGGCCCAGGTACGCGCCCTCCTGCTGAACCCCGACCGCGTCCACCTGGATGGCCTGGCCGCCCTCCGGGCATCCGGCGGCTTCACCGTGCGTGACCTGCCGGCCCAGGCCGACCTGGTGCTCGACGGCATCGTGGGCATCGGGGCCAGCGGCGGGCTGCGGCCCGAGGCGGCGAGCCTGGTCAAGGCGCTGGGTGGGCTGCGGGCGCGGGACGGTGGCCGGCCGCCGGTGGTCGCGGTGGACGTGCCGAGCGGTGTGACGGTCGACACCGGTGACGTGCCCGGCGAGGCGGTGACCGCGGACGTGACGGTGACCTTCGGCAGCCTCAAACCCGCGCATGTGGTGGGTCCGGCGGCGCCCCGGGCGGGCCAGGTCGACCTGGTCGACATCGGGCTCGGCCCGATGCTGAGGAGCGATCCGGCGGTACGCGTGCCCGACGCGGAAGACATCGCCGAATGGTGGCCCACGCTCGGCGCGGAGTCCGACAAGTACAGCCGTGGCGTCGTCGGGGTGGCCACCGGCTCGGCCACGTATCCCGGCGCGGCCCTGCTGTCCACGACCGGCGCCCTGGCCGGGCCGACCGGCATGGTCCGCTACGCCGGCAGCGCCCACGCCGAGGTCGTCCGCGCGCATCCCTCGGTGGTGGCGGCGCCGCGGGTCGGCGAGGCCGGAAGGGTGCAGGCCTGGGTCTGCGGCTCGGGCCTGGGCACCGACGAGGCCGCCCGCACGGAGTTGCGCAGCGTGCTGGCCACCTCGCTGCCGGTCCTGCTCGACGCCGACGCGCTGACCCTGCTGGTGGACGGCAAGCACGCCGACGACCTGCGCCGGGACGCCCCGCTGGTGCTCACCCCGCACGACGGCGAGTTCAAGCGGCTGGCCGGCGAGGCGCCCGGCGCCGACCGGATGGCCGCCGCCCTGCGGCTGGCCGCCTGGATCAACGCCGTCGTCCTCCTCAAGGGTGATCGCACCATCGTGGCCACCCCGGCCGGCCAGGTCTGGGCCAACCCGACCGGTACGTCCGCCCTGGCCACCGCGGGCAGCGGCGACGTGCTCGCCGGGCTGCTGGGCTCGTTGCTGGCGGCCGGGCTGGCGCCCGAGCGGGCCGCGGTCGCGGCGGCCTACCTGCACGGGCTGGCCGGCCGCCGGGCCGCGGCGGACGGACCGGTCACCGCGCCGGACGTGGCCGCGGCGCTGCCCGGCGCGATCCGGGACACCGTCGGTCCCGTTCCCGCTCAGTAGGCTGGGAGCCATGTGGCAGGCCGAGGTCCGGGTCGATCTGGACGCGATCCGGGACAACGTGGCGTTGTTGCGCGCCCGCACCACCGCCGAGGTGATGGCCGCGGTCAAGGCCGACGGCTACGGCCACGGCATGGTTCCGGCGGCCCGGGCGGCGCTGGCCGGCGGCGCGACCTGGCTCGGCGTGGCCACCCTGGACGAGGCCCTGACCCTGCGCCGCGCCGGCATCACCGCGCCCGTGCTGGCCTGGCTCAACGCCCCCGGGCTGCCGCTGCATGACGGGGTGGCGGCCGGTGTCGACCTGAGCGCGGCGAGCCTGGAGCAACTGGCCGAGCAGGTCACCGCCGCCCGCGGGGCCGAGCGGGCGGCTCGCGTCCATCTGAAGCTCGACACCGGGCTCGGCCGCGGCGGCGCGCCGGCCGACGAGTGGCCCGCGCTGGTCGAGGCGGCGGCCAAGGCCGAGGCGGCGGGCGACATCGAGGTGGTCGGCGTGTGGAGCCACTTCGCCTGTGCCGACTCGCCGGGCCACGAGTCGATCGGCCGGCAGCTGGCCGCGTTCGCCGACGGGCTCGCGGTGGCCGAACAGACCGGTGTGACGCCGCGCTACCGGCACATCGCCAACTCGGCGGCCCTGCTGACCCGGCCCGACGCGCACTACGACCTGGTCCGGCCGGGCATCGCGATCTATGGGCTGTCGCCGATCGAGGGCGAGGCGTTCGGCCTGCGCCCGGCGATGACCGCCCAGGCCCGGATCGCCATGGTCAAGCGCGTGCCGGCCGGACAGGGCGTCTCGTACGGCCTGACCTACCACACCGAGCGGGAGACCACCCTGGCCCTGGTCCCGCTCGGCTACGGCGACGGGGTGCCCCGGCACGCGTCGAATGCCGGGCCGGTGGAGGTCAACGGGCGGGTGCACACCATCGCCGGCCGGGTGTGCATGGACCAGATCGTGATCGACTGCGGCGACGACCCGGTGGCGCCGGGCGACGTGGCCACGCTGTTCGGTCCGGGCACGCCCACCGCCGACGACTGGGCCGCCGTGTGCGGGACGATCAACTACGAGATCGTGACGCGGTTCGGCGGGAGCCGGGTGCCGAAGGTCTACGACGGGGGTCATCCATGAGCCGGCCGGCCATCACCAAGAAGCACGTCGGCATCGTCGGCGCCGTGGTCGGTGTCGCCGCGGCCGGCCTGGCCACCGCGTTCGCGGTCGAGCGGGCGCTGGTCCGCCGATCGGTGAACGCGCCCGGCGACCCGCACCGCGAGGAGGAGTTCGGCGACCAGCCGTTCGACGAGGAGCTGACGGTCACCGCGGCCGACGGCACCGACCTGCACGTCGAGGTGGTCGAGCCGGCCGACGGGCCGAACGACCGGCCGACGATCGTCTTCGTGCACGGCTTCGCCCTGGACATGGGCACGTTCTACTTCCAGCGCAAGGTGCTGACCGAGCAGGGCGACCACCGGATGGTCTTCTACGACCAGCCGGGCCACGGCCGGTCCGGCAAGCTGAAGTCGGGCGACTACGACATCGCCGCGCTGGGCAAGTCGCTGGCCGCGATCCTCGACAAGACCGTGCCGACCGGCCACATCATCCTGGTCGGGCACTCGATGGGCGGCATGACGATCATGGCGTTCGCCGAGCAGTACCCCGAGTGGTTCGGCGAGCGGGTCACCGGCGTGGTGCTGATCTCGACCTCGGCCGGCCTGATCGACAAGACCAAGATCGGCCTGCCCACCCTGGTCGCGCGGGCCAGCGCGCCCTGGTTCCCGATCTGGAACACCGCCGCGCGGCTCGGCGGCCCGGCCATCAACAAGGCCCGCATTGCCACCTCCGACCTGGCCTGGCTGCTCACCCGGCGGTACGGCTTCGGCGAGGACAAGCCGAGCGCCTCGCTGGTCACCTTCGTCGAGCAGATGAACGCCAAGACGTCGGTCGAGACGCTGACGAAATACCTGCACACGCTCTACACGCACAACCGGTTCCCGGCCCTCTCCGCGTTGCGCGGCGTCCCGGTGCTGGTCATCGTCGGCACCAAGGACTATCTGACCCCGGTCACCCACTCCGAGGAGATCCTCCGGCACCTGCCCGAGGCGGTGCTCAGGAAGATCGACAACAGCGGCCACGTGGTGATGCTCGAGAAGGCCGACGACGTGAACGCGGCGATCCTGCCGTTCCTGGAGAAGATCTCGTGATCCTGCTCTCCACAGTGGAAGATACGCGTTCCTTCGGCCGCCGGCTGGCCTCGGTGCTGCGACCCGGCGACCTGGTGCTGCTGACCGGGCCGCTGGGCGCCGGCAAGACCGCGATGGCGCAGGGGATCGGGGCCGGGCTGGGCGTCCAGGGCGCGATCACCTCGCCGACGTTCGTGATCGCCCGGGTGCATCGCGGGCCGGTGCCGATGGTGCACGCGGACGCGTACCGGCTGGGTGATCGCCCCGACCCGCGGGCCGAGATCGACGACCTCGACCTGGACGCCTCGGCCGGCGACGCGGTCACCGTGGTCGAGTGGGGCGAGGGCCTGGCCGAGCAGCTCAACGACGAATACCTCCAGGTCCGCATCGACCGCCGCGACGACGACACGCGGGTGGTGGACCTGATCCCGCACGGCGCCGACTGGGAAACAAGGATCAAGGACATCGACGAATGAACCTTCTGGAGCTGCTGCCCGCCCCCTGGCCGGAGGCGCTGGCCGAGCACCTGGACGCGGAACGGACCGCCGCCCTGGGCGAGTTCATCGCGGCCGAATACCGCGACCACACGATCTATCCGCCGATCGAGGACCTGTTCGCGGCCTACCGGCTGTGCCCGCCCTCGTCGGTTTCGGTCATGATCCTCGGGCAGGACCCCTATCACGGTCCGGGCCAGGCGCACGGGCTCAGCTTCAGCGTTCGTGACGGTGTGCGCATCCCGCCGTCGTTGCGCAACGTGTTCAAGGAGCTGGCTTCGGACCTCGGAGTGACGGTGCCGTCCACAGGGGACCTGACCGGCTGGGCGCGGCAGGGTGTGCTGCTGCTCAACGCGGTGCTGACCGTCCGGGCGACCAAGGCCGGCTCGCACGCGGGCAAGGGCTGGGAGGCGTTCACCGACGCGACGATCGAGGCGTTGAACGCGCGGGACGACCGGATCGTCTTCCTGCTCTGGGGCGGCTACGCCCGCAAGAAGGCCGCGCTGATCACCAACCCGGCCCACATCGTGCTGGAGGCCGGGCATCCCAGCCCGCTCAACCGGGCCGGTTTCCTCGGCACGCGCCCGTTCAGCGCGGCGAACAAGGCGCTGGCCGACGCGGGCCGTCCGACGATCGTCTGGGGCTAGCCGTGTTCGTACTGGCCCTGGACACCGCGACGCCGGCCTCGACCGCCGCCGTCGCCGAGGTCACCGGCGCCGGCCTGCACGGCCTGGCCGAACGGCGGACCGTCGACCCGCGTGCGCACGGCGAGCTGCTCGCGCCCCAGATCCACGCGACGCTGGCCGAGGCCGGAGTGCGTCCCGGCGACCTCGGCGCGATCGTCGCCGGCCTCGGGCCGGGCCCGTTCACCGGGCTCCGCGTTGGGCTGGCCACCGCGGCGAGCATGGGCCAGGCGCTGGGCATCCCGACGTACGGTGTCTGCAGTCTTGACGGTCTTGGTCGCGCCGCGGGGCCGGGCCGGGTGCTGGTGGCGACCGACGCCCGCCGCAAGGAGATCTACTTCGCGACCTATCTGGACGGACACCGCGTCACCGAACCGGCGGTGGCGAAGCCGGCCTCCTTCACCGGCCGGGCCGACCGGGCCGTGGGGGAGGGCGCCGTGAAGTACAGCGACATCATCGGGCTGCCGATCGACGAGCACGTGCTCTACCCGCCCGGCGCCGCCCTGATCGCGCTGGCCGCCGACCGGGTCCTGGGTAAGGCCGCCGGCGAGCTGCTCACCCCGCTCTACCTGCGCCGGCCGGACGCGGTCGAGCCGGCCGGGCGCAAGTCCGTGCTGCCATGACGCTGTCCCGGCTGCGGTGGTGGCACATCGACGAGGTGCTGCGGATCGAGGAAGACCTCTTCGGGGCCGAGAAGTGGTCGCCGGCGATGTTCTGGAACGAGCTCGCCCTGCGCCGCTACTACCTGATCTTCACCGAGGAGAACCAGATCCTCGGGTACGCCGGACTGTCCGTCGTGGACGCCGAGGAGTCCTGGGTGCAGAACATCGCGGTCCGCCGGGACGCCCAGACGCGGGGCATCGGGCGCGAGCTGCTGGAGGCGCTGCTCGCCGAGGCCGCCCGGCAGGGCAGCCGCAAGACGCTGCTCGAGGTGGCCGTCGACAACGAGCCGGCCCAGCGCCTGTACGCCCGATACGACTTCGAGCCGGTCGGCATCCGCCGCGGCTACTACCAACCCAGCAACACGGACGCCCTGGTGATGATGCGCAATGGCTGACGGCCCTCTCGTTCTCGGTATCGAGACCTCGTGCGACGAGACCGGCGTCGGCATCGTCCGCGGCCACACCCTGCTCGCCGACGCGCTCGCCTCCAGCGTCGACCAGCACGCCCGCTTCGGCGGCGTGGTGCCCGAGGTGGCCAGCCGCGCCCACCTGGAGGCCATCGTGCCGACCATGCGGCGGGCGCTCGACGAGGCGAAGGTCACCCTGGCCGACATCGACGCGATCGCCGTGACGGCCGGGCCGGGTCTGGCCGGCGCGCTGCTCGTCGGCGTCGCCGCGGCCAAGGGGTACGCCCTCGCGACGGACAAGCCGATCTACGGGGTCAACCACCTCGCCGCGCATGTGGCGGTGGACACCCTGGAGCACGGCCCGCTGCCCGAGCCGGCGATCGCCCTGCTGGTCTCCGGCGGCCACTCGTCGCTGCTGCTGGTCGACGACGTGACGGCCGGCGTGACACCGCTCGGCGCGACCATCGACGACGCTGCCGGCGAGGCCTTCGACAAGGTGGCGCGGCTGCTCGGGCTGGGCTTCCCGGGCGGGCCGGTGATCGACCGCCGGGCCCGTTCCGGCGACGCCGCCGCGATCCCGTTCCCGCGCGGGCTGACCGCGGCCAAGGACCTGGCCGCGCACCGCTACGACTTCTCGTTCTCGGGCCTCAAGACCGCGGTCGCGCGCTGGGTCGAGGCCCGGCAGCGGGAGGGGACGACGATCCCGGTGGCCGACGTGGCGGCCAGCTTCCAGGAGGCGGTCTGCGACGTGCTCACGGCCAAGGCGATCGAGGCCTGCCGGGCCAACGGCGTGGAGACGCTGGTGATCGGCGGCGGGGTGGCGGCCAACTCCCGGCTGCGGGCGCTGGCCACGGATCGTGCATCGAAACACGGCATCCGGGTACGCGTACCCCGACCGCAGTTGTGCACCGACAACGGCGCGATGGTCGCGGCGCTCGGCTCGCACCTCGTGGCGGCCGGCGTGGCGCCGAGCCGGCTGGATCTGCCCGCCGACTCCGCCATGCCATTGACGGCGATCACCGCGTGAAGGTAGGCAGTGGCTCATGATTGCGCGGATGTGGGAGGTGCGCGCCCTCGGCAGCGGCTTCGACGAGTTGCTGACCTGGGTGTGTGAGAAGGCCGTGCCTGAACTCGAGGTGCTGCCCCAACATGTGTCGACGGACGTCTACTCGTCCACCGACAAGCGCATCGTGGTCATCTCTCGATGGCGCCATTCCCCGGTCGCGATGCCGGCGCCGCCCGCGTCGCTGGTGGCGCGCTCGCCGCACGTCTGGGACTTCAGCCCGGTGGACCGCTGAATCGTCAGTTCCGCAGGGCGATGAACAGGGCGAGGATCACCAGCGTGACGATCGCGATGAGGAAGACCACGAGCAGCTCGCGCCGCGGGTGATCGTCCTCGGTGGCCGGCAGGTCGCTGGTCACGGCGGCGAGCTCAGACTTCGTGCGGGCGCCGACCGCCGCCTCGACCCGGGCCGCGAACTCGTCGAGCGTCAGCCGGCCGGCGCCGGTGTGCCGCTCCAGGGCGGCCACCACTCGCTGGCGATCGTCGTCCGACGCACGGATGTCCACGGGCCGGATGCTAGCGAAGAAACTGGGTTGCCCGGTACCGCCGAATGGGCGTTCGCTAGGCGTATGTCGGAAGTGACTGAACGTAAGTTCGGGTGGTGGGACATGTGGGTCCACCCCGACGACGATCCACGGTCGGACGAGAACTTCGACGGCGAACGGGCCACGCTGCTGGGCTACCTCCGGGACTATCGGCTGACCCTCGAGATGAAGTGCGCCGGGCTGGACGCGGCCCAGCTGGCCGCCCGTTCCGTCCCCCCGTCGAACCTGTCGCTGCTGGGCCTGCTCCGGCACCTGGCGGGCGTGGAGCAGACCTGGTTCCGGCTACGGATGGCCGGGCAGGACGGGCCGCGGCTCTACCGCAGCGAGGACAATCCGAACGGCGACTTCGACGACGCGGTGGCTGACCCGGCGATGGTGGCCGAGGCGTGGGAACGCTGGCGGGAGGAGGTCGCGTTCGCCGACGCCTACGTCGCCGGCCAGGCCGACCTCGGCGTGATCGGCGCCGCCGGGGATCCGTTGCGGCAGGTCCTCGTCCACCTGATCGAGGAGTACGCCCGGCACTGCGGTCACGCCGACCTGATCCGCGAGCGCGTCGACGGGCGCGTCGGCCAGTAGCGTGGTTTCCGGGAGGTGGCCGCGATGCCGGAGGGCGACAACGACTTCGACGACATCGTCGCGCCCCTTCGCGAGGAGCGGTTCACCACCCGGCCGCCCCGGCGCCGGCTGTTCATCGCCGGGATCGCCTGTTGTGTCGCCGCGGTGGCGCTCTTCATCTTCGGCGGGGTCGAAGGCGCGGTGCTCGCCGTCATCCCCTGGATCGCCGGGATGCTGCTGGTCGTGGCCGGGCGTTCGAACCAATGACGAAAGGCGCGCCGTGGGGAGACAGCGCGCCTTTCGTTGATGTGGGTCGTGCGACGGTCAGAAGCCCGGGCCGTGCTGGTGGCCGTGGCCACCGTGGCTGTGCCCGTGGCTACTGCCGGCGGCCGGGTCGGGCTCGGCCGGCTTCTCCACCACGAGGCTTTCCGTGGTGAGCAGCAGGCCGGCGATCGACACGGCGTTGGAGACCGCGTTGCGGGTCACCTTGACCGGGTCGATGATGCCGGACGCGGCCAGGTCGACGTACTCGTCGGTGGCCGCGTTGAGGCCGTGGCCCCAGCCCAGCTCACGAACCTTGCCCACCACGACGTAGCCGTCGTGGCCGGCGTTCTGCGCGATCCAGCGCAGTGGCTCGTCCAGCGCCTTGCGGACGATCTGGACGCCGATGGCCTCCTCGCCGGTGAGGCCGAGGTTGCCGTCGAGCACCGAGGTGATCTGCGAGAGCGCGGCGCCGCCACCGGGGACGGTGCCCTCTTCCACCGCCGCCTTGGTCGCCGCGATGGCGTCCTCGATGCGGTGCTTGCGCTCCTTCATCTCGACCTCGGTGGCCGCGCCGACCTTGATCACCGCGATGCCGCCGGACAGCTTGGCCAGCCGCTCGGCGAGCTTCTCGCGGTCCCAGTCGGAATCGGACGCCTCGATCTCCTTGCGGATCTGAGCGACCCGGTCGGTCACCTCGGAGGAGACGCCGCCACCATCGACGATGGTGGTGTTCTCCTTGTCGACGACCACCCGGCGGGCGCTGCCGAGCATCTCCAGGGTGACCTGGTCGAGCTTGTAGCCCAGCTCGGGCGCGATCAGCTCGCCGCCGGTGGCGATCGCCATGTCCTGCAGCATCGCCTTGCGCCGGTCGCCGAAGCCGGGAGCCTTCACCGCGGCGACCTTGAAGGTCTTGCGGATCGCGTTGACCACCAGGGTGGACAGGGCCTGGCCCTCGACGTCCTCCGCGATGATCAGCAGCGGCTTGCCCGACTGGAGCACCTTCTCCAGCAGCGGGAGCATCTCCTCGACCGAGGAGATCTTCTGCGTGGTGATCAGGATGTACGCGTCCTCGAGGACGGACTCCTGCGACTCGGCGTCGGTCACGAAGTTCGGCGAGATGAAGCCCTTGTCGAACTGCAGACCCTCGGTGACCTCGAGCTCGGTGCTGAGCGCCGAACCCTCTTCCACCGTGATGACGCCGTCGCGGCCGACCCGGTCCATCGACTCGGCGATCAGTTCGCCGATGGTGGCGTCCTGGGCCGAGATGGTGGCCACGTTGGCGATCGCCTTGTGGTCGTCCACGTCGACGGCCTTGTCGAGCAGCGCCTTGGAGATGGCCTCGGCGGCCAGGTCCATGCCCCGCTTGAGGCCGATCGGGTTGGCGCCCGCCGTCACGTTGCGCAGGCCCTCGCGAACGAGTGCCTGGGCGAGGACGGTCGCCGTGGTGGTCCCGTCGCCGGCGACGTCGTTGGTCTTCGTCGCCACCTCCTTGACCAGCTGGGCGCCGAGGTTCTGGTACGGGTCGGAGAGCTCGATCTCCTTGGCGATGGTGACACCGTCGTTGGTGATCGTGGGCGCGCCGAACTTCTTGTCGAGGACGACGTTGCGGCCGCGCGGGCCGAGGGTGACCTTGACCGTGTCGGCGAGCGTGTTGACGCCGTGCTCCAGCAGGTGCCGGGCGTCGTCTGAGAAGCTGAGAATCTTCGCCATCTATTGGTCCCTTCACGCACAGCCGCCCCGGTCCCCGTCGCCGGGGACCGAGGCGGTCAGCACATCAGTAGGTCACTTCTCGATGACCGCGAGGACGTCGCGGGCGGAGAGCACCAGGTACTCCTCGCCGGCGTACTTGACCTCGGTGCCGCCGTACTTCGAGTAGAGGACCGTCTCGCCGACCTTGACGTCGATCGGGACGCGGTTGCCCTTGTCGTCGATGCGTCCGGGGCCGACCGCGAGGACGGTGCCCTCCTGCGGCTTCTCCTTCGCGGTGTCGGGGATCACGAGGCCCGACGCCGTGGTGGTCTCCGCCTCATTGGCCTGGACCACGATGCGGTCCTCAAGCGGCTTGATCGCAACCTTGGTCGCGGTAGTCACGGGCATACCCTCCTGGGTACAGGTGTTGCCGACCTCGTCAGCGAGGCCGGACTGATGCCTCATGCCACCGGGCGGGGCCGTCGTCGCGGGTGCCGGTCCGCCTGGCGCAAACGCGGCCCATCGCTGGGCTCACGCTGGCACCCTCATGGTGAGAGTGCTAAGTCGGAGGTTATGCCGGAACTAGCACTCCGTCAACCAGAGTGCCAACGAGTTCGCCCAGGGGAGAATGTCGTCCCGTGGACCTCGAACTGTTGGCTGAGCTGCGTAATGACCACGAGGTCCTGGCGGCCGCCGCGGACCTGGCCGGCGGTGACGCGCTGACCGCCGGCACCGCGCTGCGCGCTCGTGGGGTGGAACCCGGGCTGGCCGCCGCGGCCCTCACCCAGGCCACCCTGCGACGCTCGGCGCGGGCCAAGTTCGGCGCCGCGGCCGACCGGATGTTCTTCACCCGTCCGGGTTTGGAACAGGCGACCCGGGCGGTGGTGGCCGAGCGCCGGGCCGCCCGCCTGGCCGCCGCCGGGGTGCGAACCGTCGCCGACCTCGGCTGCGGGTTGGGCGCCGACGCGCTGGCCTTCGCCCGGGCCGGCCTCCGGGTGCACGCCGTCGACGCCGATCCGCTCACCGCCGCGACCGCCGCCGCCAACGCGGACGCGCTCGGTCTCGCCGACCGCATCGAGGTGACCTGCGCCGACGCCACCACGGTCGAGGTCGAGCGGTTCGACGCGGTGTTCGCCGACCCGGCGCGCCGCAAGGCCGGGCGGGGCCGGGTGTTCGACCCCGCGTCGTTCTCGCCGCCCTGGGACTTCGTGGCCGGGCTGGCCGCCCGCGTGCCCCGGACGGTCCTGAAGCTCGCGCCCGGCATCGACCACGCCCTGCTCCCGGCCGGCGCCGAGGGCGAGTGGGTCAGCGTCGGCGGCGACCTGGTCGAGGCCGCCTTCTGGTGCGGCCCGCTGGCCGCGGTCCCGCGCCGCGCGACGTTGCTGCCGGGCGGTCAGGAGCTGACCGGCACCGGGGAGCGGGACGGACCGGTCGGGCCGGTCGGCCGCTGGCTCTACGACCCGGACCCGGCCGTGGTCCGCTCGCATCTGGTCGCGGAGTTCGCGTCGGCGGTCGGTGGCCGGCTCGCCGACCCCGAGATCGCCTACGTGTACGCCGACGACGCCGTCGACACCCCGTACGCCCGGCGCCTCGAGGTGCTGGACGTGCTGCCGTTCTCGCTCAAGCGCCTCCGGGCGGCGCTCCGCGAGCGGGGCGTCGGCCGCCTGGAGATCCGCAAGCGGGGCTCGGCCCTGGAACCCGACCGGCTCCGCCGCGACCTCAAACTCGCCGGCACGTCCGCCGCCGGCATCGTCCTGACCCGGGTGGCCGGCGCACCGACCGCCCTGGTCACCACCCACTCCTGAGAAAGAGGGCGACCACGCACGCACGCCGAGCCGTCGCCGGAGGCGAGGCGACCTCGGCGGGAGCAGCGGCCGGCGCCACCCACCGAGCTACGACATGGGTGTTGATTTTTTCGCACAGCTACCCCGCGCTAGCCTCCGCGCCGTGGCTAAGAAAGCGGCCGGCACTCCGGCAACGGTGCTGCTCACTGCGCAGAAGGTTGCGCACACCCTGCACACCTACGAGGTCGACGCCGACACCCCCGACTACGGCGCCCGAGTGGCCGAGGCGATCGGCGTCCCTCCGGAGCGGGTCTTCAAGACGCTGATCGCCGCGGTGGACGGCTCCCTGACGACCGCGGTCGTACCCGTGACCGGCGATCTCGACCTGAAGGCCCTGGCCCACGCGGCCGGCGGCAAACGGGCCGCGCTCGCCGACCGGGCCGACGCCGAGCGCAGCAGCGGCTATGTGCGGGGCGGGATCAGCCCGCTGGGTCAGCGCCGCCGCCTGCCCACGGTGATCGACGACTCGGTGACGGCCTTGGATCTGATGTACGTCTCCGCGGGCCGCCGTGGCCTCCAGGTCGCATTGTCGCCGGACGATCTGGTCCGTCTGACCGCCGCAACCCTTGCGCACATTCGGACATAGACCCCATCTGTCCGAGCCGTTACGACACCGTTATGTCCCGGGGCTGATCTTTATCCCGGGATCGGGCAGGTTGGGACCACTGCGTGACTTAGCGTCACGTTGTGGGGCAAGTCCAGCTAGCGGCCCGGAACCGGTGCCGAAGCGGCTACCGGCACAGTCGTCGGTCGCTTCGGGCATGTTGCCGGATTGTTATGCCCTGTGACCAGAAGGCCCGGCAACTCTGCTTGTGTAACCGCCCGCAACAGGAATACGTTGCCGGGCACAACAAATGCTCCTGATCCACTGCGTCCTGGGGAGCGAACCCTCCCTCCGCGCAAACTGGAGAATCCGACGAAGGCCCGGATTTACCCGAAAGGACATAAGTAATGCGTAAGGGAATGTTCGCCCTTGCCGCCCTTGGCCTGTTGGCCACCGGCAGCATGGCCGCTTGCGGCTCCGACAGCGACTCCGGTGGCACCGGAAGCAACGGCGGCGGCTCGGCGCCGGGCAAGGTCGGCATCATCCTGCCCGACACGGCCAGCTCGCAGCGCTGGGCCACGGATGACCTGAAGTTCCTCAAGGCGGCCTTCGCGGCCGCCGGTGTTGAGGCCAACATCCAGAACGCCCAGGGTGACAAGAGCGCGTTCCAGACGATCGCGGACGGCATGATCTCCAGCGGCGTCAAGGTTCTGGTCATCGTCAACCTGGACTCCGGCACCGGCAAGGCCGTGCTGGACAAGGCCAAGGCCGCCGGTATCGCCACGATCGACTATGACCGCCTCACCCTGAACGGCGGCGCGAACTACTACGTGTCGTTCGACAACGTCAAGGTCGGCGAGCTGCAGGGCCAGGGTCTGGTCGACTGCCTGACCGCGAACAAGGCGGCCAAGCCGGTCGTGGCCGAGCTCAACGGCTCGCCCACCGACAACAACGCCACGCTGTTCAAGCAGGGCTACGACTCGGTGCTCAAGCCGAAGTACGACGACGGCACCTTCACCAAGGGCCCGGACCAGTCCGTTCCGGACTGGGACAACGCCCAGGCCGGCACGATCTTCGAGCAGATGCTCACCCAGAACAAGCAGATCAAGGGTGTGCTCGCCGCCAACGACGGCCTCGGCAACGCGGTCATCCAGGTGCTGAAGAAGAACAAGCTGAACGGCCAGGTCCCGGTCACCGGCCAGGACGCCACCGTGCAGGGTCTGCAGAACATCCTCGCCGGCGACCAGTGCATGACCGTCTACAAGGCGATCAAGCAGGAGGCCGAGGCGGCTGCCGGGCTGGCCATCTCGTTGGCCAAGGGCGAGACGCCGACCACCGCCACCGGGACCATCAAGGACCCGGAGTCGAACCAGGACGTCAAGTCGGTGCTGCTGACCCCGAAGTCCATCACCAAGGAGACGGTGAAGGACGTCATCGCGGACGGCTTCGTGACCAAGGAAGCCCTCTGCACCGGCAACTTCGCCAAGCTGTGCACGGAAAACGGCATCAGCTGATTTGACTGTGGGGGTCACCCCCGACGGCTGACGAACGGCGCCGCTCACGCCCGCGACTGGGCGTGGGCGGCGCCGGGCGTCGCACCCCCAGAACCGGTCACCAGCAAAGGAGAACCAATCCGTGGCCGCGACACCTCTCCTGGAGCTGCGCGGGATCGACAAGAGTTTCGGTCCCGTCCAGGTCCTGCACGACGTCGGACTCAGCGTCTACCCCGGCGAGGTCACCGCTCTCGTCGGTGACAACGGCGCAGGCAAGTCCACCCTCGTCAAATGCGTCAGTGGTATCTACTCGATGGACGCGGGCACGGTGACGTTCGAGGGCAACCAGGTGGCCATCCACAGCCCCCGGGACGCCTCCGCGCTGGGCATCGAGGTCGTCTACCAGGACCTCGCGCTCTGCGACAACCTGGACATCGTCCAGAACATGTTCCTCGGCCGCGAGAAGACCAGGGGCCTCACCCTGGACGAGGCCACCATGGAGCAGATGGCCGGCGACACCCTGGCCGGCCTGTCCGTCCGCACCGTGAAATCGCTGCGTCAGCTGGTCGCCAGCCTGTCCGGTGGTCAGCGGCAGACGGTGGCGATCGCCAAGGCGGTGCTCTGGAACAGCCGGGTGGTCATCCTCGACGAGCCGACCGCCGCCCTCGGTGTGGCACAGACCGCCCAGGTGCTGGAGCTGGTCCGCCGGCTGGCCGACAACGGCCTCGGCGTGGTGCTCATCTCGCACAACATGAACGACGTGTTCGCGGTCTCCGACCGGATCGCGGCGCTCTACCTCGGCCGCACCGCCGCGCAGGTGAAGGCGACCGACGTCACCCACTCGCAGGTGGTCGAGCTGATCACCGGCGGGCGCAGCGGCAACCTCGGCCTGCCGCCGGAGAAGCCGAGCGAGTACGTCGACATCACTCCGGGAGACGACCAGTGAGCACAACCACGACCGGCCCCGCGGGCGCCGGAAAGGTCCAGGTGGCCAAGCCCACGATCGCCAGCCACGTCAGCGACTACATCGGCCGGGTGCGCGGCGGTGACATCGGCAGCCTCGCGGCCGTCGCCGGTCTCATCGTGCTCTGCCTGGTCTTCGGCATCGCCCGCCCGGACACCTTCATCAGCGCGCTGAACTTCAGCAACCTCTTCTCGCAGGGCGCGGCGGTCATCTTCATCGCCATGGGCCTGGTCTTCGTGCTGCTGCTCGGCGAGATCGACCTGTCCGCCGGTTACACCAGCGGTGTGGCCGGAGCGGTCGCCGCCGTGCTGCTGACCAAGCACGGCTGGTCCTGGTTCACCGCGGTCCCGGCCGCGCTGATCGTCGGCCTGCTGATCGGTTTCCTGCTGGGCTTCCTGGTGTCGAAGATCGGCATCCCGTCGTTCGTCGTCACGCTGGCCGCGTTCCTGAGCTTCCAAGGTGTCCTGCTGGTGTTGCTCAGCGGCGGCACGAACATCTCCATCCAGGACTCGTTCGTGCTCTCGCTGGCCAACAAGAACATGCCGGTCGTCGTGAGCTGGGTGCTCGCCGTGGTCGGCATCGCCGCGTACGCCGCCACCCAGTTCGTCAAGCTGCGCGGCCGCGCCTCCCGGGGCCTGGCCACCGACCCGCTGGGCATCGTGCTGGCCCGGATTGTCGGTCTGGCGCTGGTCGTCCTGATCCCGACCGCCATCCTGTCGCAGGAGCGCGCGATCAACCCGGCGATCAACTCGCTCAAGGGCGTGCCGATCGTCGTGCCGATCCTGGCGGTCTTCGCGGTCATCTGGACGTTCATCCTGGGCCGCACCACCTACGGCCGGCACGTGTACGCGGTCGGCGGCAACGCCGAGGCGGCCCGCCGGGCCGGTATCCCGGTCGACCGGATCCGCATCTCGGTGTTCGTCATCGGCTCGTTCATGGCGGCCATCGGCGGCATCGTCGCGGCCAGCCGGGCCAGCTCGGTGGACCCCCGCTCGGGTGGCTCCAACGTGCTGCTCTACGCGGTCGCCGCGGCGGTCATCGGTGGCACCAGCCTCTTCGGTGGCAAGGGCCGGGTCATCGACGCCGTGCTCGGTGGCACCGTGATCGCGGTCATCGACAACGGCATGGGTCTGATGAACTTCAGCCCCGGCACCAAGTTCATCTTCACCGGTGCGGTGCTGCTGCTGGCCGCCGGCGTCGACGCCCTCTCCAGGCGCAGAGCGGCCGCGACCGGCAACCGATGAATCAGCTCCTGGTGACGGGGACGGCCCGCTGATGCGGGCCGGCCCCACCCAGGAGGAGGTGCGCCGGCACAACTTGGGAACGCTGCTGCGCTATGTCCACGTGCACGGCGCGACCTCCCGTGCCGAACTGACCACCCGGCTCGGCCTCAACCGCAGCACGATCGGGGCGCTCACCGCGGAACTCACCACCGCGGGGCTCGTCAACGAGCGCACTCCGGGCGAGACCGGGCGGGCCGGTCGCCCTTCCCTGGTGGTTCAGCCCGAGAGCTCAAAAGTCTTCGCGTACGCGGTGAGCATCGAGGTGGACCGCCTGCGCGCCGCCCGCATCGGCCTGGGCGGGCGCATCCTGGACCGGCGGGACGCCGCCCGCCCGCGCGGCATGCAGGCGATGGACGCGGTCGAACCGCTGGCCCACTTCATCGACGAGATGCGCGCCTCGGTGCCGGACGGCTCCCGCTACGTGGGCGGCGGCTGCGCGGTGGCCGGGATGGTCCGCCGCGACGACGGCGTGGTCCGGCTCGCGCCCACGGTCGGCTGGGTGGACGAACCGGTCGGTGAGGCGCTCAGCTCCGCGGTGGGCGACCACGGCTCGTTCACCGTCGGCAACGTCGCCGACGTCTCGGCCCTGGTTGAGCACAGCCGCGGCGCCGCGGTCGGCTGCGACAACGTCATCTACCTGTACGGCGACGTGGGCGTCGGCGGCGGCATCATCGCCGGCGGCCGCCGGGTCACCGGGCACGGCGGCTACGGCGGCGAGGTCGGCCACATGGTGGTCAACCCGCACGGCCGGCCGTGCAGCTGCGGCTCGCGGGGCTGCTGGGAGACCGAGATCGGCGAGTCGGCGCTGCTCCAGGCGGCCGGGCGGGCCGGCGAGTCGGGCCGCGACTCGGTGCTCGACGTGGTCGAGGCGGCCATGCGCGGCGACCGCGAGGCTCAGCGGGCGGTACGCCAGGTCGGCGACTGGATCGGCTTCGGCGTCGGCAACCTGGCCAACATCTTCAACCCCGAGGCGGTCATCTTCGGCGGCACGCTGCGCGACATCTACCTGGTCGCGGCGGCGCACATCCGCAGCCGGCTGAACTCGGTCGCCCTGGCCGCGACCCGCGAGCACATCCGCCTGCGTACCCCCGAACTCGGCACCGACGCGGCCCTGATCGGCGCCGGCGAGCTGGCCTTCGAACGGATCCTCGAGGACCCGATGTCAGCGTAGCGGCGGCAGCGCGTCGACCAGCGCGTCCAGCAGCCCGCCGCCGGTGCGGTACGCGCGCGGCTCAGGCAGCTTGGGTACCCCTTCGTCGGGCAGCCCCCAGATCACCCGTCCGGGTTCCAGCGAGTCCAGCGTCTCGTACCACTGCCGCAACGGCTCCCGCAGCTGCACATGCGTGGCGAAGTTCCGCCGCCGCCGGGTCTCGTCGGCATCCCGCCGCGCCTGCAACGCCTCCGCGTCCGGCATGCTGACCAGCACCGCGTCGGCCAGCCCGAGCCGCCCCGACACGAACGCCGTCCGCACCAGCGCCAGCTCACGGTCGAACGTGGCGCGCGGCGCCAGCCCCAGCGCGGCCATACCCCAGGCGTAGTGCAACTTCACCGGATCCGTGTCACAGAACGCGATGCCGTCGGCGCGCTCGAGCTCGACGGCGTCCGCCCAGCGCTTGATGCTGACCCGCGCCCAGTGCCGGGCCAGCGCCTGCCCATCACCCGGCTCGGCCGGCGCCCCGCCCGCGTCCTCCGCGACAAAGCGGCCCACCTGACGCCGGCACCAGGTCGTCTTGCCCGCCGCCGAGGGCCCCTCCACCACCACGATCACCCCGACACTTTACGAGCCCTCCTCCACCGAACGGACGGTGGGCTATTCCCTCTGCGGTGACTACGTTCAGTGATCATGAGAAGGGGAGCTAACGCCGTGAGCAGGGTGATCGGACATTTCGCACCTGGACTGTTAGTCACCGTCGTGGGTGCACTGATCGTAATGACGATCATCCCCGCCCTCAGCGCCCTGGTGCCGCTTGCCGCCCTGTTCGCCCTGGTGGCGCTCACCGTGTTCCTGGCCTACGCGGTCCTGTCCCACAACCGCCAACTCTGCGAACGCTGCGTCCGCGCCCTCCCGCTGGACGCCGCCTCGGTAGCAAGCCGCTACAGCCTGCGCTTCCGGGTGGCCCACCTCTTCGAGAGCAAGCTGCTGGCCGGGTCATATCTGGCCGTGGTGCTCGCCTCGGCCCTGCTGTCCACCCACCCGATCGGCCGCTACGGCTGGGCCGCCGTCCAGGCGACGCTGGCCTACCTGCTCTTCGTCTACGTCACCCACCAGCGCCTCCAGCCGTGGTGCCCCCAATGCCGCAACGGAGGCTCCGAAATCCACGCCCCCGCCGAGCCGGTCACCATCAACAGCTGATCCCGCCCTCGTCAGCACGCTCAACTGCTGGTCGCAGCGTGCCCGCTCAAGGGCGAGCGGGCAGGTTGGTTGCCTGGTGCGACTCAAGCTCCGCCCATGACCAGCGCGAGCGATGCATCAGACCTCCACCCGGAAAGTTCTCCAACGCGGCCCAACCCGTCAGATGTGGCCATCCACTCGAGCGCGCTCCTTGGGCGCGGTGGCCGTGGCCATGCCGATCGAGGTCCTGCCGATCACTGTGAGCCGGCTCTCCGGCGTCCTCAACGCCCGATCTCCCTGTGGACAGTTCTCCGAACCGTCATTTTCGACCGCTACGTTTGCGCCCACCCAGTGACAGGGTGGGGGAGGTGGCGGCGCCCGCGCGTCTCCGAAATCGAGCCCGAACCCGAGCCCACCCGGCGGTAGCCCAGCCCACCACGACAGAGCGCGGGCGACCCCGCCCATGCACGCCGTGTGCTGCCGCCCAGCACGGCAACCCCACCTCGCAGCGCTGTGCGTTGCGCCACCCTGAACGTGACGCGGCAGTCAGGCTGGGCATCCGTCTCCTGGCGTTTTCTGGCGCCTCGACCGTGCCCCCGCACTTCAGCCCATGGGGAGCCGCGAGCGGCCACCCGGCGCCCCAATTCCGAGCGGCAACCGAGGCCGGACGGGAACGTCACACGACGGTAAGGATCTGCGTGCGCCCGCAGGTGCACGATAGGGGTGTGAAGACCTCTCTGCGGGCCGGGTTGGCCGGTGTCGGCGCCGCTGCGGCCGCGCTGGGTGTGGCTGAGCTGGTGGCTGTGGCTACCGGGCCCACGTCGGCGCCGTTGCTTGCGGTTGGGGGCGTGGTTGTCGATCACGTGCCGGCGGGCGTCAAGGATTTTGGCATCGCGGTGTTCGGGGTGCATGACAAGACGGCTCTGCTGACCGGGACGGCGGTTCTGCTCGCGGCCTACGCGTTCGGCGCTGGGGTGGTGGCGGCTCGGCGGTGGTGGGCCGGGGTGGGGCTGGTGGCGGTCTTCGGGATCGTCGGGGTCATCTCGGCGGTCACCCGGCATGACGCGGGGGTGGTGGCCGCGTTGCCTTCGCTGGTGGCGGCGGTGGTCGCGGTGGTGGTGCTCAGGGGGCTGCTGGCTCTGGCGGCGGGGGAGCCGGTGGCGGCGCTGCGGGAGCGGGCGGCGTGGGGGGTTGGCACGGGAGCACGGTCGTCGGGGGCGGGGCGGAACTCGGGGGTGGTGTCGGGGGAGTCGGTGCCGGGTGGCGGGGCGGGCTCCGGTGTTGCGGTTGCCGACCACGATGACGCGTACCCGGAAGAGGGCCGGCGGCGGTTTCTCAAAGGTCTCGGCATCGTGGTGGGGGTTTCGGCGCTGGGCGGGGTGGTCGGGCGGCTGCTGACCGGGCGGCGGGCCGTGAGTCAGGCGCGGCAAGAGGTGGTGCTGCCGGCGGCTCGGCAGAATGCGCCGGTTGTGCCCGCGGGGGTGCAGGTGCCGGGCGCGGTCGCGTACGTGACGAGCAACGATGACTTCTACCGGATCGACACGTCGCTCTACCCGCCGCAGGTGGACCCGTCGACGTGGCAGTTGAAGATCCACGGCATGGTCCGGAACCCGATCACGATCGGCTGGGACGATCTGCTCAAGCGGCCGATGATCGAGCGGTACGTGACGCTGGCCTGTGTGTCCAATGAGGTCGGTGACTCGTTGATCGGCAACGCGCTGTGGCTGGGTGTGCCGATCAAGGAGCTGCTGGACGCGGCCGACCCGCTGCCCGAGGCCGACCAGGTGGTGCAGCGGTCGGTGGACGGGTGGACGTGTGGCAGTCCGACGGCGGTGCTGCGGGACGGGCGGGACGCGATGCTGGCGATCGGGATGAACGGCAAGCCGTTGCCGGTCCAGCACGGGTTTCCGGTGCGAATGGTGGTTCCGGGACTGTATGGCTACGTCAGCGCCTGCAAGTGGATCACCGAGATCGAGCTGACCCGGTTCGCCGACTTCGACGCCTACTGGGTGCCGCGGGGCTGGTCGGCGCAGGGGCCGATCAAGACGCAGTCGCGCATCGACACGCCCCGGGCCGGCGCCTCGAAGCAGGCCGGGCCGGTGACCATCGCCGGTGTGGCCTGGGCGCAGCACAAGGGGATCGCCAAGGTCGAGGTTCAGGTCGACGGCGAGCCGTGGCAGGTCGCGACGCTCGCCGACACGGTCAGCAGCGACACCTGGCGCCAGTGGAGCTACGGGTGGAACGCCGCCAAGGGCAAACACCATGTGCGGGTACGCGCGACCGACACGACCGGCTACACGCAGACGAGCACCCCGGCGCCACCGGCCCCGGACGGCGCCACGGGTTGGCACGGCATCGATGTCACGATTGAGTAGACCTGAGTACGTGAGGACGCACTTTTCGTCCGACTCAGCGAAGTAGTTCGCTCATACGGTGGCTTGCATGTCCACCGATGCGGTCGGAGAACCGCTGAACACGACAACGACGCGGCCCCCCGCAGGGGACCGCGTCCTGAGCTGTGTGGTGAGTCCGCGCGGCGCCGCGCGACGGCGTCAAGCGGCTGGTGCCTGCCGTTGCGCCGGCACCGACTTGTGGGGACGGCCGAGGCGCGCCTCGAGCCGGGCAAGGTCGACGCGCCCGTGACGCCGGTCGGCCAGGTCCTCCCAGCCGACGGCGAGCAGCCGCAGCCGCTCCGCTTCGCTGAAACCTCCCCAGACCCCGTACGGCTCACGGATCGCCAGGGCGTGTGCGGCGCACTCAGCCCGGACCGGGCAGGCGCCACACATCGACTTGGCCTTCGCCTCGCGGCGGTTGCGGGACGACCCGCGTTCGCCGTCGGGGTGGAAGAACTGCGCACTGTCCCGGCCACGGCAAATTCCGAGTCGCTGCCAGTCCCAAAGGTCGGCGATGGGCCCGGGCAGTCTGCGAACGTTCGACATCAACACCCTCCTCCCGCGCGGCACCGCGGAGTGTTGTCACGAGGGCCTAGCTCAGGCCTGACGCGGTTGTACCCCGGTATTTCCGCGCTCAACCCGACTTCGTCGATGTCATCTGCGGGCGTATCCCATTGCGGCCGTAACTCGTCCCTATCTTTCCCGTTTTTTCCATCTAAAGCGCGTAATGCTGCGGCCCTCGCGTGATCTCCTCTGAGAGAGAAGGAGGATCACTGTGCGTACCGTCCTCGTGTGCGTCCGTACCCCGCTGGCGGCTCAGACCGTGGCGTCCACCGCGGCCCGGCTCGGCATGACCGGGGTCGTCCGGACCGCGGTCAGCGAGACCGAAGCCATGATCCGTCTGGCTGAAAGGCCGGCCGAGGTGGTCCTCGCCGACACCGCCGTGACCCGTCCCGACAGCGTCGGTTTCACCCGACGCGTTCTGGCCCGCGCTCCGCAGGCCCAACTGGTGCTCTTCGGCGCCGAAGACCCCCGGGTCGCCGCCGCGGCGGTCGCGGCCGGCGCCCGTGGCGTCATCCGCGGCGTCGAGCACGACCTGGTCAGTGTCGTCGCCAAGGCCCTGCTGCTCCTGCTGTTGCCGGTCCGCCCGCAGGGCATGCCGATCAACGGCGGCAACGCCCAGCCGGCCACGGTCGCCGGCGGCGTCCGTAACACCAACTCCACCGCCGGGCGGCCGGCCTACCGCGACGGCGTTCCGATGACCACGGCCAACGCCGCCAGCGTTCCGGCCATGCTCGGCCCGAACAGCAGTCCGATGGTCCCGGCGCAGCGTGGCGACGCGCCGATCGACCCGGCCACCGGCCGGCCGATGGTGGCCTGGCCGGGCAACGAGGTGGGCGTCGGCGTGGCCGAGGCGCAACCCACCGGACGCCGGCTCACCCTCACCGAGCGTGAGTTGCAGGTCTTGCGGGGCATGGCCGACGGCAAGAGCAACGCGGAGATCGGGCGTGAGCTCTTCGTCTCCGAGGACACCGTCAAGACGCACGCCCGGCGGCTGTTCCGCAAGCTGGGCGCCCGCGACCGCGCCCACGCGGTGGCGGCCGGTTTCCGAGCCGGCCTGGTCGCCTGATCTTCGTCTGAGGGGGCCGTCGACTCAGCTGGAGTCGTCGGTCCCTTCGGCGAGCGTGTCGTGTACGCCGTCGGCGTAACCGCGGGCGTATTCCCACGTCACGTAGTGGTCTGGATCCGGATCGTAGGCGGGCTCGTGCACCCGGGGGCGGCCGCTGGTGAGCAGGTGGCGCAGGTTGCCGCGGAGCAGGTCCCAGTCGAAGTAGTGCGGCTCGTGGCAGTCTTCACACTCGATGACCAGACCGCGGATCCCGGTCGGGCTGAGAAGAGCCTGGTAGACCTCGAGATCGCTGAGGTCCTCGAGGACGTCCTGACGCTCGACCTCGGTCAGCGGATCGTTCTCGGCGTCCTCGCCCGGGTCGTCGAGCCCCGCGGCCGGGTCGGCCGGATCCCCGTTGAACGGGTCGATGGGTTCATCCTGCACCCTGTCACCGTACCCACATCCGCGCCGTCTGTGCTGGCCCGGACCGCTTGTCCGCCCCGCAGTCGCGCGCGAGGCGATGGGTAGGATGAACAATCACCGTCTCCTCCTCCCGACAAGGATGATCTGTGGACGCCGACTCCGCCCGCACCGTGCCTCTCGGACTCACCTTCGACGATGTCCTGCTCCAGCCTGGCGAGTCTGATGTCGTGCCCAGCCGGGTCAACACGATCACCCGGCTCACCCGCAATGTCTCGCTGAACATCCCGTTGCTGTCCAGCGCCATGGACACGGTGACCGAGGCGCGGATGGCGATCGCGATGGCCCGCGAGGGCGGCATCGGCGTGCTCCACCGCAACCTCTCGGCGGAAGACCAGGCGACCCAGGTCGACCTGGTCAAGCGGTCCGAGTCCGGCATGATCACCAACCCGGTCACCTGCGGCCCGGACGATACTCTGCAACAGGTCGACCAGCTGTGCGGGCGCTTCCGCATCTCCGGCCTGCCGGTGGTCGACGCCACCGGCACCCTGGTCGGCATCGTCACCAACCGTGACATGCGTTTCGTCACCGACCTCAGCACGAAGGTGCGCGAGGTGATGACCCGCAGCCCGCTGATCACCGCGCCGGTCGGGGTCAGCAAGGACGAGGCGCTCACCCTGCTCCAGCGGCACAAGATCGAGAAGCTGCCGCTGGTCGACGACAACGGGCGGCTGCGCGGGCTGATCACCGTCAAGGACTTCACCAAGTCGGAGCAATACCCGAACGCCGCCAAGGACGACCAGGGCCGGCTCCGGGTGGCCGCCGCGGTGGGGGTGGGCGACGACTCGTACAAGCGGGCCCGTGGCCTGATCGACGCCGGCGTCGACGTGGTGATCGTCGACACGGCGCACGGCCACCAGCGGATGGTGCTCGAGATGATCGCCCGGCTGAAGAAGGACACCGCCACCGAGATCGTGGGCGGCAACATCGCCACCTATGCCGGGGCCAAGGCCCTGGTCGAGGCCGGCGCCGACGCCGTGAAGGTGGGTGTCGGGCCGGGCGCGATCTGCACCACCCGGGTGGTCGCGGGCGTGGGCGTGCCCCAGATCACCGCGGTGATGGAGGCGACGCGGGCCTGCCGGCCGGCCGGGGTACCGGTGATCGCCGACGGCGGCGTGCAATATTCCGGCGACCTGGCCAAGGCGATCGTGGCCGGCGCCGACACGGTCATGCTGGGCAGCCTGCTGGCCGGGTGCGAAGAGAGCCCCGGCGACCTGATCTTCGTCAACGGCAAGCAGTACAAGCAGTACCGCGGGATGGGCTCGCTGGGCGCGATGCAGTCGCGTGGTCAGGCGAAGTCGTACTCCAAGGACCGCTATTTCCAGCAGGATGTCAACGAGGACAAGCTGGTCCCCGAGGGCGTCGAGGGCCAGGTGCCCTATCGTGGTCCGCTGTCGCGGGTCGCACACCAGCTCATCGGCGGGTTGCGTGCCTCGATGGGCTACGTCGGCGCCGAGACGGTTCCCGACTTGCAGGAGCGTGGGCAGCTCATCAGGATTACCGCGGCCGGTCTCAAGGAGAGCCACCCGCACGACATCCAGATGACCGTCGAGGCACCCAACTACTTCAGCCGGTAAGAAGAGGTATGAGACATGCGTGACGTCGTCGAGATCGGCCTGGGCAAGACCGCACAGCGGGGCTATCACCTCGACGACATCGCGATCGTGCCGAGCCGGCGCACCCGCGACGTCGATGACGTGTCGACCGAGTGGAAGCTGGACGCCTACCCGTTCAAGATCCCGTGCGTGGCTCATCCGTCCGACGCGACGATGAGCCCCGACTCGGCGATCGCGCTGGGCCGGCTCGGCGGCCTCGGTGTGCTCAACGCCGAGGGCCTCTGGACCCGGTACGAGGACCCGACCAACGTCCTGGCCGAGCTGGCCAAGCTCGACGAGGAGGCGGACGCCACCCAACGGCTGCAAGAGGTGTACGCCGAGCCGATCAAGCCACACCTGATCGCCGACCGGGTCCGCGCGATCCGTGAGGGCGGCGTGACCGTGGCGGTCCGGGTGTCGCCGCAGCACACCTTGGCCCTGGCCCCGGTGGTCCTCGACGCCGGCGTCGACCTGCTGGTCATCCAGGGGACGCTGGTCAGCGCCGAGCACGTGAGCACCACGGACGAGCCGCTGAACCTCAAGGAGTTCATCGCCGACCTCGACCTGCCGGTGATCGTCGGCGGCTGCACCGACTACAAGACCGCCCTCCACCTGATGCGGACCGGGGCGGCCGGCGTGATCATCGGCGTCGGCGCCGACGAGTGGTCGACGACCGACACCGTGCTGGGCATCCGGGTGCCGATGGCCACCGCGATCGCCGACGCGGCCGCGGCCCGTCGCGACTACCTGGACGAGACCGGCGGCCGCTACGTCCACCTGATCGCCGACGGCGGCATCCAGACCAGCGGCGACATCGCCAAGGCGATCGGCTGCGGCGCCGACGCGGTGATGCTGGGCGAGCCGCTGTCGCTGGCCGAGGGCGCGCCGGCCGGTGGCGCGTGGTGGCACTCGGCGGCCAGCCACCCGCTGCTGCCGCGCGGCGGCTTCTGCATCGCCGGCGAGCCCGACGGCACGCTGGAGGAACTGCTGTACGGCCCGGCCAACCGGCCCGACGGCCAGCTCAACCTGTTCGGCGGCCTGAAGCGCGCGATGGCCAAGTGCGGCTACCACGACGTCAAGGAGTTCCAGAAGGTCTCCCTGGTCCTCGACCACCAGTAAGAGGCGACCACCAGTAACCAGTAAGAAGCGACCACCAGTAGGGCGACCTTTCGGTCGCTTTACGACCGGCCGACGTACTGTCGGTCGATGCGACGAGGGTGGATCGCGGCGGCCGCCGTGGTGGTGATCGCCGGCTGTTCGACGAGCGAGCCGGCGACTCCGGTGAGCACACCGCCGATGCAGCGGAACTTCACCGCCGGAGCCGACGGGATCGGGGACGGCTATTTCCCGACCTACGGCAACGGCGGGTACGACGTGGCCGGCTACGACCTGAAGCTCCGCTACAACCCCGGAACCGGCGAGCTCGGCGGCACGGCGACTATCACCGCCACCGCGACCCAGAATCTGTCGTCGTTCAACCTGGACCTGGCCGGCCTGACCGTGAGCGCGGTGACCGTCGACCGGGCGACGGCCCGCTTCGCCGCCGCCCGCAACGAGCTGACCATCACCCCGGCCACCGGCATCGTCGACAAGACCCGGTTCACGGCGGTCATCGACTACGCCGGCACGCCGGGTCCGATCGGCAACGAGACCCTGGGCAAGGGCGGCTGGCTGCGTACCGAGGACGGCGGTTTCGCCCTGGGCCAGCCCGAGTCGGCGAGCACGTGGTTCCCGGTCAACGACCACCCGTCCGACAAGGCGACGTTCAAGCTGGCGATGACCGTGCCCGACGGCGTCGAGGCGATCAGCAACGGCGTGCCCGGCGGCTCGACCACCACCGCCGGCTGGACCACCTGGACCTGGACCGAGACGGCGCCGCTGGCCTCCTACCTGTCATTCGTGGCGATCGGCCGGTACCGCGTCGAAAGCACCACCCACCTGGGCAAGCCGATGGTGATCGCGATCCCCGAGTCGTTGCCCGCGGACGGGCCGGCCGCGAAGACGATGGCCCGCACCGGCGAGATCACCGACTTCCTGGCCACCCAGTTCGGCCCGTACCCGTTCGACGCGTACGGCGCCGTGGTGATCGACGACGAGCGGGTCGGTTACGCGTTGGAGACCCAGTCCCGCCCGGTCTACGGCTCGACGTTCTTCCAGGGCGGCGAGAACGACGGCGTGGTCGCGCACGAGCTGGCCCACCAGTGGTTCGGCGACAGCGTCGCGCTCGAGCGCTGGGAGGACATCTGGCTCAACGAGGGCTTCGCCACGTACGCCGAATGGCTCTGGGCCGAGCACGGCGGCCGGACCACCGCGCAGCAGATCTTCGACCGGCAGTACGCCTCGTTCGACTGGAAGCAGACGCCCGGCCGGCCCGGGACGGCGGGCCTGTTCGGCGAGGCGGTCTACATCCGCGGCGGCATGACCGTGCACGCGCTCCGGAAGACGATCGGCGACCCGGCGTTCTTCGGGCTGCTGAAGTCGTGGCCGGCGCAGTACGCGAACGGCAACGCGACCACGGCCGACTTCATCGCGGCGGCGGAGAAGGCGGCCGGCGGCAAGAAGCTCGGCCCGTTCTTCGACAGCTGGCTCTACGGAAAGACCAAGCCGTCACCTGTGTCGTAGCGTGGGGTGCTGCGCGAGGAACGGCCCGGGGCGGTCGGCCGCGACGGCCTTGAGGAAGTCACGCCCGACCGGCTGGAGCTGCTCGCCGAGGTAGCCGCCGCCGCTGCCGACCGAGTCGCCGGGCAACGAGACCATGGTGATCCGGCTGGGTTCGAGGTCGCGCAGGGCGTACGCGAACTCGATCGGGCTCCGCGCCCCGGTGTACTGCAGGGTCTCGCCGAGCCCCCGGATCACCGTCTCCAGTTTCGCCGGGTCGGTGGCGAGGCCGCCGCCGGCCGCCTTGGCGAGCAGGGCGGTGACCAGTTGCCGCTGGTGCCGCTGCCGGTCGTAGTCGCCGTTCTTCAGCCCGTACCGCTGCCGGGCGTAGTCGAGCGCCTGCCAGCCCTTGAAGGTGCGGGTGCCGGGCAGGTAGGTGGCCTGCGGGCCGACGTAGGCGCCGCCCCGCAGCTCGCGCATCGACCCGTCCGGCTTGCGGTGCTGGGATTGCACCTTGGTGTCGACGCGCATGGTCACGCCGCCGAGCGCGTCGGTCAGCCGGCTCAGCCCGGTGAACGTCAGCACGGCGCCGCCGTCGAACGACTTGATGCCGGTGTAGTTCGAGATCACCTGGCGCAGGAAGGCGTACCCCTGCTCGGGCTTGGGCCGGCCGGAGCCGGGCACCCGCGCGCCGCGGCTCATCGCCTCGGTGATCTTGTATTGGCCGCCGGGGAAACCGGCCGGCCGGTACGGCGGCATCTTCACGCGCAGGTCGCGGGGGAGCGAGTAGAGGTAGGCGCTCTTCAGGTCGGGCTCGAGGTGCAGCAGCATGATCGTGTCGGCGTGCGGTTCCCAGTCCGGGATGCTCTTGCGGGTGTCGACGCCGATCAGCAGCAGGTCGAGCGGGCCGGAGATGTCGGCTCCGGGCGGCGGCGCCGGGCTGGCCGAGGCCGGCGGGACCGACGGCGCCGTGGACGGCAGGGGCGAGGCGGCCGGTGGGGCGTCATCACCGCGGACGGCCAGCGCGACAGCGATCCCGGCGCCGACCAGCACCAGGGCCACCGTGACGGCCGCGACCACGATGATCCGCTTCCGCTGCATGGCAGCAGAGTAGTTCACCAGGCGCAACGACTTCGCTCCCCAACGAGACCGCCGCGCGTCGCCCTTCCGGCTGACCCTTGGTACCCATGCGGGTTATCACGAGCGTTCTGGCCGGGCTGATGCTGACCGCGGCGGTGCCGGCGACGTCGGCCTTCGCCGCCGAGGAGGCGGTGGGCCTGGTCGTCGGGGTGCGCGGCGAGGTGGATCTCCCGGCCCGGGCGATCGAGACGGGTACGCTGCCCGGCGCGCTCACGGTCGACGTCCCGCGCAGCCGGGTCGCCGCGGTGGCCGACGAGCTCCGGGCCGACCCGGCTGTCGCGTACGTGGAGCCCGACCACATCGCCCACGCCGCCGCCGTGGTCACCCCGAACGACCCCTACTACGCGCAGCAGTGGGGCATCGCCAAGACCCGGGTGAACACCGCCTGGACCGCCTCGCGCGGTTCGGCCGCGATCACCGTCGCGGTCGTCGACACCGGCGTGAAGCGGCAGCCCGACCTGGCCGCCAACCTGCTCCCCGGCTATGACTTCGTGAACTCCGACACCGACCCGGCCGACGACGACGGCCACGGCACGATGACCGCCCAGGTGATCGCGGCCACCCCGAACAACGGCGCCGGCGTGGCCGGGATCTGCTGGACCTGCAAGATCCTCCCGGTCAAGGTGCTCGGGGCCGGCGGCAGCGGCTCGTACTCGAACATCGCGGCCGGCATCCGGTACGCCGCCGACCACGGCGCCGACATCATCAACCTGTCGCTGGGCGGCTCCTCGGACAGCCAGGTGCTGCGTTCCGCCGTGGCCTACGCGGTGAGCAAGAACGCCCTGGTCATCGCCGCGGCCGGCAACGAGGGCAGTGCCGCCCTGCACTACCCGGCGGCGATGCCGAGCGTGCTCGCGGTCGGCGCGTCCACCCCGGGCGACGCCCGCTACCCGTGGTCCAACTACGGCGCCTCCTGGGCCGACCTGGCCGCCCCCGGCTGCAACCCGGTCCTGAACACCGCCGGTGTGCTGACCAACTTCTGCGGCACCTCGTCGGCGACCCCGTTCGCGTCCGGCGTCGCGGCCCTGCTGGTCGCGGCCAAGCCCGCCGCCACACCGGCGACGGTTCGCCTGGCGCTGGAGAAGACCGCGGTCAAGCTGGCCGGCAACTGGCTCGCCGCCGGCTCAGGCCGGATCGACGCGGCCGCCGCCCTGAGCACGGTCCGGGGGCAGGCGATCGACGTGACCGGTCCGGCGGTGACGATCACCCGTGGGGCCGCCAGCGGCGCCCGCGTGGCCAGCACCACGCCCTACGGCGTGCGGGCCACCGACCCGTCCGGTGTCACGCGCCTCGAGCTCTACGTCAACGGCAAGGTCTACCAGCGGGTGGCCGGTGCGGCGTACACGTTCGCGGTCCCGGCCTGGAAGTTCGGCAAGGTCGTGCGGGTGCAGGCCAAGGCGTACGACCGGCTCGGCAACGCCCGCTTCACCCCGACCCGGACCTGGTACCGCTGACGCCGGTAAACTCGCTGGTCATGACGACCCCCCGACCCGTGCTCGTTGTCGACTTCGGCGCGCAATACGCCCAGCTCATCGCCCGTCGGGTGCGCGAGGCGCGGGTCTACTCGGAGATCGTGCCCCACTCGATGCCGGCCGCCGAGATGCTGGCCAAGAACCCGGCCGCCATCATCCTGTCCGGCGGACCGTCCAGTGTGTACGAGACCGGCGCCCCTGACCTGGACGCCGGCGTCTTCGACAGCGACGTCCCGGTGTTCGGCATCTGCTACGGCTTCCAGGCGATGGCCCAGGCGCTCGGCGGCACCGTGGCCCACACCGGGGCCCGGGAGTACGGCCGGACGCTGCTCACCGCCCAGGCCGGCACCCTGCTGCGTGACCTGCCCGACAGCCTGCCGGTGTGGATGAGCCACGGCGACAGCGTGACCATCGCCCCGTCCGGCTTCATGGTGACCGCGTCGTCCGGGGGCGCGCCGGTCGCGGCGTTCGAGAACCTCTCCGCCAAGCGGGCCGGCGTGCAGTTCCACCCCGAGGTGGCGCACACCCAGGACGGCCAGCGGATGCTGGAGCGGTTCCTGTACGACATCGCCGGCCTCGCGCCGGACTGGACGCCCACCAACATCATCGAGGACCAGGTCGCCGCCATCCAGGCCAAGGTCGGCGACAAGCAGGTGATCTGCGGGCTGTCCGGCGGCGTCGACTCGGCGGTGGCCGCGGCGCTCGTCCACAAGGCCGTCGGCGACCAGCTCACCTGCGTCTTCGTCGACCACGGGCTGCTGCGCGCGGGCGAGGCCGAGCAGGTCGAGAAGGACTACGTCGCGGCCACCGGCATCCGGCTCAAGGTGGTCGACGCGGCCGACCGGTTCCTCGGCGCGCTGGCCGGCGTGGAAGACCCGGAGCAGAAGCGGAAGATCATCGGCCGTGAGTTCATCCGGGTTTTCGAGCAGGCGGCCCGCGAGGTGGACGCCGAGCGGCACGTCGAGTTCCTGGTGCAGGGCACGCTCTACCCCGACGTGGTGGAGTCCGGCGGCGGCACCGGCACGGCCAACATCAAGAGCCACCACAACGTCGGCGGCCTGCCCGACGACCTGAAGTTCGCGCTGGTCGAGCCGCTGCGCACGCTGTTCAAGGATGAGGTCCGGGCGCTCGGCGCCGAGCTGGGCCTGCCCGAGGAGATCGTCCAGCGGCACCCGTTCCCCGGGCCCGGCCTGGCCATCCGGATCATCGGCGCGGTCTCCAAGGACCGCCTCGACCTGCTGCGGGCGGCCGACCTGATCGCTCGCGAGGAGCTGACCGCGGCCGGCCTCGACCGCGACGTGTGGCAGTTCCCGGTGGTGCTGCTGGCCGACGTGCGCAGCGTGGGCGTGCAGGGCGACGGCCGCACCTACGGCCACCCGGTGGTGCTGCGGCCGGTCTCCAGCGAAGACGCGATGACCGCCGACTGGTCCCGGCTGCCCTACGACCTGATCGCCAAGATCTCGACCCGCATCACCAACGAGGTGCCCGAGGTCAACCGCGTCGTGCTCGATGTCACGTCGAAGCCGCCGGGCACCATCGAGTGGGAGTAGGGGTCTAGAGACCCGGCATCGGCGGGGTCGGCGGCACCGCCGGCTCCGCGTAGGACGGCCGGTCCTCCTCGGGCATCAGGAACCACATGATGGGGTACGCCACCAGCGCCACGCCCCACGAGAGAACCGTGGCGACGGCGAAGGCGACCCGGATCAGCACCGGGTCGACCTTGAAGTAGCGGCCGATGCCCGAGCAGACGCCGGCCACGATCCGGTCGTCCAGGGGTCGGCGGAGTTGCTTGTACGGGGTCACGGTCGGTGTCGTCATGTCTCTACGGTGCGCCCTGACGGAGCCCGACAACCTCGGTGAGCCCCCCGATCCGGACCCTGATATCTGCCCCTTACAGCAGGTGACGGGCCGGGTGCGTAACGTACGTCACAGCGGCCTGAGCTGCGATTACGTAGCGCTATCGCCCTGTCAGGAATCCGACAGTCGATCTCAGCAGGTAACACAATCCGGGCACAATTCGGCCCTGTGACCCCCGCACTGGAACCCTTACGCCGCATCGCCGCGTACGCCGTCTGCACCGATGCCGACGGCCGCGTGCTGCTGGTCCGGGCCTCGAGCCGCTCCGGAACCCCCGGAGTGTGGTCGCTGCCCGGCGGCGCTGTCGATCATGGCGAGGACCCGAACCACACCGTCGTCCGCGAGACCGCAGCGGAAACCGGACTGTCCGTCGCCGTCTCCGGGCTGAGCGACGTGCTGGCCGACATGCGGTCGGTGCCGCACCGAGGCGTCACCATCCACACCGACCGGCTGCTCTACCGCGTCTCGGTGCGCGGCGGGACGCTGGTCGACCGGGTCGGCCACCCCACCGACCTGGCCCGCTGGACGTCGCTGGCCGACGCGGCCAAGCTCAAACTGCGCCCGTTCACCGCGGCCGCGCTCGGCCTGGACGCCGGCTCGGCCGACCTGCGGCCGGAGGAGGCGCCCGACTTCCCGTCGTTCTACGCCTACCCCGGGCCGGACGGTCTGCACCGGGCCCAGCGCTTCGCGGCCTACGCGATCGCCACCGACCCGTTCGAGAACATCCTGCTCACCCGCATCGCGCCGGGCTATCCGGGCGAGGGCCGCTGGCATCTGCCGGGCGGCGGCACCGACTACGGCGAACAGCCGGGCACCGCGCTGATCCGCGAGCTCGTCGAGGAGACCGGTCAGCGCGGCCGGATCATCGAACTACTCGGCGTGGCCAGCCACCGTGACGCTGCGTCGCTGGGGCCGGAGGGCTACCCGATCGACTGGCACGGCGTCCGCGCCTTCTACCGGGTGGTCGTCGAGCGGCCCACCGAGGTCCGGGTCGGCGACGTCGGCGGCTCCACCTCGGAGGCCTGCTGGATGGCCCTCAAGGAGGTGCGTGACCTGGCCGAGGAGGCGCTCACCGAGGTGACGGCCGAGGCACTTCACTCGGCGCGCCTACTCTAGGACTGGTGAAGACGAGGCAGGTGGGTGTCTATGGTCTGGCCCGTGACGCGGCCGGCCGGGCGCTGACCACCGCGGCCGGGGTGCTGCCCGGCGGGCTGGTGACGCACGGGGAACACCCCGACGACGCCGTGCTCCGGGCCGTGCGTGAGCAGACCGGTTTGACCGTACGCGTCGACGGCGTGCACGCGGTGACGGCCGACATCTCGGCCGACGGCCTGGTGCACACCGATCGCATCACCTATGACATCACCCCCGTCGACGCCTTCACCGGCGGGTTCGACGGCATCCCGCCCTTCCCGACGGAGACCCCGGCGGACGTGCGGGAAAGACGAGTGCAGCGATTCGGCGCGTACGCCCGGGCGACCGACCCGGACGGCCGTTTCCTGCTCACCCTGATCTCGGCCGGCTACCCCGGCGCCGGCCTCTGGCACCTGCCCGGCGGTGGCACCGACTTCGGCGAGACACCGCAGCAGGGGCTGACCCGGGAACTGGCCGAGGAGACGTCCCAGCGGGGACACATCACCGGTCTGCTCGGCGTCTCGCACCGCTACACCCCGGCCGAGCTCGGTCCGGAGGGCGTGCCGATGGACTGGCAGGTCATCCGGGCGCTGTTCGACGTGGCGGTCGACCGGCCGACCGAACCGGTGGTGACCGACGAGGGCGGATCGACCGCGTCGGCACGCTGGTTCCGGCCCTCGGAACTGGCCGATCTTCCGCTGACCGAGGTTGCCCGCCAGGTCGTGGGGAAACCCTTCGTTGGCGTGATCAGTTAAACTCGTCACAGGGAGAGGGCTGGGCACCACGCGAGAGCCGGACGGCCTCGCCCAGACGATCGGGCTGTGCAATGGTGTAACCCGCCAAATTCAGCACCCCCAATTTCCGTATTGTCAGTCAGGCCCCCCGAACTCCTGGAGGAAACACGTGGCGCGAACCCCCTGGCGCCGGCGACGCACGAGCGACAGTCCGCGTCCCGCCGGTCGCCGATGGGCCGGACGGCTGCGTCGCGGCGGGGTCGCCGCACGACAGGCCCTGCTGGTTCGAGTCGGCCGTCGTGGCCGGGAGACCGGCCGGGCCGCCACCGCCACCCAGGCCGAGGTCATCTACACCGGCTTCGAGCCGGCCGCGCCCGCGCGGCTGGCCCTCCCGCCGGTCGAGGTGGCGCCGGCGCCGGTCGAGGCCGAACACGTCTCGCTGCTGCCGGGCGCACACACCACCCGCCGGCGGGTCTCCTTCGCGCTGGTCAACGCCTGCACCCTGGCCAGCCTCGCCCTCGGCCTGGCCGCCATCATGCTGGCCATGCGCGGCGACGTGCGGCTGGCGGCGGCCTGCCTGGTGGCCTGCGTGGCCTTCGACGGCCTGGACGGCGCGCTGGCCCGCAAGCTGGGCGTGAGCAGCCCGTTCGGCGCCCAGATGGACTCGCTCGCCGACATGTGCTCGTTCGGCCTGGCCGCGCCGGTCGTGGTCTACGCCTCGCTGCAGCACAGCGTGCCCCGCTCGGTGGCCGCGGTGGCCTGCGTGCTGGTGGCCGGCTGCGCGGCGATCCGGCTGGCCCGCTTCAACGTCTCGCCCAAGG
This sequence comes from Actinoplanes sp. NPDC051470, assembly GCF_040682035.1. Lineage (NCBI taxonomy): Bacteria > Bacillati > Actinomycetota > Actinomycetes > Micromonosporales > Micromonosporaceae > Actinoplanes > Actinoplanes sp. NPDC051470. Next base: position 184,438 of record NZ_JBFBAA010000015.1, read on the forward strand.
ACGGCAAGTTCTTCTCCGGCGTGCCGACCACGATGGCCGCCGCCGTGCTGGCCCTCGCGGTGCTGATCGACCTGCCGGTGCCCGGGATGGCGCTGCTCGGCGGGGTCGCCGTGCTGGCCTTCTCGATGGTGTCCTCGTTCCCGTACGCGAAGCTGGCCCGGATCATCAAGATGCCGCCGTGGCTGTGGGTGGTGCCGGTGGTCGGCGCGCTGATCGACCCGCGACTGACCTTCGTCGGCCTGGTCTGCGCCTACCTGATCAGCGGCCCCTTCCTCTGGTTGAGGTTGAAGCAGCGCCGCACCGCGCTCTGACCCGCGCTGACGCAGAAAGAAAGGGCCCGCCGGCAACGGCGGGCCCTTCTCGTGTGCCTACTTCCAGCGGGCGATGACCGAGCTGCCGCCGACCACCTTTTCGTTCACGGTGACCAGCGGGGTGGCGGCGCCGGCGGGCAGGTAGACGTCGGTGCGGGAGCCGAACCGGATCAGGCCCATCCGCTCGCCCTTGGCGACCAGCGTGCCGATCGGGGTCCGCTGCACGATGCGGCGGGCGATCAGACCGGTCCGCTGGGCCACGATCACGGTGCCGTGGTCGGTGTCGAGCACGGTGTAGGCGGCCACGTTGTGTTCGGCGGCGGCGGTCATCGCGTTCGCGTACCCGCCCTCCTCGACGAAGTGGTCGACCACCCGCCCGGCCACCGGCACCCGGTTGACGTGCACGTCCAGCACCGACAGGAAGACCGCGATGCGCAGGTACTCGGCGTCGTTGAAGGTGACGTGCTCGACGGAGAGCACCCGGCCGTCACTGGCCGCGACGACGGCCCGCGGGTCGGCCGGCACCTCGCGTTCCGGATCGCGGAAGAACAGCGCCACCGGGGCCGCGGCCAGCGCCGGGATCAGCCAGAGCCGGGACTTCGGGCGGACCGCGCGGGCGGCCGCGGCCAGGCCCAGCGCGATGCCGGCGGCCACCACGCCGTTGGAGTCGATGTGCATGGTCCGGCTCAGCGGGACGCTGGACGGGCGGAACGCCGGGGCCAGGGTGGCGGCGGTGGCCGTGCTCGCCGGGCTGAAGCGGAGCTTGTGCACGCGTACCGGCGGGTTGTTGCGGACCACCAGGTCGGAGCCGACCCCGAAGAGCGCGCTCTGCCGGAAGAGCTCGGCCGCCGCCCCACCGGTCTGGCCGGGCACGGCCGGGGTCGCGACCGTGACCACCGCGCCGTCGGTCAGGTACTTGGCCAGGCCGTCGAGCGCGGCGCGGGCCTCCTCGGCGGTGCCGGTCATCGGCTCACCGATGATCACCACGTCGGCCGGGTCGGCCTCGGCCAGGTTGTCCAGGATGCGGACCCGGTCGGCGACCCAGCTGCCGAGCCCGGCGATGTGGTCGCGGAGCAGGTCGGCGGTGCTGCGTTCGCCGGCGACCAGGGTCAGGGTGTCGCCGGGCAGCAGCGCCTCGACGGCGGTGGCCACCACGGCCGAGGCGTGGTCGGCGCCGATCACCAGCGCCGATCCGGCGACGTTGCGGCGGGCGAGTTCGGCGGTCAGTGCCCGGGCGGCGCGCTGGCCGATCCCGGCCACCGGCGCCGTGGACACGGCGGGGAACGGCGTCATGACGGTTCGGGCCTCTCACGTGGTCAGGCGGTGACCGCCCTTTCCGGGCGGCCACCGCCGAGCATATTGCCCCGACCTGATCAGTCCTTGTGTGGCTCCGGGCGCGGCTGCCGATCCGGCTCGGGATGCTGGCGGTCGAAGCGCTCGGCCGGGTCGTCCAGAAGCTCGCGGACGATCTCGGCGTGCATCTCCGGCGGCAGGTCGCCGTGCTGCTCCTGGACCGGCGGGCCGACCGTGGCCGGGACCGGCTCCGGGCGGCGGCCGGAGCGGATCGCCCCGAGCAGCCCGATCATGCCGAACAGGATCAGCGCGCCGGCGATCAGCCAGCCCAGCCGCACCGGGGCCAGGTCGACCACCTGCGAGGCCGCCCACCAGGCCGCGATCAGCAGGAAGATGGTGCCGAAGCTGAGCGAGACGTTGTCGGTGCGGTGCGGCTTCATCGGGTCACCTCCACGTTCCCGGTGGTCATCAGGATGTTGAGCTTGAGCGAGCCGCCGCCGGGGCCGTCGGCGCCCTGGCCGGTGAAGGGCTGGGCGCCGGCCTGGGTGGCGTCGTACTCGGTGCCGAACACGGCCACCCGGCCCTCGTTCATGCCGACATCCGCGGTCACGTCCACGTTCTTCGGCACGAGCACCTGGATCTGGCCCACCTTCATCTCGATCGTGGTGTTCTGCTCGGCGCCGGTGAAGTCGACCCGGCGCAGGTCGAGCACGGCGTTGCCGATGGTGAAGTCGTACCGGTCGGCGACCGAGGCCAGGGTGGCCGGGCGGTAGACGTTGCTGCCGACCTGACCGCCGAAGCGCTCCAGGCCGGTCGAGACGCCCAGGCCGAGCGTGGCGATCAGGGCCAGCGCGATCAGCCCACGGGCCCGGCCGAGCCAGGCGCCGACGATCAGGCCGAGCGCGATCGTGGCCAGCGCGGCGGCGAAGAACGCGGACACCGGCACCGAGATCCCGGCCAGGGTCAGCACGGTCAGGAAGCCCATCACCAGGATCAGCGCGAAGAACGTCATGCTGCCGAGCTTCGACTTCTCCTTGGGCGGCTTCGGCGGCCTGGGCTGGGGCGGAGGCGGCGGCGCGGCCTGGGCCGACGGGCCGGCGTACGGACCGTGCGGTGCGAACGGCGGCCGGTAGCCCGAGACCGGCGGACCGAACTGCGGCGGGCGCGGCGCTTCCGGCGCGGGCGGCGGGACCGCGGCGGCCGGCACGTCCAGCGGCTGCGTGGCCGGCTCAGGCGCGGCCGGCGCCTCCGCGGCGGCCGCCGACGGGGCTTCCGCGGGCGGTGCTTCCGGCGAGGGGAAAGGCGGCGTGAAGGGCGGGGTGGACGGCGACGGGGTGAAAGGCGGGGTGGACGGCGACGAGGTGAAAGGGGGCGGCGGGGCCGGCTGCCGCGCGGGACCACCCCGGCGGATCAGCACGGCCGCACCGACCAGTACGGCGATCGCGAGCAGCGCCGCGCGGAACCCGTCGTTCACCACGAACGCGAAGGTCAGCACGGCCGCGCCGCCGAGCAGGACGATCGACAGCGGCTTCATGCTCGACCGGCCGCGGCCGAGCAGCGACTCGACCGGCGAGGCGGTGTCGTTCTCGGCCGGGATGGCCAGCCAGCCGACCAGGTAGATCAGCACCCCGGCGCCACCGAAGAGGCCGAGCACGGTGAGCAGCACCCGCCACAGCACCGGGTCGGTGTTGGTGGCCCGGGCCAGCGCGCCGCAGACCCCGGCCACGTAGCGCGGCCGGAGCGGGCGGATCAGCCGCTCCCGGTCGAAGGTGGTCCGCCCGCCGGCCGGCGACTGGTCGGCCGGCGGCGGCTCGTACGGCGGCGGGAACGGCGGCGGCAGCGAATCGGTGGAGGATGCCGCACCGCGGGACTGGTCGGCATCGCGGGCTGAGGCAGCATCATCGGTCATGCCATCGATACTGCGGCCCGGACCGCCCGGCTCGCCTCCGGCGCCTACCCTGACGAGACCCTGAGATGTCCCGGCCTCAGACCTCGGGGGAGTTACCCGTGGCCTGACCGGCGCGTCCGTGTGACGATCGGAGAGGACTCGGGAGGACGACATCACCACCACGACGGCAGCACCACCAGAGACGCGCCGCCTCTACCGGCAGCGCGACCACCGCATCATCGCGGGGGTCGCCGCCGGGCTGGCGCGTCACCTGGGCATTCCGGTGATCGCGGTGCGGATCGCTCTGGTCGTACTCCTCGGCTTCAATGGCCTTGGTCTGCTGCTTTATGCCGGTTTCTGGGCGGTTGTCCCGCAACAGGCGCCGGACGGCACCCCGACCCCGCGGCGCAACCTGGCCGCGCTCATCCCGTTCGCGGCCATCGGCGTCGGCGTGGTGCTGCTCCAGGGCCTGCTGTTCGGCGACAACGGGGTGGCGGGCACGGCCGGCTGGCTGATCGCGATCATCGCACTCGGCGCCGGCGTCATCTGGCACCAGTCCGACCCCACCCGGCGCGGCCTCTACCCGCCGGACACCCCGCAGGCCCCCTGGCTGGCCGCGGTGATCGCGGAGAGTGACCGGCGCTCCTTCATCTTCCGGTTCATCGGCGGCGGCGTGCTGGTCGCCACCGGCATCATCGGCATCGCCGCGGTGTACGCACCGCGCGGCAGCCTCAGCTCGGTGGTCAACGGGGTGATCTTCGCGCTGGTCGGGCTGGCCGGCGTCGCCGTGGTGGTGGCCCCGCTGATCTGGCGCACGTTCAGCCAGCTGAGGTCCGAGCGCGAGGGCCGGATCCGCGAGCAGGAACGCGCCGAGCTGGCCGCGATGATCCACGACCAGGTGCTGCACACGCTGGCCCTGATCCAGCGCAACTCGGCCGACATCAAGGAGGTCCAGCGGCTGGCCCGGGGGCAGGAGCGCAGCCTGCGCAACTGGCTCTACAAGCCGGCCGCGTCGCCGACCGAGCGGTTCTCGGCCGCGCTGGAGGAGGCCGCGGCCGAGGTCGAGGACACCTACGCGATCACGGTGGAGACCGTGGTGGTCGGCGACACCGACTGTGACGAGCGGGTGGCCGCCCTGGTCGCCGCCGCCCGGGAGGCCCTGGTGAACGCGGCCCGGCACGCCGGGGTGCAGACTGTCTCGCTGTACGCCGAGGTGGAGTCCGACGAGCTCAGCGTCTTCGTCCGCGACCGCGGCCAAGGCTTCGACATCGACCAGGTCGAGGAGTCCCGGCACGGGGTCCGCGGCTCCATCATCGGGCGCATGTCGCGCCACGGCGGCAAGGCGCAGATCCGCAGCGCGATCGGCGAGGGCACCGAGGTCCGGTTGACCCTCCCGCCGTCACGCGAGAGCGTGACCGCAGGAAAGGAAACGAACCGATGACCGACGAACGCCGCCTCACCGTCTTCCTGGTCGACGACCACGCCATGTTCCGCGCCGGGGTGCGCGCCGAGCTGGGCGTACACGTCGACGTGGTGGGCGAGGCCAGCTCGGTGAGCGAGGCGATCGCCCGGATCGCCGCCACCACGCCCGACGTGGTGCTGCTGGACGTGCACATGCCGGACGGCGGGGGGCGCGCGGTTCTCGATTCGATGCGGCGTACCCATCCGCAGGTGAAGTTCCTGGCCCTCTCCGTTTCGGACGCCGCCGAGGACGTGATCGGCCTGATCCGGGCCGGCGCCCGCGGCTACGTGACAAAGACCATCTCGCCGGACGAGCTCGCCGCCGCCATCAAACGGGTCGCCGATGGTGACGCAGTGTTCAGCCCGCGGCTGGCCGGGTTCGTGCTGGACGCGTTCGCGGCCCGGCCCGACGTGCCGGTCGCCGACCCCGAGCTCGACCAGCTCACCAACCGTGAACGCGAGGTTCTGCGCCTGCTGGCCAGGGGCTATGCGTACAAGGAGATCGCCAAGGAACTCTACATCTCGATCAAGACGGTCGAGACCCACGTATCCAACGTGTTGCGCAAGCTCCAGATGAGTAACCGTTATGAGCTCTCCCGCTGGGCCGCGGACCGTCGCCTGGTGTGACGGGTCTGTCCACTGAGGGGTTCGCGCCGAGTATCGGCTTGATAACAGCGGTCTGTGCAAGCGTTTTCCTATGGAAAAGTGGCCCCAACTCACTTACCACCCCTCGTGAGCGCCCCCGAAGGAGGCACTCCCATGCTTGGGAAACGCCCATGGAAGGTGGCGGCCGGCGCGGCCGCCATCGTCATGCTGGCTGCCGGTTGCGGCAGCGGATCGGATGAGGCGGAGGGCTCGGAAAACACCGTTGTCCTGGGCATCTCCGAGCCGAAGCACCTGATCCCGGCCAACACCACCGAGGCGAGCGGCTCGCAGGTGCTGGACTCGCTCTTCTATCCGCTGGTCGACATGAACGAGCAGAAGCAGCCGATCGAGAAGGCGGCCGAATCCATCACCTCGGACGACAACAAGGTGTGGACGGTCAAGCTGAAGGCGGGCTTCACGTTCAGCAACGCCGAGCCGGTCACGTCGGACAGCTACATCAACGCCTGGAACAACGGCGCCTACGGCCCGAACGGGAACGACGGCGCCTACTTCTTCGAGCGCATCGCGGGCTACCCCGACCTGCAGTCCAAGGACCCGGACGGCGAGGAGGGCCCGCAGAAGGCCCCCGAGCCCAAGGCCAAGACGATGTCCGGTCTGAAGAAGGTCGACGACACCACCTTCACCATCACCCTGTCCGCGCCGTTCGCGGGCTGGAAGTCGGTGCTCGCATATACGGTGTTCTACCCGCTGCCCAACGCGGCGTTCTCCTCGCCGGGCGTGCTCAACGAGCAGTTCGAGCAGGCGCCGATCGGCAACGGCCCGTTCAAGGTCGTCGGCAAGTGGGAGCACGACCAGCAGATCACGGTCGAGAAGGTCGCCGGCTTCAAGGGTGACCCGGTCAAGGTCGACGGCATCACGTGGAAGATCTACCAGGACCAGCAGGCGCAGTACGCCGACCTGGTCGCGGGCAACCTCGACGTGCAGACGCTGATCCCGATCGAGAGCCTCGGCTCCGCCGCGGGCGACCTGGGCGACCGGCTCAAGAAGAGCCCGAGTTCCGACTTCGCGTTCGTCGGCTTCCCGACGTACCAGAAGGAGTTCGCGAAGCCCGAGGTGCGCAAGGCCCTCTCCATGGCGATCAACCGCAAGGAGATGACCGACCAGATCTTCCTCGGCTCGCAGACGCCGGCCACGTCCTTCGTGTCCCCGGTCGTCGCCGGCTACCGCGACAACACCTGCGGCGAGTCGTGTGTGTACAACCCGACCAAGGCCAAGGAGCTCTACACGGCCAACGGCGGCCCGGCCGAGATCAAGATCACGTACAACGCGGACGGCGGCCACAAGGCCTGGGTCGACGCGATGTGCAACCAGATCAAGGCGTCGCTCGGTGTGAACTGCACCGGCACGGGTGAGCCCAAGTTCGCCGACCTGCTCACCAAGGTCGACGCGAAGCAGCCCGTGGGCCTGATCCGGATGGGTTGGATCATGGACTACCCGCTGATGGAGAACTACCTCGGCCCGCTGTACAGCACGACCGGTGGATCGAACTACTACGGGTACAGCAACCCGGCGTTCGACAGCCTGGTCAAGGAGGGTTCCGAGGCGGCGACGCCGGAGGCAGCGATCAAGAAGTGGCAGGAGGCCGAGGACATCCTCGCCAAGGACATGCCGGTTCTGCCGCTGCGGTTCGGCCAGAACACGTTCGGTTTCTCCGAGCGGGTCACCAACGTCGAGGTCGACCTGTTCAAGAAGGTCAACATCTTCAAGATCGAGCGCGTCGCATCCTGACGCACGCCGGCTGAGCGATGGCGCCACGTCAACAGGCGTGGCGCCATCGCCATCTTCACCGCGGAAGACAACATGTTCCGATATCTCATCCGGCGCCTGCTCCAGATGGTGCTGACCTTCTTCGGCGCGACCTTCATCGTGTACGCGCTCATGTTCGCCAACCAGACCGACCCGATCCAGGCGCTGGCCGGCGAACGACCCATCACCGAAGCCCAACGGCAGGCGCTGACCGAGCGCTACCACCTCGACGAGCCGTTCATCGGCCAGTACTGGCACTACATGAAGAGCCTGCTGACCGGCGACTTCGGCATCTCCCTGACCAACCGCAAGATCTCCGAGATGATGGCCGACGCCTGGCCGGTCACCATCCGGCTGGCCCTCATCGCGATCGTCATCGTGGCGGTCGTCGCGATCACCGCCGGCGTCATCTCAGGCATCCGGCGCGGCGGGGCCTTCGACAACGTCACGCTGGTGCTCACCCTGATCGTGCTGTCCATGCCGATCGTGGTGCTGGCGCCGCTGGCCCGGCTGATCTTCGGCATCCAGCTCGGCTGGTTCCCGCCCACCGCCACCCGGGACGCCGGCTTCTACGAGTTGCTGCTCCCCGCCCTGGTGCTGGGCAGCCTGGTGGTCGCCACCGAGCTGCGGGTGACCCGGTCGGCGGTGGCCGAGAATCTCCGGTCCGACTACGTGCGAACGGCCCGGGCCAAGGGCCTCACCCGTCGCCGCGTGGTCGGGGTGCACGTGCTCCGCAACTCGCTGATCCCGGTGGTCACGCTGATCGGTGTCGACCTGGGCAACCTGATGTCCGGCGCGATCGTGACCGAAGGCGTGTTCAACATCCCCGGCGTCGGCTTCAACCTCTTCCGAGGCATCCGCACCGAGGACGGCCCGCTCGTGGTCGGCTTCGTGAGCGTGCTCGTGATCGTGTTCCTGATGGTCAACCTGCTGGTCGACCTGCTGTACGCCGCCCTGGACCCGAGGATCCGCTATGAGTGACATCCAGTCCGTGACCGCGGCCGAATCGGTCAGCACCGCGGACAAGTCCCGCAGCCTCGCCGGCGACGCATGGCGCGACCTGCGCCGCAACAAGATCTTCTGGGTCGCGGCGGTGCTCGTCGTGATCTTCGTGGTGATGGCGATCGTGCCCTCGCTGTTCGGCGCCGGCGACCCGCGCGACTGCGCGCTCAGCCGGCAGCACGACGGGCCCAGCGGCAACGCGTTCTTCGGATACGACTTCCAGGGCTGCGACGTCTATGCCAAGGCCGTCTACGGCGCCCGCAACTCGATCCTGGTCGGGCTGCTGTCCACCCTGGTCGCGGGCACGATCGGCCTGATCATGGGCCTGAGCGCCGGCTACTTCGGCGGCTGGGTCGACGCGGTGCTCTCCCGGGGCATCGACGTCGTGCTCGGCCTGCCGTTCCTGCTCGCGGCGATCGTGCTGGCCCGGCGGCTGTCGGCCGACCCGACCAACAACGGCTTCTGGGCGGTCATCGTCACGCTCGGCTTCCTCGGCTGGACCACCGCGGCGCGCGTGATGCGCTCGTCGGTGATCGCGTCGAAGAACCAGGACTACGTGGCCGCCGCGCGGATGCTCGGCTCCGGGCCGGCGCGGCTGATGATGCGGCACATCCTGCCGAACTCGACGGCCGCGTTCATCGTGGTGCTGACCATCCTGCTGGGCACCAACATCGCCACCGAGGCCACGCTGACCTTCCTCGGCGTCGGGCTCAAGGGCGACGCGATCAGCTGGGGCATCATGATCAACGAGGCCGGTCCCAACGTACGTTCGGCCGCCGAGCCGCTGATCTGGCCGTCGGTGTTCCTGGCCATGACGGTGCTGGCCTTCATCATGCTGGGCGATGCCGTGCGCGACGCCTTCGACCCGAAGCTGCGGTGAGCGACATGACCGATATCAGAGCCGACCTGGATGTGCTGCCCGAGGTGGACCCGCGGGCGCAACTGCTCGAGGTCAACGACCTGCACGTGGAGTTCCGCACCCGGGACGGCATCGCCCACGCCGTGAACGGGGCCAACTTCCGGCTCGAGCCCGGCGAGACCCTGGCCATCCTGGGCGAGTCCGGCTGCGGCAAGTCGGTGACCGCCCAGGCGATCATGGGCATCCTGGACACCCCGCCCGGCTACATCACGAAGGGCGAGGTGAAGTACCGCGGCGTCGACCTGCTCAAGCTCAACGAGGAGGCGCGCCGCAAGGTCCGCGCCAACCGGATCGCGATGATCTTCCAGGACGCGTTGTCCGCGCTGAACCCGGTGTTCACGGTCGGCTTCCAGCTCGGCGAGCTGTTCCGCAAGCACCGCGGGATGAGCCGGGCCGACGCCCGGAAGCGGTCCATCGAGCTGCTCGACCAGGTCCGCATCCCGGCCGCCAAGGACCGGATCGCCGACTATCCACATCAGTTCTCCGGCGGCATGCGGCAGCGCGTCATGATCGCCATGGCGATCGCTCTCGACCCCGAGATCCTGATCGCCGACGAGCCGACCACGGCGCTCGACGTGACCGTGCAGGCCCAGATCATGGGGCTGCTCGCCGACCTGCAGCGCGAGCGTGAGATGGGCCTGATCCTGATCACGCACGACATGGGCGTGGTGGCCGACGTGGCCGACCGCATCTCGGTGATGTACGCCGGCAAGGTGGTCGAAGAGGCGCCGGTCTACGACATCTACGAGCGCCCGGCCCACCCGTACGCCAAGGCCCTGCTCGCCTCCATCCCGCGGCTCGACATGAAGGGTCAGCAACTCAGCGTGATCCGCGGGCTGCCACCGATGCTCACCAAGATCCCGCCGGGCTGCGCCTTCAACCCGCGGTGCGCGTACGCGCGGGACGAATGCCGGCAGGACCCGCCGCCGCCGGCCTACGACGTAGCGCTCGGCCGCACCGCCCGGTGCCACTTCTGGAGGGAGGTGATCGGCAGTGAGTGAGGTCGTTCTCGAGACACAGGGTCTGGTCAAGCACTTCCCGATCACGCAGGGCATCGTCCTCAAGACCAAGGTCGGCGCGGTCCGCGCGGTCGACGGCGTGAACCTGCAACTGCGCAAGGGCGAGACGCTGGGCGTGGTCGGCGAGTCCGGCTGCGGCAAGTCCACCCTGGCCAAGCTGCTGGTCGGGCTGGAGAAGCCGACCGCCGGCTCGGTCAACGTGCGCGGCGAGGACATGGTGCGCATGCGCGGCGGGGCGCTGCGGCGGGCGCGGCGGCACATCCAGATGGTGATGCAGGACCCGTACACCAGCCTCAACCCGCGGATGACGGTCGGCGACATCATCGGCGAGCCGTTCGAGATCCACCCCGAGGTGACGCCGCGCAAGGGCCGCGAGAAGGCGGTCCGCGACCTGCTGGACACGGTCGGACTGAACCCCGAACACATCAACCGCTACCCGCACCAGTTCTCCGGCGGCCAGCGGCAGCGCATCGGCATCGCCCGCGCGATGGCGCTCAAGCCCGAGATCATCGTCTGCGACGAGCCGGTCAGCGCGCTCGACGTGTCCATCCAGGCGCAGGTGATCAACCTGCTGGAGGCGCTGCAGGACGAGTTCGGGCTGTCGTACATCTTCATCGCGCACGACCTGTCGGTGGTGCGCCACATCGCCGACCGCGTCGCGGTGATGTATCTCGGCAAGGTGGTCGAGATCGGCAACGACCAGCAGATCTACGAGGAGCCGACGCACCCGTACACCCAGGCCCTGCTCTCCGCCGTGCCGGTGCCCGACCCACGCCTGCGCGGCCGTCGCGACCAGATCGTGCTCGAGGGTGACGTCCCGTCGCCGGCCAACCCGCCGTCCGGCTGCCGCTTCCGCACCCGTTGCTGGAAGGCCGAGGACATCTGCGCCGAGCAGGAGCCGCTCCTCGAGGTGCGCGAATCGTCGTCGCATCCGAGCGCCTGCCACTTCGCCCGCCCGCGCGACGTGATCCACGCTTCGTAGGACAAGACCGATGTCGTGGCGGGGTGGGTGGTGCAGACCGCTGCTCCCGCCGAGGGCCCGTCCGGGCGGCCGCACGCTTCGCTTCCGCGGCCGCCCTCCGGGCGACCTGCGTAAGTGGTTGCGCTCTTTTTCCACCGGGCGGTTAGCCTCGGAAGATGGGCAACATGCGCATCGATGCGTTGGACGTCCTGATCGGACGGTGGAGGTTGACCGGCCGGACCGACGGGTCCGAGTTCGACGACATCGTGGGCGAACACACGATCACCACGCTGCTGAGCGGTCGCATGCTGCAACTCGCCGGCGGCCTCCAGGTGGGCGAACACCTGATCGACAGCATCGAGCTGATCTGGGGCGTCCGTGACGGCTTCCGGTCCCACGTCTACGACGGCCACAACCCGCCGCTCGACTACACCTGGACCATCGACGGCAACCAACTCACCCACGCCGGCCTGGGCATGACCTACCGAGGCACGGTAAGCGCCGACGGCAACACCATCATCGGCCGCTGGAACGCCGACCCCGATCGCCCCGACATGGCGCACGCCGCCTACGAGGCGATCATGCGTCGCATCCGCTAGCCGAAGGCCCGCATCACTGGGATGCGGGCCTTCGGTCAGTCTGTTCTATGTGGTCAACACCTTCGCGTCGTCGTGCTCGCGAGCGGCCACCGTGATCTTGCGGGGCTTGGCCTTCTCCGCGATCGGGACCCGCAACACCAGCACGCCGTTGTCGTAGGTCGCGCTGATGTGCTCGGTGTCCAGCGCCTCGCCGAGGAAGAGTCGGCGGGCGAACACCCCGAGCGGCCGCTCGGACAGTTGGGCCACGGCGTCACCGCCGAGATCAACGGGCCGCCGCTCGGCGCGAACGGTCAGCACCTCACGCTCCACGTCGATGTCGATCGCGTCGCGGTCAACGCCAGGCAGATCGAACGCGATCACCAGCTCATCCCCGTGCCGATAGGCGTCGATCGGCATGGCCGACGGCCGCGACCACGTGCCGGCCTCAGGCGACCCGAACATCTGCTGGGCGATCCGGTGGATCTCGGTAAAGGGCTCGCTGCGCATCAACATGGTTGCCACCTCCCGGGTCTCGACTTGAACAGTTAATGCGCGATAGATTCTTTGTACCTCGTCGTCGCAACGATGACAAGCAAGTAGTCATCAAAACGATGACAAGTTCCTGGAGGCTGTGATGGTGACCAAGCTGGTGGCAGCAGTAGCCCTGATCGAGGAGGTCGCAACCCGAGCCGCCACAGCCCGCGCCGCCTCACCTGACCCGGCCAACTCAAGCCCAGCCGACGTGCGCCAGGCCAACTTAGGCCCGGCCGAGTCGGGTCCGACCGGGGTAAGCCCAAGCCAGGTCGTTCTGGCCGACATCGGGCCGGCGGGGATGAGCTCAGGTGAGGTGGCTGGGGTTGGGCCGGCCGAGGTGTTGGACGCGCTGGTGGTGCTGCGGCGGGCGCAGAATGAGCTGGCCGCGCTGGAGCCGGAGTTGGTCGCGGCCGCGCGCGCCGCCGGGGTGTCCTGGCAGGAGCTGGCCCCGGCTCTCGGGGTGGGCAGCCGGCAGGCGGCGGAGCGGCGCTTCCTGCGTTCACTGCCGGCCGCATCGGAGACCCGGCAGGACGATCGGGTGCGCGCCGAACGCGACCGCCGCGCCGGCCAGCGCGCAGTCGACCGCTGGGCCAACGAGCACACGGTCGACCTACGCCGCCTGGCCGCGCAGGTCACCGCCCTGACCGACCTGGGCGCCGCGGCCGCCCCCCACGTGGACCGCCTGCATGAAGCTCTCGGCGCCACCGATGCCACCGACCTGCCGCACCTGCTCACAGAGGCCGTGCGCCACCTCGACGCCCACCCCGACCTGGCCACCCGAATCGACGAAATGTCCGCCGACACCGACCGAGTTCGCGAGGAAACCCAACGCCACCGTGACAGCCGCTGAATCCGCCTGGCCGACCTCAGCTGCTGAATCCGCCTCGCGGACCTCGGCCGCTGACGCCGCGTCGCCGTCCTCAGCCGCTGACGCCGCGTCGCCGACGTCGGCCGCCGAAGCCGGGTCGCCGAAGCCGGGTGGCCGGACCTCAGCGGCGGGCGCCGAGGTCTGCGGTCACCATCGATTCGAGTTCGTTCCCGCAGCGCAACAGCATGGCCGCGATCTCGTCGAACTGCTCAGCGTCGGCACGCCCACCCCGCCACATGGCTCGCAGCGCACCCTGACTGATCGCAAGCTGAGCGGCGGCCGCCTCAACCAGCCGCACATACTCCTCGCGCCGATCCGCCGCAGCGAACAGCACCGACCCCCGAGCCGCCCGCAACGGCTCCCCGGCCCGGCCGAACACCGCCTCCACATCACCCCCGGCCTGGTCAGCCCCGATCCAGGCGAGCACATGCTCCAACTCAACCGCGGCCACCGTCATCCGCCCGATAGCCGCAAGCGTCCCCTCCGACAGCTTCTCCACGCCGAAAACCTACGCCAGAACCACCCGCCCCCCACCAACCACACCCGCTTCGCCGCACCGTCGCCCCGGCCGACCGCACCCGCCCCGGCCGGCCGCACCCGCCCCGGGTGACCGCACTCGCCCGGGTGACCGCGCCGTCGGCCGGCCGGACCCGCCCCAGGTAACCGCATCCGTCCCGGCCAACCGCACCCGCCCTGGCTGACCGCGCCGCCGGCCCGTCCCGGCCAACCGCATCCGGCCGGCCAGCCGTATCCGCCGGCCAACCTCACTCGCAGCCGCACCGGCACCGGCACCGGCCGAGCGCCGGAGCTGACGGGGACGAGGCCCGACGCCTCACCGCCCTGGCCGAGGTGGTCGACGGCCTCGCAGGTGCGCCCGCTCGGCCGACCGCATCCAACCTCAGCCGTCACGAGCCCGGCCACTGCTCCACGGCCCCTTGCTCTGAGCACACAAACGCGTCACTGCGATGTTGCCGGTTTCCGGGTGGTGCCCATATGTGCTCAGAGCAAAGGGCGCGAAGATGCGTGTCGCCCTACGCGCTCAGGGCAAGCGGGCGGTGGGGGGTTGGGCGCGGAGCGCCCGGGGGTGACCACTTACGCAGAATGAAGGTCGCGCGGCTCTGGTTTGGACGCGCAGCGGCCAGGAGCCGGGCGACCGGCCTCGGCGGGAGCTGCGGTCTGACACACCCACCCAGCTACGACCTCAAGCTCTTGATCTTGTTCTGGGTGGGGAGGAAGACGGGGGCCGCGGTGTGCCACCCGCCCGGCCGCGATGTGCAGGCCTTGAGCCGGGTGGGGAGGGCGCCTAGAGGGGGCCGCGGCCGGCGCGGAGGATCATGAGGGCCACCTGGGTGCCGTCGGCGCCCAGGGCGTTGCGGAAGCGTTCGACGATTTCGCGCTCGCGGCTCAGGACCAGGCGGGTGCCGCCGCTGGCCATGCGGGTCTTGCCGACCTGCTGGGAGAGGCGGGCGCGTTCCAGCCACAGGTCGATGATGGCCTGGTCGATCTCGTCGATGCGCTCGCGGGCGGCGCGGATCTCGTCGGCGGCCATGGGCTCGTCGGTGCCGGTCGGCTGGGCGATCAGTTCGGCGTTCAACTGGGGCTCCTCGGATGCGGAGGCTGTGGGCGCCGGGACAGACTCAAGCCCCGGGCCGTCGAGCCCGGGGCTTGGTGGAAGTCTGTCGTTCAGGCGCATTCCACGGCGGCCGGAGCTCCGGTGCCGTAGGTAAATCGCGCCCGCTGAATCACGACGCCGAGTATGCCCCTGGCCCGGGCGGTCTCGCAAGGAAATCGCCCGAACCGTGGGAACTCAGCTGATCAGGGTGATCCGGTTGGCGGGGCCGGGGGCCACGGGGGCTCCGGCGCCGAGGTAGGCGGTCAGGGCGTCGACGTCGAAGCCGGGCGCGGTGACCCGGTTCGTGCCCTGGCTGAGGTTGGTGAAGCCGTCGCCACCGTTGGCCAGGAAGTCGTTGGTGGTGACGCGGTAGGTGGCGGCCGGGTCGATCGGGGCGCCGTTCAGGGCCAGGTTGCTGACCTTGCTGCCGGGCGCCGCGCTGGTGCTGTAGGTGTACGTGAGACCGGCCGACGGCTGCAGGATGCGCTGGGTGGTCTGGCCGCCGAAGCCGACGAACTGCTGCTCCAGCACGTTCTCGAGCTGCGCCCCGGTGAATGTCTGGGTGACCACCAGGTTGTTGAACGGCTGGACGGTGAACGCCTCGCCGTAGGTGACCGCGCCGCGGGCCTCGGCGCCGCTCGGCGCGTAGGCCAGGGAGGCGCGGACCCCGCCGGGGTTCATCAGGGCGATCTGGGCGCTCGCGCTGGTCCTCGTGTACGCCAGCTGGGCGTCCGCGATGACGTCGCCGAGCGGGCTCTCGCCGCTGGGCCGCGCGTCGCGGACGATGTCGCCGGTGATCTGGCCGACGACCCGGTTGGCGATCGGGGCGACCGCGACCCGGTACTTGTCGGCCACCCGCTTGGCGTTCGCGTCGACCGTGGCCGGGTTCTTCACGAACGCGCCCGCGGCGTCGGTCTGCCAGGTGCCGTCGGGGTTGCGCACGCCGTTCTCGACGATCACGTTGCGGGCCGCGATCGCGGCGAACTTACGCGTGCGCTTGTCCAGCGTGTAGTCGATGTCGGTGATCAGCTGGCCGTTGGAGCCTGCGCTGGTGACCACCGCGGTCCCGCCCCGGGTGGGCAGCGAGCAGCTGTAGAACCGGTGGGTGTGACCGGAGACGACCAGGCCGAACTCGGGGTTGAGGCCGGCCACGATCGGCACGATCGGGCCGCTGAAATTGGCGCAGCCGCTCGGGTCGGCGGTGTTGCCCTGGCCGCCGCCCTCGTGCACCAGCAGCACCTGCGCCTTCACGCCGAGCAGCTTGAGCACGTTGCCCCACTTGTTGGCCGTCTCGACCTCGTCGGCGAAGGTGACGCTCTGGATTCCGGCCGGGTTCACGATGCCGGGGGTGCCCTCGAGGGTCATCCCGACAAATCCGACGGGTACGCCGTTGACGAGCTTGATGTCGATCGGCGGCAGGATCGGCAGCTTGGTGCGCTTGCTGATGGTGTTCGCGGCCAGGTAGGTGAACTTCGCCCCGCGGAACCCGTCGCCGTCCTGGCACCCGTCGACCGGGTGGCAGCCGCCGCGCTGCATGCGGAGGAGCTCGTCGACGCCCTCGTCGAACTCGTGGTTGCCCACCGAGCTGACCTGGAGGCCGACCTCGTTCATCAACTCGATCGTCGGCTCGTCGTGGAAGGCGGCGCTGACCAGCGGGGTGGCGCCGATCAGGTCGCCGGCGCCGACGGTCAGCGTGGACCGGCCGTCGGCGCGGCCCTCGGCGCGCAGCTTCTTGAGCCAGGTGGCGAGGTATTCGACGCCGCCCGCGGGGGTGCCGTTGACCGCGGCGCCGCTGCCCGCGGGCGGGTCGATGGCGCCGTGGAAGTCGTTGTAGCTGAGGAACTGCCCCTTGACCGTGCTGCCGTGCGGCAGCCCGTAGTTCACACTCACCGGCGTGAGGCCGGTCGCGGCGGCCGGGCTGCTCGTTTGCGGGATGACGGCGATGACGGCCAGTGCCAGGGCCGGCACCACCAGCCGGCTCAGAACGCGGTGTCTCATATGTGGTTCTCCCCGAATCATCGTTTGGGAACGCCACTCACTCTGGTTGATCGACGCAGGTCACCGCTACCTCTTGTGGATGACAAAACGGTTGTCCACAGGCCCGGGAAGTTGTCGTAGGCCGGGCATAGACTTCACGCCGTCATGCGAACGATCCCGGAAAACCCCCAGCTGCCCTTCGGTGCCCCGCCCGTGAAGCAGGAGCGGAAGCCCGCCCGCCGATTCGACTCCGCCGCGCTGCTCGACGGCCTCAACGGCCCCCAACGCGACGCGGTCACCCATGCCGGGTCGCCGCTGCTCATCGTGGCCGGCGCCGGGTCGGGCAAGACGCGGGTGCTCACCCACCGCATCGCCTATCTGCTGGGCGAGCGCGACGCGCATCCCGGCGAGATCATCGCGATCACGTTCACCAACAAGGCCGCCGGTGAGATGAAGGAGCGGGTGGCCGCGCTGGTCGGGCCGCGGGCCCGGCTGATGTGGGTGTCCACGTTCCACTCGGCCTGCGTGCGCATCCTGCGGGCCGAACACGATCACGCCGGGTTGAAGAGCACCTTCTCCATCTACGACGCCGACGACTCGCGCCGGCTGATGACGCTGGTCGCCCGCGAGCTCGACCTCGACCCGAAGAAATACCCGGCCCGTGGCCTGGCCGCGCAGGTGTCGAACCTGAAGAACGAGCTGGTCGAGCCCGAGGAGTTCGCCGACCGGGCCAAGGGGCCCAACGAGCGGGCGGTCGCCGAGGCGTATGTGCTCTATCAGCGCCGCCTCAAAGAGGCGCACGCGCTCGACTTCGACGACATCATCATGACCACGGTCCACCTGCTCCAGTCCCACCCGCATGTGGCCGAGGCCTACCGCCGCCGCTTCCGGCACGTGCTGGTGGACGAATACCAGGACACCAACCACGCGCAATACACGCTGGTCAAGGAGCTGGTCGGCCCGGGTACGCCGGAGCTGCCGCCGGGCGAGCTGTGCGTGGTCGGCGACGCGGACCAGTCGATCTACGCCTTCCGCGGCGCCACCATCCGCAACATCCTCGAGTTCGAGCGCGACTACCCCGACGCGCGCACCATCCTGCTGGAACAGAACTACCGCTCGACGCAGACCATCCTGTCGGCGGCCAACGCGGTGATCGACCGCAACACCTCCCGCAAACCCAAGCGGCTGTGGAGCGACCAGGGGGCGGGCGAGCAGATCGTCGGGTACGTCGCCGACACCGAACACGCCGAGGCCGACTGGGTGGCCCGCGAGATCGACCGGCTGCACGACAAGGACGACGTGCGCCCCGGCGACGTGGCCGTCTTCTACCGCACCAACAACCAGTCCCGGGTCTTCGAAGAGGTGTTCATCCGGGTCGGCCTGCCGTACAAAGTGGTCGGTGGCGTGCGCTTCTACGAGCGCAAAGAGGTCCGCGACGCGCTGGGCTACCTGCGGGCGATCGCCAACGACGACGACACGGTCAGCATCCGCCGGGTGCTCAACACGCCCAAGCGCGGCATCGGTGAGCGGGCCGAGGCGTGCGTCGAGGCGCTGTCGTCACGGGAACGCATCTCGTTCGGGCAGGCGCTGCGCCGGGCCCGCGAGGCGCCGGGCATCGCCAACCGCTCGGTGAACAGCATCCTCGACTTCGTGCAGGTGCTCGCCGACCTGCGCGAGATGGCCCGCACCGCGCCGCCCGAAGAGGTGCTCGAGGCGGTGCTCCAGCGCTCCGGGATGCTCGCCGAGCTCGAGGAGAGCATCGACCCGCAGGACCAGGGCCGGGTGGAGAACCTGCAGGAACTGGTCAGCGTGGCGCGGGAATACACCGAACGCGTCGAGGCGCAGGCCGACGAGGACGAGCCGCAGCGGGCGACGCTGGAGGGCTTCCTCGAGCAGGTGGCGCTGGTCGCCGACGCCGACCAGCTGCCCGACGACGACCCCGACCACCAGGGCGTGGTCACGCTGATGACGCTGCACACGGCCAAGGGGCTGGAGTTCCCGGTGGTGTTCCTGACCGGGCTGGAAGACGGCGTCTTCCCGCACATGCGGGCGATGAGCGACAACACCGAGCTCGAGGAAGAGCGCCGGCTGGCGTACGTGGGGATCACCCGCGCGCGGCAGCGGCTCTACCTGTCCCGGGCGGTCACCCGGTCGGCGTGGGGGCAGCCGCAGTACAACCCGCCGTCCCGGTTCACCGACGAGCTGCCGACCGAGCTGGTCCGGTGGGAACGCACCGGGTCGTCGTATACGTCCTGGTCGGGCACGGGCGGCGGGGTGGGTGGCCGCGGTGGGGGAGACCGGTCGCGCGGCGGGGGCTTCTCCGGGGGTACGCCGAAAGCGCAGCGCCTGGCCGAACGGCTCGGCATCGACGGCAGCAAGCTGGCCACGGCGAGCGATCTGCCGCAGGCGCCCAAGGTCGAGGCCGGCGACCGGGTCAACCATCAGCGGTACGGGCTGGGCCGGGTGCTCGTCGTCGAGGGGCACGGGCCGGGGGCGCGGGCGCAGGTCGACTTCGGCGACCAGGTGATGTGGCTGATCCTGCGCCACGCCCCCATCGAAAAGCTCTAGTGGTCGTGGGTGTCGGCGGAGGCGGTGGTCTCGCTGCACCCGGGGATGTCCACGCCGTGGGCGCGCATCCAGGCGGTGGGCTCGATCGGGTTCTTGTAGTGGCCCTGGTGCACCTCGAAGTGCAGGTGCGGTCCGGTCGAGTGGCCGGTGGAGCCCTCGAGGCCGATCTCCTCGGCGGCCTTCACCTGCTGGCCGACCGTGACCGTGATCGCGGACATGTGCCCGTAGTGGGTGAGGAACCCGTTGCCGTGGTCGATCAGCACCGCGTTGCCGTAGCCGCCCTCCTCGCCGGCGGCGACGACGACGCCGGCGCCGGCCGCGCGGATGCGGGTGCCGTGCGGGGCGGCCAGGTCCACGCCCGCGTGCAGGCGGCCCCAGCGCTGGCCGAAGCAGGAGGTCACGGAGGCCTCGGGCAGCGGGTTCACCCACGCGGCGGCGGTGACGGTGACCACGACCGGCTTCGGCTTGGGCAGCGGCTTCGGCTTGCGCAGGGCGGGGGCGGACGACCGCTGCGGGGCGTCGGAGAGCAGATCCTCGGTGGGGGTGACGGCGTCGCGGACGGCGAGGTCCTCCTTGATCGCGTTGTGCGCGGCGGTGCCGGGCAGGTCGGTGGCCGGGTCGGCGGCGGGTTGCTCGGTGGCGGCCTTGCGCCGCACCGGCTCGGCCATCACGGTGCCGTCGGCGCGGCTGGGTGAGGCTACGGCGGCGACACCGACGCCCAGGCCGGCCACGCCCACACCGATAGCCAGGGCGGCGGCCACGATCGCGTGCCGGCCGCGTTCGCCGAGCAGGGCCGGGGCGGTGAGGGAGAAGGAGCGCGCCGGGCGCACGGTGGTCGCGACCCGGGGAAGCAGGTCGGCCGGGGTCAGGGGCGCGGCCGAGGCGAGCAGGTCGAGGTAGGCCAGCTCGGCGTTGGAGGCCGACGCGGGGGAAGCCGGGGTCAGGGGCGCGGCCGAGGCCAGCAGGTCCAGGTAGGCCCGCATGCCGGCGTCATCGGAGTGGTTGTCCACGGCGGTGGCGGTAACGGCATGAAGCTGCACGACGGGCGACCCTCCAGAGATCCACGACAGTCCGACACCTGAGCAGTCGGCAGGGCCGCGGGACCATGAAGCCGAATCGAGGGTGACGCCCGACATCCAACTCAGCTGCAACCGACTTGACCCCCGAAGGGGTCAATGTGGCGGGAGGGACGTTTGGGTGGGTCTGAACGGGCAAGACCGTGAACGTACGTCAGTACGCGGCGTCAGTCAGGGTGTGGCGGGAGGGGGTGGAGCGGTGCGATCAGGAGGAGTAGATCGACTGGATCTCGAGCTTCACGTCGACGCCCCGCTCGCGGAGGAACGGGATCGGGTCGACGGGCTGGCCGCCCTCGTGGATCTCGAGGTGCAGGTGGGTGCCGTACGAGTAACCGGTGTTGCCGACCTGGCCGAGCACCTGCCCGGCCTTCACCTTGTCGCCGGTCTTGACCAGCAGGCGACGGGAGTGGGCGTAGACCGCCTCGGTGCCGTCGTCGTGCTTCACCGTGACGGCGAAGCCGTACCCGCCGTCCCAGCCCGCCTTGGTGATGGTGCCGCCGTGCACTGCCTTGTAGGGGATGCCCTCGCCGGCGGCCAGGTCGATGCCGGAGTGAAGCTTGCCCAGCCGCATGCCGAACGGCGCGGTGAACTGGAAGTCTTCGAGCGGCAGGACCCAGGCGTTGGCCTCGGCGTCGGCGAGCGTCGTGACCTCGTCGTCGCGGTCGGAGCGGTCGGCCTTGTCGTTGTTGCGGGCCTCGATGTCCTGGGAGATCTTCGCCGAGTCGAGGTTGTGCAGAACGGCGGGGCTGACGTCCTTGGTGTCGGGCAGGTTCGAGGCGCCCAGGGCGACGACGCTGGCGCCGACGAAAGCGGCCGTTCCGACAACCGCGTAACGGCTGCGCGGAGGTGTGGGTACGCGTCGGCGACCGCGATAGCGATCGGGCTCGGATGACAAGCGCTGACGCACGTACGATCCTCCGTCGACACCCATATAAGGACCGGCTCTCGGTTCTACCCCTAGGGGCGGGAATCCGGGTTGGCCGGGCGTCTTCCGGGGGTTATCCGGTTGACAGCCGTGGGCCACGGTAACGAAGCAGCGTCCGTGTCACAAGTCGCACCGCCAATTCCCTGACAGTTCCGGAACGGCCTTGCGCAGTGAATGTCCGGATTCGTAGCCTTCCTAGCGACACGCTGCCAGCGTGTCGTCACGTTCCGCCCACGAATTCCATAAATACATTGGCACGTGCGCGGAGTGATGTATCAAACACGTACGGACACCGTCGGTGCTCGGCCGACATGCTTACTCCGTACCCCCTTGGGGGTTACCGTTCGTTAAGGTGAGTCCGACCGGGGCCGTTCGTCGAGGAGGGGTCGAGGATGCAGGCACGGATCAGGGTCGTGGTGGCCAAACCGGGGCTGGATGGCCACGACCGCGGGGCCAAGGTGGTGGCGCGTGCTCTGCGTGACGCCGGCATGGAAGTCGTCTACACCGGGCTCCATCAGACCCCGGAGCAGATTGTGGAGACCGCGATCCAGGAGGACGCCGACTGCATCGGCCTTTCCGTGCTCTCCGGGGCACACATGACGCTGTTCCGCAGAGTGATGGAGCTATTGGCGGAACGTGACGCAGCCGACATTGTCGTGTTCGGCGGCGGCATCATTCCCGAGGACGACATCGCGGAATTGCGGAAACTCGGCGTCGCTCAGATATTCACACCGGGCGCGACCACCGCATCCATCATCGAATGGGTTCGCGCCAATGTGGCGACGCCGGTGGCGTGATGACCAGCGTAAATAGCCGTCCTCAGCCCCCACCACCACCCATGCCTGACTAAAGGCAGAGCCTAAAAGGTGAGAGGCCGGACGCACCCCTCACACGTCCGGCCTCTCTATGCACGATGCCCCGCCGCCACCCCTCGACCGACAGGGCATCGGCCGTTCTCGCCGGTTCGCTCAGCGCTCCGACATCACTCTCAACGACGCCCTTGACCGGGGGTTACGCGAGTCCGGCGAAGTTCCCGTACGGGTCATCGGTGTGCCATCTCGCACAGCTCGCACCCGCGCGGGTGCGGCCCTCGGCCGGGTGGCTAATCTCCACGTGAGGCGGCCCGGAACCGGGACGGAAGGAGACACGTGGACCTGTTCGAGTATCAGGGGCGTGACCTGTTCGAACGGCACGGCCTGCCCGTGCTGGGCGGCGGCGTCGCAGAGACCCCGCAGGAGGCGCGCGCCATCGCCGAGCGTCTCGGCGGCAAGGTGGTCGTGAAGGCCCAGGTGAAGGTCGGTGGCCGCGGCAAGGCCGGCGGCGTGAAGCTGGCCGACGGGGCGGACGAGGCGGAGGCCCGCGCCACCGACATCCTCGGGATGGACATCAAGGGCCACACCGTCAACAAGGTGATGCTGGCCGAGACCGCGGACATCAAGGAGGAGTACTACTTCTCCTACCTGCTCGACCGGGCCAACCGCACCTTCCTGTGCATCGCCAGCGTGGCCGGCGGCATGGAGATCGAGCAGGTCGCCGAGGAGCAGCCGGACCGGGTGGCCAAGGTCGCGATCGACGCGAATCTCGGTGTGGACGAGGCCAAGGCGCGCGAGATCGTGGCCCAGGCCAAGTTCCCGGCCGAGGTGGCCGAGCACGTCGTCGACATCGCGGTGAAGCTGTGGGCCGCCTTCGTGGCCGAGGACGCGCTGCTGGTCGAGGTCAACCCGCTGGCCAAGGTGGGCGACGGCCGGGTGCTGTGCCTGGACGCCAAGGTCACGCTGGACGAGAACGCCGGGTTCCGGCACCCCGACCACGAGGCGCTGGTCGACCAGTCCGCGGTCGACCCGCTGGAGCAGGCGGCCAAGGCCAAGAACCTGAACTACGTGAAGCTGGACGGCGAGGTCGGCATCATCGGAAACGGCGCCGGCCTGGTCATGTCCACGCTCGACGTGGTGGCGTACGCGGGCGAGGCGCACGGCGGCGTGAAGCCGGCCAACTTCCTCGACATCGGCGGCGGGGCCAGCGCCCAGGTGATGGCCAACGGCCTCGAGGTGGTGCTCTCCGACCCGTCGGTGAAGTCGGTGTTCGTCAACGTCTTCGGCGGCATCACCGCCTGCGACGAGGTGGCCAACGGCATCATCCAGGCCCTGGCCCTGCTCGGCGAGCGCGGCGAGCAGGTCACCAAGCCGCTGGTGGTCCGGCTCGACGGCAACAACGCCGAGGCCGGGCGCGCGATCCTGGACGGCGCCAACAACCCGCTGGTCGAGCGGGTGGACACGATGGACGGAGCGGCCGAACGCGCCGCCGAGCTCGCGGCTGCGGGGAAGTGACGTAATGGCTATCTGGCTCACCAAGGACTCCAAGGTCATCGTCCAGGGCATGACCGGCTCCGAGGGTTCCAAGCACACCCGCCGGATGCTCGCCGCCGGCACCAACGTCGTGGGCGGCGTCAACCCGCGCAAGGCGGGCACCAGCGTTGACTTCGACGGCACGTCGCTGCCGGTGTTCGCGTCCGTCTCCGAGGCGATCAAGGAGACCGGCGCCGACGTGTCGGTCATCTTCGTGCCGCCGGCGTTCACCAAGGCCGCCATCGTCGAGGCGATCGACGCCGAGATCCCGCTGGCCGTGGTGATCACCGAGGGTGTGCCGGTGCAGGATTCGGCGGCCGCCTGGGCGTACAACATCGCCAAGGGCGAGCGGACCCGGATCATCGGGCCGAACTGCCCCGGCATCGCGTCGCCGGGCTCCTCCAACGCCGGCATCATCCCGGCCGACATCACCCCGGCCGGCCGGATCGGGCTGGTCTCCAAGTCCGGAACGCTGACCTACCAGCTCATGTACGAGCTGCGGGACATCGGCTTCTCCACCTGCGTCGGCATCGGCGGCGACCCGGTCATCGGCACCACCCACATCGACGCGCTCAAGGCCTTCCAGGACGACCCGGAGACCGACGCGATCGTGATGATCGGTGAGATCGGCGGCGACGCCGAGGAGCGGGCGGCCGACTTCATCAAGGCCAACGTCACCAAGCCGGTGGTCGGCTACATCGCCGGCTTCACCGCGCCGCCCGGCAAGACCATGGGCCACGCCGGCGCGATCATCTCCGGCTCGGCCGGCACCGCGGACGCCAAGAAGGTCGCGCTGGAGGCCGCGGGGGTCAAGGTCGGCAAGACGCCGAGCGAGACCGCGCGGCTGATGCGCGAGATCATGAGCTGACTTTCGCGTACGCACGACGACGCGCCGTCCCGATAGAAGGGGCGGCGCGTCGACGTTTCTGCCTAAAGTAGGCGGCAATGCCAGACACGCCCGATCAGACCGACGACTCGATGGCTTCCACGGCCACCGGGGCGGCGCACGACGCCGCCCGCGAGACCGTCCGGGTCGATCTGGCCGACCACAAGACCCGGGTGGTCGACACCGGGGCGCGGCCGACCGTGCCGCTCGACCGCGCCAACCACCCGACCGTCAAGGTTCCCGCCCAGCGCCGCCCCCGGGGCCGCCGAGGCGCGCCGCTCCCGGTCGCGGCCGGCTTCGCCACGCTCTGGGCGGCCCTGCTCTGCTACCTGCCGGTGGCCGCGATCGTCGGCCTGTCCCGCACCTTCGAGGGCGCGGGCGGGCTGGGCGGCGCGGCGGCCGGCGGGCTGGCGGCGTGGCTGCTCGGGCACGGCGTGCCGCTGGGCACCGCGATCGGCCCGGTGTCGCTGGCGCCGCTGCTGATCACCCTGCTCGCCGCCTGGCGGCTGAACCGGGCCGGGCTGCACGTGACCCGGGCCATCGGCGCCCGCCGCAGCGGCTCGCCCCGGGCGGCGTTCCTGGTCGCCGGCACGGTCGGCCTCTGGTACGCGGTCTTCGGCGCGCTCGCCGCGATGCTGCTCAGCGGGCCGGGCCTCGAGGTCAGCCCGGTACGCGCGGCCGGGCAGCTGTTCCTGATCGGCACGGCGGCGGCCCTGATCGGCTCGCTGCGCGGCACCGACGCCGTGGTGGTGCTGGCCGGCTCGCTGCCCAGACCGGTGCGGCACGGGTTGCGTACGGGCGTGGTGGCGACGCTGTTCCTGCTGGCCGCCGGCGCCGCGTTCACCGGGCTGTCGGTGGCGGTCGGCGGCGGCGAGGCGGCCGACATGATCGCCGCCTACCGCACCGGGGTGGCCGGGCAGGCCGGCATCACCCTGGTCAGCCTGGCCTACGGCGCCAACGCCGTGATCTGGGCGACCGCCTACCTGCTGGGCCCGGGCTTCTCGCTGGGCGCCGGCGCCGGGGTGAGCCTGACCGAGGTCACCGTCGGCCCGTTGCCCACGCTGCCGCTGCTGGCCGGGCTGCCCGCCGGGCCGATGGGCGGCGTCGGTGTGCTGCTGCTCGCCGTCCCGGTGCTGGCCGGGGCCTGCGCCGGCGTGATGCTGACCACCCGGCTGCGCCGCGACGAGCCGGACGAGCCGGGCCTGGGGCTGGTGCTGGGTTCGGCGGTCCTCGCCGGTCCGGCCGGTGGCCTGCTGATGGGCCTGCTGGCCTGGTTCTCCAACGGGTCGCTGGGCGGTGGCCGGCTGGCTCAGATCGGCCCCAACCCGTGGCTGGTCGGCGCCCTGGCGGCCGCGGTGATCGCGGTGTCCGCGGGAATCGGCGCGGCGGCCACTCGTACGCTGCTCAAGAAATAGAAACGCCCCGGCCGGATCGGCCGAGGCGTTCCTGTCGAACCGTGCGTTATATCAGCTGCCGCCGACGAGGCTCGAGAGCGCGCCCGTCGCCGCCAGGATGATGTTGAGGATCAGGCCGAGCACCAGGATGCCGAAGGTGACGTAGGCCAGTGTCGGGGGCTTGCCGACCTTCTTCGCCTCGTTGAGGCACAGGATCGCGAAGACGATGCCGAGCGGCCAGCACAGGAACGCGAAGACGATGCCGAGGACGCCCCACAGCGTCACCTTGTCGTTACCGCTCGCGGCCGGCGGCTGCTGTCCGTAGTAAGGGGGTGGCGTCACGTTTCTTATCCTCCGTGCTTGCTGTTCGCTGTGAACATGATGAAAGAGACGGGCAGCGTAACCGATGATCAGCGGTTTGTGGTGTCCGCTGGTGGACCCGGTTCGGAAGTGTCGCGAAGGGTGCCCGGAAGGGAGGCCGACCGGCCGGGAGATAGGGTGCTCAGGTGACTGACCCCGCGCCCGCCCGCCTGGTCGTCCTCGTCTCCGGCTCCGGCAGCAACCTCCAGGCCCTGCTCGACGCTTCCGCCGATCCGGCGTACGGAGCGAGGGTGGTCGCCGTCGGCGCCGATCGTGACGGCATCGCCGGGCTCGACCGCGCCGCCGCGGCCGGTGTGCCCACCTTCGTGGCGAAGCTCAAGGAGTTCGCCACCCGGGCCGACTGGGACGCCGCGCTGACCGCGCTGGTCGCCGAGCACAAGCCCGACCTGGTCATCTCGGCCGGCTTCCTCAAGCTGGTCGGGCCGGAGTTCCTGGCCGCGTTCGGCGACCGGTACGTCAACACGCACAACGCGTTGCTGCCGTCCTTCCCGGGCATCCACGGCCCGCGTGACGCGCTCGCCTACGGCGTGAAGGTCACCGGCGCCACCCTGTTCTTCGTCGACGCCGGCGTCGACACCGGGCCGATCATCGCCCAGGTCAGCGTCCCCGTGCTCGACGACGACACGGAAGAGACGCTGAGCGAACGCATCAAGGTCGCCGAACGCGCCCAGCTGGTCGAGCAGGTCGGCCGGCTGACGCGTGAAGGGTGGACCATCTTGGACCGAAAGGTACGGATTCCATGATTGACGGCCGTCGTCCGATCAAGCGGGCACTGCTGAGCGTCTACGACAAGACGGGTCTCGTCGAGCTCGCGCAGTCGCTGCACGGCGCCGGCGTGCAGATCGTCTCGACCGGCTCCACGGCCGGGAAGATCGAGGCGGCCGGCGTGCCGGTCACCCGGGTCGAGGAGCTGACCGGGTTCCCCGAGTGCCTGGACGGCCGGGTCAAGACGCTGCACCCGCGGGTGCACGCCGGCCTGCTCGCCGACCTGCGGCGGCCCGACCACGAGCGGCAGCTGGCCGAGCTCGACATCGAGCCGTTCGACCTGCTGGTCAGCAACCTGTACCCGTTCACGCGGACGGTCGCCTCCGGCGCGAGCGAGGACGAGTGCGTCGAGCAGATCGACATCGGCGGCCCGGCCATGGTGCGCGCGGCGGCCAAGAACCACCCGAGTGTGGCCGTGGTGACCTCGCCCTCGGCGTACCCGCTGATCGGTCA
Source organism: Actinoplanes sp. NPDC051470 (assembly GCF_040682035.1). Lineage (NCBI taxonomy): Bacteria > Bacillati > Actinomycetota > Actinomycetes > Micromonosporales > Micromonosporaceae > Actinoplanes > Actinoplanes sp. NPDC051470. The sequence goes on from NZ_JBFBAA010000015.1 coordinate 212,066, forward strand.
GGCCCTCGACGAGGGCGGATTCACGCTGACGCAGCGCAAGCACCTCGCGGCCCGCGCCTTCGCCGAGATCGCCGAGTACGACGTGGCGGTGGCCAACTGGTGCGCCACCGTGCTCGCGCCGGACGAGTGGCCGGAGTTCGCCGGCCTCGCGCTGAAGCGGGAGACCGCGCTGCGCTACGGCGAGAACCCGCACCAGCAGGCCGCGCTCTACGTCGACCCGGCCGCGCCGCTCGGGCTGGCGCAGGCCGAGCAGCTGCACGGCAAGGAGATGTCCTACAACAACTACGTCGACGCCGACGCGGCCTGGCGCAGCGCCAACGACTTCACCGACCCCTGCGTGGCGATCATCAAGCACGCCAACCCGTGCGGCATCGCGATCGGGTCGGACGTGGCCGAGGCGCACCGCAAGGCGCACGCCTGTGACCCGGTGTCGGCGTTCGGCGGCGTGATCGCGGTCAACCGTGAGGTGACCGTCGCGCTGGCCGAGCAGATCGCCGACATCTTCACCGAGGTGATCGTGGCGCCGTCGTTCGCGCCGGCCGCGCTGGAACTGCTGCGTGAGAAGAAGAACCTGCGGGTGCTGGTCGCGCCGCCGTGGGCGCCCGCGCCGGCCGAGATGAAGCAGATCGGCGGCGGCGTGCTGGTGCAGATGGCCGACCGGATCGACGCCACCGGCGACGACCCGGCGAACTGGACGCTGGCCACCGGGGCCGCGGCTTCCGCCGACGTGCTCGCCGACCTGGCCTTCGCCTGGCGGGCGATCCGCAGCGTGAAGAGCAACGCGATCCTGCTCGCGCACGACGGCGCCACCGTCGGTGTCGGGATGGGTCAGGTCAACCGGGTCGACGCGGCCCACCTCGCGGTCTCCCGGGCGGGCGCCGAGCGGGCCGCGAATTCGGTGGCCGCGTCGGACGCGTTCTTCCCGTTCCCGGACGGGCTCGAGGTGCTGCTGGCCGCGCGCGTGAAGGCGGTCGTCCAGCCGGGCGGGTCCATTCGCGACAACCTGGTCATCGAGGCGGCCGAGAAGGCCGGCGTCACCGTCTACTTCACCGGAACGCGGCACTTCTTCCACGGATGAGCTCCGACCAGGTAGTGCACAACGAGACCTTCCGCGGGAAGGACTGGGCTCTCGCCGACGAGAGCCGGGTGCACTACGAGGACTGCGCGTTCCACGACATCGACTGGTCCGAGTCGACGCTGACCGCCTGCACGTTTACCCACTGCCAGTTCGGGAACGTCCGGTTCAACGCGGCCACCTTCGTGCGGACCGCGATCCTGCGCTCGACGATCACCCGGTGCTCGTTCTTCGACGCCACGTTCACCGACTGCAAGCTGACCGGCACCCAGTTCCTGGACTGCTCGCTGCGCCCGCTCACCGTCGACGGCGGCGACTGGGGGTTCACCGGGCTCCGCGGCCAGAACCTGACCGCGGTCAAACTGGCCGGCCTGCGGCTGCGCGAGGCCGACCTGACCGGCGCCGACCTGACCCGGGCCGACCTCAGCGGCGCCGATCTGAGCAGCGTGCAACTCAAGGATGTTGTGCTGAAAGGCGCCGACCTGCGGGGCGCGAACCTCGACGGGGTCGCGCTCAAGGGCGTCGACCTCACCGGCGCGAAGATCGACCTGGCTCAGGCGGTGTTGTTCGCCTCGGCCTACGGAGCCGTGGTCTCAGGCTGATTTCACGGCTGATACGTTCGGCGAAAAAGATGACTGGGAGTGAAAGCATGGGCAAGAAGGTCACTGTCGTAGGCGCCGGCTTCTACGGGTCCACGACCGCACAGCGACTGGCCGAGTACGACATCTTCGACACCGTGGTGCTCACCGACATCATCGACGGCAAGCCGGCCGGCATCGCGCTCGACCTCAACCAGTCCCGCGCGGTCGAGGGCTTCGAGACCAAGGTGATCGGCGCCACCACCGGCCCCAACGGCGAGGGCTACGAGGCCATCGAGGGCTCCGACGTGGTCGTGGTGACCGCCGGCCTGCCCCGCAAGCCGGGCATGAGCCGCATGGACCTGCTCGAGGTCAACGCCAAGATCGTCCGCCAGGTCGCGGAGAACATCGCCAAGTACGCCCCGAACGCCGTCGTGATCATCGTCTCCAACCCGGTCGACGAGATGACCGCGCTGGCCCAGATCGCCACCCAGTTCCCGCGCAACCGGGTCTTCGGCCAGGCCGGCGTGCTCGACACCGCCCGGTTCACCAACTTCATCGCCGAGACCCTCGCGGTGCCGGTGAAGAGCGTCGAGGCGCTCACCCTGGGCTCGCACGGCGACACGATGGTGCCGGTGCCGTCCAAGTGCACGGTCAACGGCAAGCCGCTGTCCGAGCTGCTGCCGGCCGAGAAGATCGAGGAGCTGGTCACCAAGACCCGCAACGGCGGCGCCGAGGTGGTCGCCCTGCTCAAGACCGGTTCGGCCTACTACGCGCCGTCCGCCGCGGCGGCCCGCATGGCCAAGGCCGTGGCCGAGGACAGCGGCGCGGTCATGCCGGTCTGCGCCTGGGTCGACGGCGAGTACGGCATCAACGGCGTCTACCTGGGCGTGCTGGCCGAGATCGGCGCGACCGGTCTGAGGAAGGTCGTCGAGACCGACCTCACCGACTCCGAGGTGGCCGGCCTGAAGGAGGCCGCCGAGGCGGTCCGGGCCAAGCAGGCGGACGTCGCCAACCTCTGATTCCGCCTGGTGTGACCGGGGCCGTCGGCGCGGCGGCCCCTCATCCAGTACGCTCGTACTGCTTAGACGTGAATCGCGGGAAGGGAGCGCCGGCCGATGGCGAAGATCAAGGTCAACAACCCGGTGGTGGAGCTCGACGGCGACGAGATGACCCGGATCATCTGGAAGCAGATCCGGGAGCAGCTGATCCTGCCCTACCTCGACGTCCCGCTCGAGTACTACGACCTGTCGATCCAGCACCGGGACGAGACCGACGACCAGGTCACCATCGACGCCGCCAACGCCATCAAGCAGCACGGCGTCGGCGTCAAGTGCGCGACCATCACGCCCGACGAGGCGCGGGTCGCCGAGTTCGGCCTCAAGAAGATGTGGCGGTCGCCCAACGGCACGATCCGCAACATCCTCGGCGGCGTCGTGTTCCGCGAGCCGATCATCATGTCGAACGTGCCGCGGCTGGTGCCGGGCTGGACCAAGCCGATCATCATCGGCCGCCACGCCCACGGCGACCAGTACAAGGCGACCGACTTCGTGGCGCCCAAGGCCGGCAAGTTCACCATGACGTTCACGCCCGAGGACGGCTCCGAGCCGATGGAGTTCCTCGTCGCCGACTTCCCGGCCGGCGGCATCGGCATGGGCATGTACAACTTCGACGAGTCGATCCGTGACTTCGCGCGCGCCTCGTTCCGCTACGGCCTGGCCCGCAACTACCCGGTCTACCTGTCGACCAAGAACACGATCCTGAAGGCGTACGACGGGCGCTTCAAGGACCTGTTCGCGGAGATCTTCGAGACCGAGTTCGCCGACCAGTTCCGCGAGGGCGGCCTGACCTACGAGCACCGCCTGATCGACGACATGGTGGCCGCCGCGATGAAGTGGGAGGGCGGCTACGTCTGGGCGTGCAAGAACTACGACGGCGACGTGCAGTCCGACACGGTCGCCCAGGGCTTCGGCTCGCTCGGCCTGATGACGTCGGTCCTGATGACCCCCGACGGCCGTACGGTCGAGGCCGAGGCGGCGCACGGCACGGTCACCCGGCACTACCGGCAGTGGCAGAAGGGCGAGAAGACCAGCACCAACCCGATCGCCTCGATCTTCGCGTGGACCGGCGGCCTCAAGCACCGCGGCGTCCTCGACGAGACCCCCGCGGTGACCGAGTTCGCCGAGACCCTCGAGCGGGTCTGCGTCGAGACCGTCGAGGGCGGCCAGATGACGAAGGACCTGGCCCTGCTCATCTCGCGCGACGCGCCGTGGCTCACCACCGACGAGTTCATGAACGCCCTCGACGAGAACCTGGCCCGCACGCTGGCCTGAAACCCCTTGTCGGGTACGCACAACGCCGACCGACGCGTGGCACACCGCGACCCACTCACGCTCAAGGCCGTGAACGCGCCTTTCGCGTGAGTGGGTCGTCTCGCATCCGCAGCGGCAGTTTGCGCGAAAGCGCTGCATAGCGAGCCCGGATCTCCTCGACCGGACGATGCAGCCGTCGAGCCATCAGCGCCACCCGGCGCCCTTCGATCAGTTCGGCCGGATCGAAATATGGGGTGTCGCCGTCGCCCTCCCTGGTGAGCAGGGCTCGATCCACAAGATCGGGTGTGGCCCAGGCAGCGGCTCTGAGCCAGTCGCGCCGTGTGCTGACAGCGGCATGCCGTAGGCCACGGCGGGTCAGCCGTCGGGCGTAGTCATCCCCGAAATACGCCAGCGCGGCAACTATCGACCTACGGTCGTCGCCTGCGGTATTCGCAATGCGTGCGCGTAGCGGCGGCAAGGGCCGAGGGTCACCCATGCGGCCGAGCGCCCAGGCGACCCGGGAGGCCAGCCAGGGATCAACATGATCCGCGAGCTGCCGGAGCCGGAAGGCGGCCCGGCCGTCGGCAAGCAGTCCGAGGGCGTTGGCGACGGAGCCCCGCATCCGGAGGGAAGGATCGTTCAGGCCCTCGCGAAGATGAATGGCCACCTCGGCGTCACCCGAGCCCCCGAGGGCTATGGCCACCGAGGTTCGCACGTCGAGGTAGTGGTCGTTGAGCCGTTCGAGCAGGGCGGGGACAGCATCGGAGCCGGGGCGGAGCCGAAGTTCCCACGCGGCGGTCTCGCGCACGGTGGGATGAGGATCGTTGCGCAGCGCGCTGATCAGCAGTGGTCGGGTCGCGTCGGGTGCGATGCGGGCCAGAGCCTCGACGGCCTTGGCTCTGACCCCGCCGTGCGGACTGGTCGCCAAGTGCTGGAGTGGCTCGAGTGACTCGGTGTCGCCGAGAAGGCCCAGAGCCCATGCCGCGGCACGTCGAACCTGAGGATGTGAGTCGTCCAGGGTCGATCGCAGGGTCGAAAGGGCTCCGAAGGTGTCCAAGTAGCCCAGTGACCAGCAGGCCGCGCTCCGAATTCGCCAGTATGGGTCCTGAAGCAGGGGGACGAGGTCGGCCCCTATCGTCGCCACGCCTAGATTCCCGACCGCCACGGCAGCGGCTTCGCGTATTTCCTTGTGGGGATCCGTCAGGCGGCCGACGATCGCGTTGCCGGCACGCTGATCGCGCGTTTGGGCCAGAGCGGACAGCGCCGCCGAACAGACCTCGATGTTGGGGTCGTTCAGCCGGGCGACCAACGGCTCGAACGCCGACTGAGCGCCCAGTTTGCTCAAGGCGGAGACCACCCATCTGCGGACGTTCGGGTCCGGATCAGCGAGGGCATCGATGAGATCGGGTGCTGTGTCCTCGGCGCCCAGCTCACCGAGGCCGTAGGTCGCCCACAGCCGTTCCTCTGAGTCGTCCGCCGTCAGCATCTCGATGAGACGCTTCCGCGAGGATCGGGCGCCCAGCCGGCCGAGCGATCCCGCGGCCCGTGATCGGACACCCGGGGCGGGATCGTCGAGCAGCCGCATGAGCCGCCGGATCGGTTTACTCACGCGCTGGCTGCCGAGCGACTGAGCGGCTTCCTCGCGCACCTCGGCGACCGGATCGGACAGCGCGTCGAGCAGAGGGTCCACCGGGCGTGGGTCGAAGTGGTGGTAGAAGGCACTGGCCACGCCGACACGCAGACGTGGATCCGGTTCCTTGAGCATCGGGCGCAGGGTGCTGAACAGGGTGTGATCGGGATACCGACCCAGGCCCTCAACAGCCGCGAGCCGTGTCGGCATGTCAGTATCATCGGCCAACGACAGCAGGCGGTCCCGGACCCGGGAGTCGATCGACTTGCCGAGAATCTCGGCCACTCGGCGGCGATTGGCCGGCGTGTCGTCCGCCGCCGCTTCCGCGATGGTCTGGACGGCCTGATCGTCGTGGAGGAGCGAGAGCGCGTTCAGCGCATACAGCCGCTCGTCGGCGTCATCGTCGTCGAGCGCTTTCCGGAATCGTTCGGCCGGAAGTGCCACCTCGAAGCGGGCGAGCACGGGCAACACCGCGGCCGAGGACAGCGCCGCGATCTGATCGCAAGCACGGTTTCCGAGGAGTTCGCCCAGCGTCCAGCTCAGCCAGAATTCGTGATCATGGGGATCGTCGGACAGCCGGCCGAGAAGGTGCGGCGCGGCGTCGGTGTGGCCGAGACTGCCCAGTGCGGAGATGAACCGCCACGTCTGCTTCTCGTCCGCCGTTTTCATCGCGTCGAGCACGGCGGTGCCCGCTTCGCTGCTCCCCAGGTCACCGATGGCTTCAGCGATGTGTCCGGCCGCGTCGCCGACGCTCGTGCGGAGGGCGGAGACGAGCGCGGGAACCGCTCGGCGATCTCCGCTGCGGCCGAGAGTGACCGCGGCGGCCGACCGTACCTTCGGATCATCATCGCTGAGACATCGCATCAGCGGTGGGACCGCGCTGTCGGCCGGCACGCTCGCGAGCGCCCTCGCGGCCGCCGCCCGAACCGACGCGACCTCGTCCTCGAGCCGCGCGATGACATGGGGGATCACCGAGGTCAGCCCGGATGTGCCCAGCCGGCGCACGGCGGCCGCCCGCACGAGCGGATCGGCGTCGCGGGCGGCGTTCACGAGGGGATCGACCGCCTCGGTCCATCGCCGTGCACCGAGCACCCTGGTCAGCAGGACTAGCCGCGACGCAGGCATCGCGGCCGGGTCGATCGTCCGCTGGATGCTCCTGGCCTGGTTGTCGGTCAGCCGCCAGGCACACGTTTCCGCGTTGTCCGCGAGCCGGCCGAGCGCCCACGCGGCCGTCACGGCCAGTTCGTCGACGCCGTGGAGCAGGTCGAGCAGCCGCGCGGCGGCCCGGTCGTCGCCGAACGTCAGGTGTCCGATGATCAGCGCCGCCCGGAGCACCGTCTCCCGGTCGTCGGCCGCCAGGTCCTGGATGCGTGCTTCCTGCCAGCTCGCCAACTCGTCGGGAGCGTTGGGTGCGGAACGGCCGATCACCTCGCCGATCAGGGCGACCAGGTCGGTCGAAGCGTTGCCGCTCTGGGTGCGGAACTCGGTGAGCAGGTGGCTGACCAGCTCGCCGGACCAGCGGGAACTGGCGAGCGAACGCACGGCGTCATGGATCTCGCGTTCCGGACCGTCGAACGGCAACGTCCGGACCAGGCGCCGCAGCACCGTCCGGGCCGCGTCCGGTCCCGCGTTCGGCTCGTCCTGGAGGCAGCGGGCGGCGAAGACGGTCCGGGGTGTCGACGATGCGGGGTCGCCGTCGTCCGGGCCGAGGATAGCCCGCAGCACCGGGTCGACGTCGTCGTCCGGGCAGAGGGTCACGGCGAGTCGCACGGCCTCCTGCCAGGAGCGGTCGGCCGACGAGTCGGAAGGGACCGGGTCGTCGAGGCGGGTCGCGAGGACGGCGATGTCGTCGGCCAGCCCGCGGTCCGGGTCCTTCCCGGGGAAGCACCGTTTCACCAAGGCGCGTGCGGCCAGGTACTCCTGGAACGTCAGGTGGCGGAACTCGAAGACCGGCACGTCGTGCACCCGACCGGCCTCGGTCAACAGGCCGGTGCGGTTCTCCATCAGCTGGATGAACTGGGCCGGCGTGCGTTGGGCGACGGAGTACTGCGTCGGATATTCGTCGCGCATCCGAGCCAGCAGAGTGATCAGGTCGTCGTCGGTGATCTGCTGGGCGCCCCGCACCGACATGTCGTACGCCATGTAGCCGAGTTGTGGCACCGCCTCGCGGGCGTCGACCGGCCGGTCGACCTCCGGCCGCCAGTTCAGCAGCACCTTGATCGCCTCCCGGTACAGGTCGGCCCGGTGCTCCGGCAGCTTCCCGACCGTACGTTTGACCAGGACCATCGTCGTCAGCAGCATCGGGCTCCCGGTGAGGCGTTCGATGCGGTCGGTTCCGTGGATGTCCTTGCTGATCTCGGCGGCGATCGCCTTGTGCCGGTCCGGTGGCTCGTTGAGCGCGCACCAGCGGCGGATGAAGTCGTCCTTGTCGCGGCGGCCGAGTTCGGCCAGCGTGACGTGTTCGAAGCCGCGCCCGATGCGGTAGCCCATCTCGCGGTAGCCGACGATCCGGCTGGTCACGATGACCGGCGCGGCCGGGTAGGCGAGGTGGATCCGTTCGAGCTGTTCGCAGAAACGGGCCCGGGCGGTGGCGTCGGCGATCTCGTCGAGGCCGTCGACCAGAAGCAACGCCGAGCCGTCGGCCAGCCGCCGGAGCAGGCTGGACCGCAGGACGTCGACGTGGTGGTCGGGGAGTTCGGCCCGCCGCAGCACATGGGTGAGCATGTCGGCGAGCGGACCGTTGAGCTGGTCCGCGCTGAGATCCCGGCAGCGTACGAGGACCGGTAGCCAGTCTTCGTCGGGCAGCGTCTCCACGGCCGGCAGGTCGGACCAGTCCGGGTCGCCGCGCAGCTTGAGCAGGAAGGCCGTGGCGAACCAGCGCAGCATCGTGGACTTGCCGGCGCCGGGATCACCGAGGACGACAAGGCGGCGCGACACCCGCAGGCGGGCGCCCGGGCCGACCGGGACGTCCCGGGACGCCGATTGGGCGCCGGTCGGCCTGGACCGATCGGAGCCAGGACTTCCGCTGTCCGGCGACCCGCCACCGGAAGTGGCCCGTCGACGTTCGATCGCGGTCAGCCCGCCGGCGTCCGGTGGGTCGCCCGCCTCCCGTTCGACCCGGACCTTGAGCGGCACGAACAGGGTTCGCAGCATCAGTTGCCGGGTCGCCGTCCGCCGGTCGCTCGGCAGGTTGGTCAGGTGGATCAGATCGCAGGCGTCCAGGAGCAGGTTGCGGTAGGCCGCCTCGGCCCGGGCCTCCGCCTCGTCGGCCGGCTCGGCCGAGGGGTCGACCGGGTAGTGCCGGGCCAGCGCGGCCAGCAGTTGCTGAACGGCCCGGCCGGGATCGAGCCAGTAGGCGGCGATCGCGGCATCCAGCGTCAGCGGCTCGAGGTAGGCCTCCTCGTCCATCTCCAGTCCGAAGACCCGTACGCCGGAATAGCGGCGGGTGGCGTGGACCAGCCGGTGTGCCCATCGACTGCCGGCCGCTCGGGCCGTGCCACACAGCACGACCGGGCCGCCCGAGGTGAGCACCCGGCCGGCCTCGGCGACCAGGCTCTCGCCGACCAGCACCGTGCCGGAGTGCACCACCTCGTATCCGGCCGCCACCAGCGGCGCGGCCAGCCGTTCGGCCTGCTCCTCGTCGCCCTGCGCGTGAGCGATCAGGATCGGGCGACGGCGCGGCGGGACGGTCATCGGATGGCCGCCAGCAGGCGGCTCACCCCGCCGTCCCAGTTCCGGCCCAGGTCGGCATACTTCAGATCGGCGAGGATGGCGGGGACCGCCCCATCGGTCAGCCGGACCGGCAGGATCTTGACCGGATGCCCGTTGAGCTGGCGTGCCAGCATGGACATCCACTCCCGGCTCATCCACGGCGACTCGACGCCGGAGCTGGAACAACACAGGACCAGATAGGTGGTCCCGGCCAGCCCGGACGACATGCGCTCCACGATGGAGTCGCCGATGTCGATCCGCCACTTGTCGAACCAGACCTCATGCCCGGCGTCGCGGAGAGCCTCGGCCAATCGGCGCGCCTCGGAGCTGTCGGGCTGCCGGTAGCTGACAAAGACGTCCGCCATGGGCGCTCCCTCGATAACGATGACGCCGGATCGTAAAGGTACAGCCACTCTTGGTGAAATACGAGGCGATGTCCACCGAGGGGGGAGCCAGGAGTTCGGTCAAGAACGCACGTTTGAAGTCGTAACCGCGGGGTACGGCTCTCGTTTCTTACTGCGAAACGGATGACGGTCGTGACGCTGAGGGGTCGCCCGCCGGTCCGGCTGCCTTGTCCCGGGCGCCGATCGGTTCCCCTGGCTGTCCCGCGCGACCAGTAGGCGCCTCGCGCGCCTGCCGTCCCTTCCCTGCGGGGGGCCTTGTCCCGGGCCCCCCGCCCCCTAATCTCCCGGTGGATAATCCTCGTCGATCGAGGAGGGCCTCCTGAGAGCCAACGACGCTTACTGGTCCCACCGCAACCGTCCGGCCCGCGCCCGTCTGCGTGGTCTCGCGCGCAACCCGGCGATACCGGCCGGTCTGCTGCGCCGGCTCGTCGACGAGCAGTTCACCGAGGTCAAGTACGACCTGCCGGCCCGCCGGGTCTGGACGGACGAGCAGTTCGAGGCGCTGCGCACACATCCGGCCCTACCTCTCCGCTCCCGCCGAGCGGCGGCCGGCCCGCACCTGCCGGTGGCGCTGCTGGAGCGGATCCTGGCCGATGCGGCCACGCTGCCCTCGCAGGACGCCGCCGACACCCGCGAACAAGCCGTCTACCTGGGATAAGACCTTGATGGGGTACGCGCACAGCACGGCACCGCCACCTCCGCGACCTGATCAGGGGGCAGGCCGTGAAAGCGAGTTTCGCGTGACGGGTGGGTCTGTCATCATCGGCGCCATGATTTCTTGCCTCACCCGATGACGGCGCACGCCCGCCTCTGGGGCACGCTGCCCTCCCGGTACGCGGACCGTCGCGTCGCCACGTCCACGGTCGACGCCGCCGGGCGCATCGTCGCCTTCCTCGTCGCCCCCGATGCGCGGTGCTGGGTGCGCGGCCCTGCGCCCGACCCCTACACCGCGACGATCGTCGTGCTCGACGGCAAGGACGTCACCGAGGTCGCCGTGCCCGACCTCGACCTGCAGTTCCCGAAGGTCGACGTGCTGGGCGACGGCTTCGTGCTGGCCGACGCCCGCTGCCGGATGCCCGAGGGGCCCGCGCCGGAGTCGGTCGCCGAGCTCGAGGCCCAGATTCCCCGCAACGCCCGCGTGATCGGCGCGGACGGCTCGACCCGAGGCACCTTCCACGCCGGCGACGGCATCGAATACCTGACGACCGACGCGGCTGGCGACATCTGGATCGGCTACTTCGACGAGGCCTCGGTCTGCGTGCCGCTGCCGGAGCGCCCGCCGCGTTCGCGTGGCCGGGCCGAGCCGGCACGGCCGTTCCGGACGATGTTGGACAGGCCCGGGCTGATCCGCTGGACCGGGGACGGCACCGCGGCCTGGCTCGCCGCCTACGACGGCAACGGCCCGCGGTCCGGGTGGCTGGACTGCTACTCGCTCAACGTCGGCGCGACCCGGACCTGGGCGTGCCCCTACACCGGCTTCCCGCTTGTGGAGATCGACGGCGCGGGGGTGCGATGCGTTCGCCGGAATCCGATCCACTGGGCGTTCGCCGTGCTGGTGGCCGGCGACCGGCTGGCCTTCGCCACGTACGACGACGGGGAGGTGACGATGCGCTTCGGGCGGGTCACGGACGGCCCGATCGAGGCCACCACCAGCGAGCCGCTCCACCTGCCCGGATCGGCGCCCCGCGCGGTGGCCGCCCGTGACGATCGCATGTGGATGGCGGTCGGCTCCTCCTGGCACGTCGTCACGATCTGACCGGGCCGCGTCAGCGGCGGGCGGGACCACTCACACACGTCGCAGGGAGGGCGGCCGCGGAAGCGGAGCGTGCGGCCGCCCGGACCGGCCTCGGCGGGAGCAGCGGTCAGTACCCACCACCCCGCTGCGACAAATATCTTAAGAAGCGCGAATCGGGCCTGCGGTTCGGGTGCGGGCGAGGGGCACGGGTTCCGCGGTGACCGAGGCGATGCCGGGGCGGCCGTTCTCGACGACGAACTCGGCGGCCGTGCGGATCTGTGCCTGCTCGGCCCACACCGTGTCGACGAGGCGGAGGCTGCTCAGCGTGCGGGAGCGGTCGACGTCGACCCGGACGTAGCCGCGCTGGTTGTCGATGTAGCGCCAGTGCGGGCTCTCGGCCATGATCGGGTCGTAGGTGCGGTGAAAGGCCGCGACGTCGGGGTTGCCGCCCGAGGTGATCGACGTGCCGGTGATCTCGGCGCCGACGATCGGGGTGGACGGGTCGTCGAAGTCGGTGCGCAGGTCGCAGGCCCAGGTGCAGTGGCGGTCGCCGGTGAGGACGATCGGGTTGGCGACCCGGCCGGAGCCGAAGAACTCCAGCAGCCGTCTGCGCTGCGCCCGATAGCCGTCCCAGTTGTCCAGGTCGAACGTCTGCGCGGGGCCGGCCGTGCGGTCGTTCTGCGCCCACATCACCTGGTTGGCCAGCAGGTTCCAGCGGGTGCCGGCGTTGCGCAGGCCGTTGGTCAGCCAGCGCTCCTGCTCGGCCCCGGTCATCGTCAGCGACGGGTCGAGCGCCTGCTCGCGGGTCTCCACCTGGTCGCTGCGGTACTGGCGGGTGTCCAGCACGTGCACGCTGGCCAGATCGCCGAAGCGGAACCGGCGGTAGACCTGCATGTCGAGCCCGCGCGGCAGCGACTTCCGCCGGAGCGGCATGTGCTCGTAGTAGGCCTGGAAAGCCGCGATCCGCCGCGCGCGGAACGCCTCAGGCGTCTGGAGCTGAGGATCCTGCGGGATCTCGTCGGCCCAGTTGTTGTCGATCTCGTGGTCGTCGAACGTCACGATCCACGGGAACGCGGCATGCGCGGCCTGCAGGTGGGGGTCGGTCTTGTACTGGGCGTGGCGGTTGCGGTACTGCGCCAGGTCGAGCGGCTCGCCGGCGCCCTTGTGGACGCGGCGGGCGTTCGGGTTGGGCGCGCCCTCGTAGATGTAGTCGCCGAGGAACGCGACGAAGGCCAGGTCTTCCTCGGCCAGGTGGGCGTAGGCGGTGTAGAAGCCCGCCTGGTAGTCCTGGCAGGACGCGAACGCGAAGCGCAGGTTCTGGGGGCGGGCGTTGTCGGCCGGGGCGGTGCGGGTGCGCCCGACCGGCGAGATCTCGACGCCCTGAACCGACATCAAGTTGATGGATGGCGCGTAGCCCGCGCACGTCCACGTGCACCGAGTGCGCGAGGTCGGCGGTGGCCTGCTTGGTGCCGGACGCCACCACCCGGCGGAACCGTTCGTCGGTCGCCACCTCCCAGCGCACCGGCACCGCGCTCGCCGGCAGGCCGGACGTCGGTGCGAGGCGTGTCCAGATGACCACCGCGTCGGGCAGCGGGTCGCCGGACGCCACGCCGAGGCGGAACAGCCCGTCCGGCAGCGGCGGTCCTTCCTGGCGGATCAGGATCGGCCCGGCCGCGATCGCGGAGGCTCCGGAGACGAACGTGCGTCGGCTGATCGGAACGTCTAGAGACATGCCTCGATGCGACGCCCCGATCGTTACGCGCTTTCAACGGGCGCCCGGACCAGAGTCGAAATCATGCGGTCGTAGCGGGGTGGGTGGTGCTGACCGCTGCTCCCGGTACCCCTTTGTCAAGGGGTGCTGGGAGTGTGGGGTGGTTTAGGCTTGGGGTGGCGGGTTCGGGTTGTGACTTGTCCGAAGTGTCGAT
>NZ_JBFBAA010000016.1:0-220682 GCF_040682035.1 Actinoplanes sp. NPDC051470
CCGCCAGCGTTCGTCCTGAGCCAGGATCAAACTCTCCAACAAAATCTAGAGATATTTCAAATCCCAGCAACAAACAATCTTGTTGCCAAAGGAATTGCGAGGCAAAACAAAACCTCGCCATAAATTGGCACTGGCTTATCAAGCACCCTGTTGAGTTCTCAAAGAACAACCACACACCGAAGATTTGCCGCCTTGGTAAGCGGCCCGCCCTCGGGGCACTCGTTCAACTTTACTGTCTCGTCCTGGCCCTGTCAACCGGTATCTCCCGGTTCGTGCCGTTCCGTTCCAGTACGTCCTTCCAACCCGCAGCGCGCAGCAAAGCCCCGCACCGTGAACTAGGAGGACTGGCAGGACGGCCATCGCGACTTGCGCCGCGCTCTCGCCCGTTCCCCTGCCGAGAGAGAACATTACCCGGTCGTCCGCCCGCACTCCAAATCGGGGACCAGTGTTCCTCATAACCGCAGGTCAGCGCCGGGTTTTCCTAAGGTTCACCGGGTCGCATGCCCACGGTGGCCAGCGGGTACTAGCGCTCCCATGGCGGTCTTACCCGAGCAACTGAGCACTCCGTACGTAGGGGAGCGTCGTAACCGCCCGCCTTCCGCAGCCGGCTGGACCACCCCACGCGCCTCCCTGGACCTGCCCTTCGGCGTGGGCGATCTCGCCGGCCTGAGGGCGGCCGTGGCCGCACATGTCTCGGAGCTCGGGCTCGAGCCACAGCGCCTGGAGGACGTGGTCCTCGTCGTCCACGAGCTCTGCGGCAACGCGATCAGGCACGGCGGCGGCGCCGGCCACCTGACCCTTCGACGCGAGGGCGCCCACCTGATCTGCCAGGTCAGAGACAACGGCCCCGGCATGAGCGAGGCCGCCATGGCCGCCGGCGGTCTGCCATCACCCCGTACCCCCGGTGGTCGAGGTTTGTGGTTGGCCCGACGTTTCGCGACGGTACGCATCTCGACCGGCCCCAGCGGCACGACCGTCACCGCCGACCTGTCCCTGCGCTGACCCGCCCACCGCACAGCGTGTGACCACCGCGGCCGGGACGCCCACCTCGGTGGGGGGTGGGTTGCGCTGCGCGACGCGCCGCCTCCTCCCCCACCCCGGCACTGGGTGGGCCTGAGAGTAGGCCGGAAATCGGGTGGGGAAGTCGGTTATCCACAGGGCCTGGGTGGCTGTGGATAAGTGGTCAGGCCAGGGCGCGCAGGGCGTCGCCCAGGCCCCGGTGGAACGTGGGGTACGCCCAGATTGTGCTGCTCAGCGTCGCGATCGGGACCTCGGCGTGGACGGCGACCGACAGCGCCCCGAGCATTTCGCCGCCGGCCGGACCCGCGGTGGTTCCGCCGATCAGGACTCCTCGTTCGCGGTCGGCGATCAGCTTGATGAAGCCGTCGTTGCCGGGGCCGTGGATGAAGCCACGGGACGTCGAGGGCAGGGCGGCGTGTCCGACCTTGATGTCCACGCCGGCGGCGCGGGCCTGGGCCTCGGTGGGGCCGACCGCTCCGATCTCGGGGTCGGTGAAGGTCACCCGGGGGCGGGCTCGGTAGTCGGCGTCGGGGCCGCCCTGGTCGAGGATGTCCCGGACGGCGATGTCGGCCTCGTACATGGCCATGTGGGTGAAGGCGCCGTTGCCGGTGACGTCGCCGACCGCCCAGACGCCGGCGGCGGCGCGCATGCGGGAGTCGGTGGTGAGGAACCGGGTGGCGGGGTCGAGGCCGATCGCCTCCAGTCCGAGGCTCTGCAGGCGGGCGGCTCGGCCGGTGGCGATGAGCAGGCGGTCGCCGGTGACCACGGTCTCGTCGGAGAGCGTGACCGTGAAGCCGGAGGCGTCATGGTGGACGTGCTTCGCGCGTACCCCGGTCAGGACTTTGACCTGGTCTCGGGTCAACGCCTCCAGAACCGTCCGGGAGGACTCGGGTTCTTCGGCCGACAGGATGCGCGGCGCGCCCTCGATGATGGTTACGGCGACGCCGAAGCGGGCCATGACCTGGGAGAGTTCGACGCCGATGGCGCCGCCGCCGAGGACGATCATGCGGTCGGGGAGGGTGGCGGCCTCGATGGCCTGGCGGTTGGTCCAGTACGGGGTGCCGGCCAGGCCGTCGATCGGCGGGATGACGGCGGACGTGCCGGTGGCGATCACGATGCCGCGGGCCGCGGTGAACTCCTGGTTGTCGACGCGGACGCGGCCGGGGGCGGTCAGGGTGGCAGTTCCGCGTACGAAATGGCCGCCTTTGCCGGTGAACCGGTCGACCGCGACCTTGTCGTCCCAGCTGTCGGTGGCTTCCTCGCGGATGCGGCGGGCGACCGGCGCCCAGTCGGGTCGCACGGTGGCCGACCCGGCGACCTGGGGGATCCGGCGGGCCTCGGCGAGCGCGTTGCCGGCCCGGATCATCATCTTGCTGGGGATGCACCCCCAGTACGGGCATTCGCCGCCGACCAGCGTGTGTTCGATGCCGACGACGTTGAGGCCGGCTTCGGCGAGCCGCCCGGCCACCTCCTCGCCACCGACGCCGAGCCCGACCACGACAACGTCCGCTTCGCGCACCTCAGCTGCCATGGGGCTCAGGTTAGGTTACGGAGATGTCGATCGGAGGCGCGCTGCGAGAGGCGTTCGACCAGGAGCCGCGGGGCGGTTCGGCGCTGGCTGTGGTCAAGGACGGGCAGGTCGTGGTCGATCTGCGCGAGGGGTGGCGGGACTCGGCCCGGACCGTGCCCTGGGACGCGGACACGCTGGTCAACGTCTATTCGGTGGGTAAGCCGGTGATCGCGCTGGCGGTGCTGAGGCTGGTGGAGCGGGGGCGGGTCGGCCTCGATGACCCGATCGCCCGGCATTGGCCGTCCTTCAAGACCGAGGCTTCGGTACGCCAGGCGCTGACGCACACCGCGGGCCTGCCGGCGTTCCCGGTGCCGCGGCCGGCCGAGTCGTGGGCCGAGTGGGACGTGCTCTGCGCCGACCTGGCCGCCGCGTCGCCGGAGTGGCCGCCGGGCACGGTCGCCGCCGAGCACGCGCTGACCTACGGCCATCTGCTGGGTGAGCTGGTACGCCGGGTCGACGGCCGGTCGCCGGCCCGGTTCGTGGCCGAGGAGATCGCCGGGCCGTTCGGCGCCGACCTGGCCTTCGGGCTGGGCCCCGCCGATCGGGCGCGGTGCGCCGAGCTGGAGTTCGACGCGCCGGACTGGCCGGAGCGCAACGCCGGTGAGCCGGGTTCGGTGAAGGAGCGGGCGGTCGGGAACCCGGCCGGCGCCCGCGACCTGGCCGTGGTGAACGGTGAGCTGTGGCGGTCGGCGACCGTCCCGGCGGTGAACATGCATGCGACGGCGCTGGGTGTGGCCCGGTTCTACGACGAGCTGATGCGCCGGCCGGTGGGGGCGATGATGGCGACGGGGCAGTTCACCGGCGTCGATCGCTTCATCGGCGGCGACCCGTTGACGTGGGGGCTGGGCGTGCAGCTCGAGGCGGACGGGACCTGGGGCATGGGCGGGCTGGGCGGCAACGCGGGCTGGGCCGACCCGGGGCGTGGGCTGGCGGTCGCGTACGTGACCAGGCGGTTGGGCGACTTCGCGACGGTCGACCGGATCGAGGCGGCGCTCAACTCCTCAACCGACCGGTCCGACACCCGATTCTGAACCTCCGCGGAACGACGGAACACCGAGCGCGGGGGGACGATTCATGCGAGGGCGATGGCGGTCCGGGCTGGTGGCAGCCGTGCTCATGATGGTCGCGGCCGCGCTGGCGGTGCCCGAGGTGTCGACCGCGGGCAAGGTCAGGATGACCGCGATGCCAGCGGCGACGCGCGCGATGTGGCTGTGGGGCGACAACCCGGCCACCGAGGTGGTCACCTGGGCGGCGCAGCAGGGCGTGTCCGAGATCTTCGTCCACGTCTCGCCGTCGGTCCTGGTGAACGGCGACCTGGCCCGGCTGCAGGACATGCGTGCGCAGGCCGGGGCCCAGAAGATCAAGTTGTCCGCGCTGGGCGGCGACACGTCCTGGGTCACCGACCACCGGGCGGCCCTGGCCTGGCAGAAGACGGCGCTGAAGACCGGCCTCTTCGCCGGCGTGCACCTGGATGTGGAGCCGTACCTGCTCACCGCCTGGTCGACCGACCAGCAGGCGACGCTGAAGTCGTTCCTGAGCCTGCTGGACAAGATGCGCGCGGCGACCTCGCTGCCGTTCGAGGCGGACGTGCCGTTCTGGTACGGCGAGTACCAGGTCGGCAACAAGAACTTCGCGGACGAGGTGCTGCGCCGGGTCACCGCGGTGACCGTGATGAGCTACCGCGACTCCGGCACCGGGCCGAACTCGATCATGGCGGTCGGCGAGGACTGGCTGGACCGCGGCGCGGTGCAGGCCAAGCGGGTACGGCTGGGCGCCGAGACCGAGACGCTGCCGGACTGCGCGCACTGCACCTTCCACGAGGAGGGCGCGACCGTGCTCGCGGCCGAGCTGGCCAAGGTCGACGCCGCGACCCGGACCGAGCCGGCCTTCGGGGGGATCGCCGTGCACCGCTACGGAACCTGGCGCACCCTGCCGCAGTGACTGGGAGCGTTTCCACGCCGGTCGGGTGGGAAATACAGCGCGGGTCCCGCCGGCCGAACGGACGAACGCAACGTCGGCGGGACCCGCTTCCCGCCGGCGAACCGACGGAAACTACGGACGCAACCAGACCGCCTCGTCGCGGTGGGACTCCAGCGGTTCCGGGTAGTCGAGGGCACGCCGCTGGGCGTCGGGCAGGCGCCACGGCTGATGCACCGCCTTGCCCTCGATCGAGGCGAGTTCGGGTACGTAGCGACGAACGTACACGCCGTCAGGGTCGAAGCGCTCGCCCTGACGGATCGGGTTGAAGCGACGGTACGGCTTGGTGTCATTTCCGGTCCCGGCCACCCACTGCCAGTTGCCCGAGTTGTTCGGCACGTCGCCGTCGTTCAGCCAGCGGAAGAACCACGCCACGCCGGGCCGCCAGTCGAGGCCGAGGTGCTTGGTGAGGAACGACGCGGTGATCAGCCGGGCGCGGTTGTGCATGTAGCCCTCGGCGCGCAGCTGGCGCATCCCGGCGTCCACCACCGGCACCCCGGTCAGCCCGTCCTGCCAGTGTTGCAGGGCGTCCGAGTCGTCCCGCCAGCCATGGGATTCGCCGGTTCTCCGGAGCGCCTCGGTGGACAGCTTCGGGAAGGCGTACGCGACCTGGTAGTAGAAGTCGCGCCAGCAGAGCTGCCGGACAAAAGCGTCCAGACCTGGGCCGTTCTGCTTGCGCACGGCGTGGGCGAGCGCGAGCGGAGAGACACAACCGAAGCGGAGGTACGCCGAGAGCCGCGACGTTCCGTCGGCCGGCATGTCGTTGTGCCGATCGTCGTACGGCTCGGTGTGCTCGAGCCAGGTGGTGGCCCGGCGGCGCCCGGCCGTCTCGCCGCCGGGCAGCGCGTCCGGTGACTCACCCGTCGGGACGGGGGGCAACTGGCCGGTCGTGAGGCCGTCCGGCAGCGTGACGCTGCGCGGGGTGGCTACCTCGTCCCGCCACTTCGCCCCAGCCCAGGCGCGGTGATACGGGGAGAACACTTTGTAGTGGTCGTTGCCGCCGCCGGGCTTCACGTCACCGGGATCAATAACGGTCACGCCGGGGAAGAGCCGCAACGAGATCCGGTGCTGGGCCGCCTCCGCCTCGAACCGGTCCTGGCGGCGCCGCGCGTAGGCGCTGACGTCGGAGGTGAGCGCGATGCCCTCGGCGTGCACCTCGCGGGCCAGCTTGATCGTCTCGGCCACCGGGTCGCCGCGCCGGATCACCAGGTCGCCGCCCTTGCCAAGCAGCGTCTCCCGGAGGTCGGCCAGGCACTCGTGCAGGAAGCGGGTGCGGTTGGGTGAGAGGCCCTGGAGCCTGGGGTCGAGCACGTAGAGCGGGACGACCCGGTCGAAGTTGGCGCAGGCCGCGGCGAGCGCCGGGTTGTCGCGTACGCGCAGATCACGGGTGAACAGGACTACCGCGGTCTTCACGCGAGCACCTCCACCGGCGTTCCGGGCCTGGTCAAGATCGAGCGGATCGCGACGCTCGCGCGGCGGGGGTTCGGGACCGTAGCCCGGCGGGTGAAGACGTCGTAGTCGGCCGCGACCACCTCGTCGAGGATGCCGCCGTAGAGCCGGAACGCGGTGCGCATGCACGCCTGGGAGGCCGGTTGCAGCATCGGGATGCCGGGCGCCGCCCGCCGGTAGTGGTCCTTGGCGACGCTCACCTCGTACCGGATGAGGTCTTTGATCTTGGGGGTGGCCACCCGCCGCTGGAGCTCCTCGCGGCTCACGCCGAAACGCGCCAGATGGTCGTCGGGGAGGTAGGTGCGGCCGCGGTCGAGGTCCTCGGCGACGTCCCGGATGAAGTTGGTGAGCTGGAAGGCGAGGCCGAGCTGGCGGGCCGGCTCACGGGCGGCGACCGGGTCGGGCGAGCCGAGGATGGGCAGCATCATCGTGCCGATCACCGCGGCCGAGCCCTCCATGTAACCCAGCAGGTCGTCGTAGGTGTCGTAGGACGTGACGGTCAGATCCATCGCCATGCTGCGCAGGAACGCGTCGAAGTCGGCCAGGTCGAGGTCGAAGACCGCGATGGTGTGCAGGACGGCCGGGAGCAGCGGGTCGTCGATCGGCTCGCCGCGCAGGCCGGCCAGGAAGCGCTCGGACCACTCGTTGAGCAGCGCCGCGCGCTCGGCCGGCGGCAGATCCTCGGTGCGGTCGACGATCTCGTCGGCGTACCGCGTGAATCCGTACAGCGCGTGCACATGACGGCGCTTCCACGTGGGTAGCAGGCGAGTGGCGAGGTAGTAGGTGCGCCCGTGGCGTCGATGCAGCTCACGGCAGCGTTCGTAGGAGGCGGACAGGTCGTCGCTCATGGTGTCCATCCTAACGAAATCGACTCAGCAATCGACGCAACTCAGAGTCTACGGTACTGTCCAGCACGTGGCCAATGACACCCTCACGGGACATGCGATCCCCCACCAGAGTTGTGGGGAGCCCGGTCTGCACGCCCAGGTCGAGAGCACGTTGGCCGACTTCCTGGCCACCCAGATCGCCACCCTCGACGCCGTCGACCCGGCCCTCGGCGCGTTCGCGCGCACCGGCCGTGACCTGGTGCTCGGCGGCGGCAAGCGGCTGCGGCCGACCTTCGCCTACTGGGGCTGGCGCGGCGTCGCCGACCCGGCCGAGCCGCACGAACCACTCGAGCCGATCGTCCCGGCGCTCGCCGCGCTCGAACTCATGCACACCTTCGCCCTCGTGCACGACGACGTGATGGACGAATCGGCCACCCGGCGTGGCGCACCCACCGCCCACCGCATCTTCGCCGCGCGGCACGACCACGATCAGGGGCGCGGCGACGCCGTCAAGTTCGGCGAAACCTCGGCGATCCTGCTCGGCGACCTCTGCCTGGTCTGGGCCGACCAGCTGATGGCCCGGGCCGCGCTGAGCCCGGCCACGCTCTTCGCCGTACGCGGCCGGTATGACCGGATGCGCGTGGAAACCGTGGCGGGACAATACCTCGACGTGCTCGGCGAGACCCGGCCGGACGACTGGTCGCTGGAACGCGCGCTGCTCGTCGCCCGCTACAAGACGGCCAAGTACACCGTGCAGCGGCCGCTCCAGTTCGGGCTCACCCTGGCCGGGGCCGACTCGCGGTCCGACACCGACGCCGCGTACGCCCGATACGGCTCCCGCGTCGGCGAGGCCTTCCAGCTGCGCGACGACCTGCTCAGCGTGTACGGCGACCCGATGGTCACCGGCAAACCGACCGGCGACGACCTGCGTACCGGAAAACCCACCGCCCTGCTCATGCTGGCCCGCCGGTTCGCGACCCCCGCGCAGCTGGCCGAACTCGCACCCGACCGCACCCTCGCCGCCGACGGGGCCCGGATCGAACGGATGGCCTCGGTCATCCAGGAGACCGGGGCGCCCGAACGCGTCGAGGCGCTGATCCGCCGCCGCGTCGACGAAGGGCTGGCCGCATTGCAAGAGGCACCGATCCACCCCGACGCGTGTGACGCGCTGACCCACCTGGCCGTCGCCGCCACGAACCGACCGGCATGATGAACGCCGTGCGAACCGTGACGGGACCGACCGATCGAGTCGTCGTGGTCGGGGCCGGCCTGGCCGGGCTCTCCTGCGCGCTCTACCTCGCCGCGGCCGGACGCGAGGTGACCGTGGTCGAGCGCGAACTGGTCCCCGGCGGCCGAGCCGGACGGCTGTCGGTCGACGGGTACGACTTCGACACCGGACCGACCGTGCTCACCATGCCGTCGCTGATCGAGGAGCCGCTGAACGCGGTGGGCGAGAACCTCGCCGACTGGCTCGAGCTGACGCCACTCGACCCGGCCTACCGCGCCTACTATCCGGACGGGTCCACGCTGGACGTGCGGACCGACACGGTCCGGATGGCGGCCGAGGTCTCCCGGGTCTGCGGGCCGCGCGAGGCGGACGGATACCTGCGGTTCGTCGACTACTCGCGCCGGCTGTGGGAGCTGGAACGCGACCACTTCATCGACAAGAACCTCGACACCCCGCTCGACCTGGTCAACCTCAACCTGCTCAAGCTGCTCGGGATGGGTGGCTTCGGCCGGCTGCAGCCGAAGATCGACCAGTTCTTCCGCGATCCGCGTACCCGCCGGATCTTCTCCTTCCAAGCCATGTACGCCGGGCTCGCCCCGCAGGACGCGCTCGCCATCTACGCGGTGATCGCCTACCTCGACTCGGTCGCCGGCGTGTACTACCCCAAGGGCGGCATGCACGCCGTGCCCACCGCGCTCGCCGGGGCCGCCGCCAAACACGGGGTGCGATTCCGGTACGGGACGACGGTCGCGTCCGTCGACGTCGCCGGCCGCCGCGCGACCGGAGTCATCACCACCGACGGCGAACGCATCCCGGCCGACGTGGTCGTCCTCAATCCCGACCTGCCGGTGGCCTTCGCGCTGACCGGATCGGCGTACCCGCGCCGGCTCCGCTACTCGCCGTCCTGTGTGGTGCTGCACGTCGGGTCGAAGGCGTCGTACTCGAAGATCGCCCACCACAACATCCACTTCGGGGGCGCCTGGAAGGGCACCTTCGACGAGGTGATCCGGCGCGGTGAGCTGATGAGCGACCCGTCGCTGCTGGTGACCCACCCCACGCCCGACACCTTCTACGTGCTGGCGCCGACGCCGAACCTCGACACCGCCCCGCTCGACTGGGCCCGGCTCGGCCCGGTCTACGCCGACCAGCTGATGGCCGAGCTGGAACGCCGCGGCTACATCGGTTTCCGGGACGGCGTGGAAGTGCTGCGCATCGTGACGCCCGCCGACTGGGAGGCGCAGGGCATGGCGGCCGGCACCCCGTTCGCGGCGGCGCACTCGTTCACCCAGACCGGGCCTTTCCGGCCCGGCAACCTACATCCGAAGCTGGAGAACGTGGTGTTCACCGGGTCGGGCACGCAACCTGGAGTGGGGGTACCGATGGTGCTGATCTCGGGCAAACTCGCGGCCGCACGGGTGGTCGGCGCGTGAACCGGGAGTCACACCTGGTGGAACTGGTCGACGCGGACGGCGCGGCGATCGGGTCGATGACCGTGGACGAGGCGCACCGCGCGCCCGGCCAGCTGCACCGGGCGTTCTCGGTGCTGCTGCGCGACCCCGACGGGCGGGTGCTGCTCCAGCAGCGGGCGGCGGTGAAGACCCGCTTCCCGTTGCGCTGGGGCAACACCGCCTGCGGACATCCCGGGCCCGGCGAAGACCTGGTCGACGCGGCGGCCCGGCGCCTCGAGGAAGAGATCGGCATCAGCGGGGTCACGCTGTCGGTGGTCGGCGTGTACCCGTACTACGCGGAAGACCCGGCCAGCGGACGCGTCGAATACGAGTACGACCACGTGCTCATCGGCACCGTCCCCGCCGCCGTTCCCACCGGCCCCGACCCGGCCGAAGTGGCCGCGCTGCGCTGGGCGCCGGCCGACGAGCTGCGCGACCAGGTGGCCGCCGACAGCCGCACCTACGTCCCGTGGCTCCGGGGCGTCCTCGGGGTCGCCGCCGACGCCCCCGCCCCTGATTCCCCCGCCCCTGATTTCCCCGCCCCGCCCATGTCCTCCGTCCCCTCCGCTCCGCAGGGCATGCGGGGCGGTGATGGATGAGGCGCTGACGGCCGGGGCGGTCGCACGCCGCCTCGGCGTCGCCGTCACCACGTTGCGCACCTGGCACCAGCGGTACGGGCTGGGGCCGAGCCAGCACGCGCCCGGACAGCACCGGCGGTACACCTCCGACGACATGGACCGGCTCCAGGTCATGCGTCGCCTCACCGCACAGGGTGTGGCGCCGGCCGAGGCGGCGGCCTGGGCGAGGCGCATGCCCGTACCCATCGAGAACACCGCGCCGGCCGACCCCGCCTGGACCACCGACCCGCCGGAAACAACCGCCCGCGACGGCGGCGGCCACGCCATCCCCGTCGGACGCGCCGGAGCAACCGCCCGGGGCCTGGCCCGCGCCGCCATCCGCCTCGACGCCGCGGCCCAGCGCGACATCCTCGAGATGACCATCTCCCGCCGCGGCGTCGTCCGCGCCTGGGACGAGGTGATCATGCCGGTGCTGTTCGGCATCGGCGAGCGCTACGCCGCCACCCTCAAGTACATCGAGGTCGAACACCTGCTCTCCCGCACGGTCACGGAAACCCTGGGCGCCGTCTCCCGCCCGCCCGCCGGCGTGACCCCCCGCATCCTGCTGACCGCGGCCAACGAGGAACAGCACACCCTCCCGCTCGAGGCCCTGGCCGCGGCCCTGGCCGAAGCCGGCTTCGCCAGCCGCCTGCTGGGCGCCCGGGTACCCCCCGACGCCCTGGCCGGCGCCGTCGAACGCACCGGCCCCACGGTGGTCGTGATCTGGTCACAGACCCCCGGGACCGCCGACACCGCCCACCTCGACCGCCTGCTGACCGGCCCGCACCGCCCCTTCCTGGTGGCCGCCGCCGGCCCCGGCTGGAACAAGCAGGATCTGCCCGCCGAGGTCCCCCTGCTGGGCGGCCTGACCGAGGCCCTCCAGGTCGTAACCGCCGCAGCCGCCGCATAGCCCCAGGTCACAGCGATATCGGATACCGGTTTGGAGGGGAGCATGAGGATCACGTATGCTTTCCAAGCCTCAAGCGGGGGGCTCGGTTGGGGCAAACAACCGGCACCATTGCGGGTATGCAATGATGGCGCAGTTGCCCTCATCGTCTAGTGGCCCAGGACGCCGCCCTTTCAAGGCGGTAGCACGGGTTCGAATCCCGTTGGGGGTACGGCAACTGAATAGCAAGGTCCTGTGGAGCAGTTGGAGTGCTCGCCGCCCTGTCAAGGCGGAGGTCGCGGGTTCAAGTCCCGTCAGGACCGCCAAGTACCATCACGGCCAGGTAGCTCAGTTGGTACGAGCGTCCGACTGAAAATCGGAAGGTCGGCGGTTCGACCCCGCCCCTGGCCACCTCAGCCTCGCCGGGCTTTGAGCACCGTCCACCTGCGGAAGCGCATGGTGGGCGTTTTGCTTTCCGGGCTTGATCACGGCGGTGGTGTTGTTCCTTGGTTCCCGGTGATTGCCCATGATCATCGTTGCAAATCGCACGTTCGATGCACGGGTCGCCGGCCTCGGATGGCGGACCCACAGAGTCTGTCCGGCTGGCTGTTCATCACCGAGCGGGCAATCTTGGAGCCCGCGAGCCGTTGACATCCGAACGGCATTTGTCCAGTTCCGCCGTGCGCCTTGCCTGACCCGAGTCGGCGGGTCAACGGCACGCTGATGGATTGGCGGCATGCTCCGGACATAGCCGAGCACCTTGAACGGGGAACGGGCCGGCGACTTGCGGTCAGCCTCGAACACATGACCGACATCAGCGAGCGCAAGACTAGCGACTACGAGTTGCTCATCGTCGCCGAGCACCACGACGGCCCGGAGTTCGGGCAGCAGACCGACCTCATCAAGTCCAGCGGCGCTTCGTTCGACGGACATTCCAAGACGTGGGGGCTTCGGCTCGACTACGCGCTGGCTGGCGACCGACCCGGCCTGAATACCCTCTTCAAGGCGGCCAAGGACTACGGGACGTTCGTTGCCGTCCGAGAGCGGAAAGTCTCGCCTGAATCACCCTGAGACCGCCACCGGCGTGGTGCTGACTAACGCCCACTCCATCCCGTCCGCCGTCGACCCACACACCGTGGAGCGGGGCGTCCTCATGGCGCCAAGGTGGAGCGCCCTACCGGACGAACGACCTTGGCGCCATGAGGACGATCTGCTCGGCTTCGCCTGGGGCGATTGGTGGACGGGATGGCCCACAGCCATCTCAGATGCCCGAGATCCCGCCGGAGGCGCCGTTCTGATCCTCAGCACCGTCGCAGGATTTGGCCGGTGCGCCGGCCGATGCCGGCCGGAGGCCGCCAGCAGGCCGAGCGCGTCCGGCCGCGCCGCGCGGTGCCTTGATTCAATACAGGCAGATTTGGCAGTCGATGTCTTAGCTCTGGTGTCTTAAGGGTTCTGAGAGGAACGAGCCTTGCCCCTGCGGTCGCCGCGTGAAGTACAAGAAGTGTCACGACCGGCCCAATTGACACCTCCGTGTCAAGGAAAGCTCTTGGCCTCTTCGCCAGTAGCGGCATGTCTGACCAGGCATAGCAGTCTGCCGAAGTCCGTGGTTGTCCGTCGCTGTAGACCTCCGTTGACACCCAGTTAGTTACCCACAGCAGCGCAGCGCAGTACGGCCACCGACGGCTAACCAGCGCGCGAGACCGACCCTCCCCCGGCCGAGGAGTTACTATGCGCAACCGCTCCTTCCCAATGCGTTACGGGCGGCGTTATGGTCGTGCTTGTCTGTCTCGAACGGCGGAGGGCGCATGGCGCAACGCAAAGGCCTGATCGCTCAGATGATCGACGCCCGCAAGCAGGCCAAGAAGTTGGAAGCCCAGGCGGAGGCACGCAGGCACCGAGAGCTGATCGCCGAGCAGAAGCGCCAGGAAGCGGAGGCCCGCCGTGAGGCCAACCGGGCCGAGGCCGCAGCGAAGAAGGCCGACGCGGCGCGGCTGCGGCATGAAGTACAGGCCCAACGGCTAGCCGAGCAGGCGGCTACCAAGGCGGCACGTGAGGCCACCCAACGGGAGCAAGCAGAAGAACGACGCCGAATCGCCGACGCCCGCGCGAATGCCCAAGGTGCAGCCGTTGCAAAACGTCTGGCGGAACAGGAGGACCACGCCCGCAAGCTCGCGGAAGCGGAGTTCAGGACCGAGGCCCTCAGTGCGAGAATCATCGAGTACGCGCAGCTAGTCGCCAGCCGAAACAGACGCGCAGCCGACGCCACACTCGAACTGAGCGCAGCCCTGTCGAACGGCGGCCCGACTGACTTCGTCGACCGCCTCCAGCATGTTCTCGCCCAATCCCGTTACCCCGAGGGCCTCACCGGCAAGGCCGCCGCCCACTACGACCCCGCCTCCCGCGAGCTGCTCGTTGAGTACGAGCTACCACTCCAGGACGCTGTGCCCACCGTCGTCGCCTACCGCTACACAAAGGCGAAAGGCATGACGGCCGTGCCACGCAAGGAACCCGAGACCAAGAAGCTGTACGGCGACCTTCTTGCGCGACTGACCCTCCGCACCATCGCAGAGGTCTTCGACGCCGCCTCGCCGGATCTCGTCACCGGCATCGTCTTTAATGGCTACGTCTCCACCAAAGACAAGGCTACTGGCCGCGCCATCCGACCGCTGCTCATCAGCATCGATGCGGAGCGAAACAAGTTCGCCGAGGTGCAGCTTGATGAACCTGAGCTGGATCCCGTGCTGTGCCTGCGCAGCCATCTCAATGCCATCGTCTCCCCGCACCCGTACCACCTCGAAGCGGTCCGGCCGGTGGTGTCCTTCGACCTTTCGAAGTACAAGTTCGTCGACGAGATGGACGTTATCGCCGGCATGGACAGCCGCACCGATTTGCTAAAGCTCTCGCCCAGCGAGTTCGAGCACCTCATCCGCCGACTCTTCGAAGCTATCGGCATGAAGTCCTGGGTCACGCAGGCCTCCAAGGATGAAGGCGTCGACGGCGTCGCCATCAACGAGGACCCCATCGTCGGCGGACTGTGCATCATCCAGGCCAAGCGCTACAGCAAGATCGTGGGTCTCGAAGCCGTCCACGCCCTTGCCGGCGTGATGGACCACAAGCGCGCCGCCAAGGGTGTCCTCGTCACCACCTCATGGGTGGGCAAGGCTAGCCGCGACTTTGCCGCAGCCAACGGACGTATCGAGATCATCGAAGGTCGCAATCTCAAATACATGCTGAAGGAGCATCTCGGCCTTGACGTTCTGATCGGCCTTGAGAAGCTCCCGCCGGGTTGGCAGAAGGCGGACGTGGCGTGAAACGGCGCGACGAAGCCCGCAAGCCTCGCGCCGGTAGTCACGAGTCGTCCGGCGGTCTCCTGCTCGCATAGTGCGAGCCGGTGGCCGCCTCGCTATTTGCTCCGGGGGCCGAGCCCCCGGAAGCCCCGCGCTGCAATGGTCGCGCCTGGTGGCATTCCCCCGGTTGATTGATCCCGAATCGGGGCTTCGCCTGTTGTGGTTCCGTCGAGCGGCTACCCAGCCTGCGGCCGACCGTGCCACCCGAGTCCCACATTCGCGTTGCGGCCGTTCAGCCAGATGCCCGCGATAGTCAGACTTCGCCGTCCGGCCCTTCGCAACGCCGCGCCGGTTGGTTCAGGACGCGTCGGATTTACTTGCCGGAGGTTTCGTCGAGGAGTTGGAGCAGGTCGTAGGCGGCTCGCTCGACGTCCTTGTGGCGCCACTCGGCTGCTCGGTAGACGCAGGCGATCAGGCCGGAGCGGTGGACCCGGCGGAGGTCGCCGTAGGTGAAGGCGTAGCGGGACTTGGTCTCGTCGGTGGCGCCCTCGGTCAGGCCCAGGAACCATTCGGCGTACTGCGCCCACGAATGGTTCTCGAGGTACTTGTTCTCGTCGTCGGCCCGGGGTTGAGAATCGCCCCAGTCGCTGTCGAGGACGTACTGCTTGGCCTCGATCAGTTTGCGGGCGTGGGCGACGCCGGACGGGTTCAGCTCGTACTTGGCCATGGGAACCACGCTAAACCCGGAGTGACCACGCACGCAGAATGAAGGGTGCGCGGCTCCGTTCTGGCCGCGCCAGCGGCCTGGAGCCTCGCGCCCGGCCTCGGCGGGAGCAGCGGTCAGTGCCACCCGCCCAGCTACGACATCCAGCTCTTGATCTTAAAGAGAGCGCCTCGGCGGGAGCTGCGGTCTGTACCCACCACCCAGGCACGAAATGAAGATCTTGAAGTGGGGGGAAACGCTGGCCGGTCGGCGGTGGGGTGCGTCCGTTGGGCCGCTGCCGGGAAGCCCGCGCGCGCGATGGAGTGGGGACGTGAACGACGACAAGCGCGCCGTGTGGCCGTGGCTGGTCCTCGTGATCGCGGTGGTGTTCGCGGCGTCGGGGGGCTGGTTCGCCTACCGCAAGATCGCGGTCAAGGACCCGGGGATCGTGGCGTGTGAGGCGATGGCCGCGGGCGACCGGTCGTACGCCGGTCAGGAGCCGGACGCGAAGCTGACCGAGCCGGAGTACCGGAAGATCCGGAAGGTGTTCGCCGATTCGCGCTACGACGACATCCGCGACCACGGCACGAAGCTGATCGACGTGGTGTGGCAGGCCGGCCAGGCGGGCGAGAACAACCTCGTCTATTTGCAGCCGCTGGCCACCCAGCTGACCGGCCTCCAGTCGGCCTGCGCCGATCAGGGCATCTTCATCAACCTGCGGCCGGTGGCCGCGGCGTCGTCCGAGCCCGGGATCGCCGCCTGCGACGACATGTTCCCGGCGGCGGGCCCGATCACCGCGCCCGCCTCGACGAAGGAATGCAAGGGCGCCGACGGCGTGACGATGCTCGTGACCGCGATGTCGTGCACCGACGGCCGCCGGCTGTTCCAGCTGATCGTGCCCGGTGGGACCCAGGCGACCAGCTATGGCTTCGGAGGCGACAAGCCGCACCCGCTCAGCGACGGCACCTACGCCGCGGCGCTGACCGGATGCCTGGACTGACGGGTCAGACCGCCGGCGGCAACCCGCCGTCGCCGTCGACCACCGCGTCGGGCGTGCCGTCCTGGTCGAGGTCGACCATCGTGATGTCGACCTTGCCGTCGCCGTTGGTGTCGAACTGGAACAGGTCGGGCTTGCCGTCGCCGTCGGTGTCGGCAACCCAGACGTCGGGCTTGCCGTCGCCCGTCGTGTCGGTCGCGATCAGGTCGACGCGGTCGTCGCCACGGGTCTCGACGACTTCTTGCGGCTCGGTCATGGTGCCTCCTAGAACGATTCTCCGTCGAACCATAGGGGGCGGACACCACCTGCGCGACCGGTAGCGTCACGGCCTGTGGATAACTACATCGGCCCGGCCGGGGTGCTCGGCGATCGGATGGGCATCGAGTTCCTCGAGGCGTCGCCCGAACGGGTGGTCGCCACGATGCCGGTGGAGGGGAACACCCAGCCGTACTCGCTGCTGCACGGGGGCGCCTCGTGCGTGCTGGCCGAGTCGCTCGGTTCGGTGGGGGCGGCGCTGCACGGGCAGACCGTCGACCGGCCGGTCTCGCTGGGCGTCGACATCAGTGCGACCCATCACAAAGCGGTTCGTTCCGGGCTGGTCACCGGCACGGCGACACCGCTGCACCGGGGCCGGACGGTGGCCACCTACGAGATCGTCATCACCGACGAGGCGGGTGACCGGGTGTGCACGGCCAGGCTGACCTGCCTGCTTCGTGCCGCATGATCGCTGCACACCTTGACGGAACCACGTACGTTCTTTCCGTGACCGATGTACCACAGCATGCGCTCGACGACGCTACGCAGGTGCTCCACTGCGCGCTCAGCGGCGACAGTGATGCCGTGGTCGGCACGTTCGACGCCGTGGTCGACCGCTCCGGGGTGGTGGGCGCCTACGACGTGGCCTGGTGTCTGGCCGCGACCATGGTCGG
Organism: Actinoplanes sp. NPDC051470; assembly: GCF_040682035.1. Classification (NCBI taxonomy): domain Bacteria; kingdom Bacillati; phylum Actinomycetota; class Actinomycetes; order Micromonosporales; family Micromonosporaceae; genus Actinoplanes; species Actinoplanes sp. NPDC051470. The sequence continues at coordinate 16,939 of NZ_JBFBAA010000016.1, forward strand.
GCAGAACGTGCCGCTCGGCGGCGCCTGGACGCTCGACTTCCCCGGCATCGACGACGCGCGCTACGACAAGCGCTGGGTGGCACGGTTCGTCAGCGCGTACGTCAACGGCGACGTCTCCACCGGCGAGGCCCTGTTCAGCGCCGCGATCACCGACGGCCAGCTGCCCGAGTGCCTGCTGGCGCTGGCCGGCTCGACGATCGCGACATTGCGACACCGCGCGGCCTAGTCGTCGCCGCCCTTGAGGTAGAGGGCCTTCGCGTACTGGACCGCCGCGGCCTGGTTGTACATGGTGGCCTGGCTCATGTACCACCCGTTGTCGGACAGCGCCTTCTTCGCCGCGGTCATGCCCGACCAGCGGATGTCCGCGTCGACCTGGGACAGCCCGCGCGCCTTGAACTGGCGTCGCATCTGCTGCTTGCCGGCTTGGAACGCCTCGGCCGCCTCTTCGGCCTGCTTCATGCAGGCCATGCCCTTCTCGCTCAGGGCCTCCGCGAACGTGTATGCCGCCTGCTCCGCGCCGTTCTTGAACTTCAGCAACGTCGCTCCTCCCTGGATGCCGACCCCGATGTTCTCTGTTGCGATACGTAACCGGAGTCCCGAGCGACGTCCCTGCGCTGAGGATGCAGAAAAGGGCAATTTACCGGCGGTTTCGCGGCCGGCGAAGGTCCATCCAGCGTGAAGAGGAAACTACAGAGAGTCAAAATCAGGATGTCGTATGTAGGTGGGTGGCGCCGACCGTCGCTCCCGCCGAGGCCGGCCACGCGGCTCCTGGCCGCTGACGCGTCCAAAACAGAGCCGCGCGGCCTTCATTCTGCGTGCGTGGTCACCCTCTCAAGAGCTTTGCCTTCTGCTCGTCGAACTCATCGCGGGTCAACAGCTCGAGCTCGACCAGCCGGGCCAGCTTGGTCAACTCGTCGGCGACCGATCCTTCCTCGGCCGGGCGCCGGCCGATGGCTCCCGCCGCGGCGCCGCGCCGGCCGATCGCTTCCGCCACCGCGTCGCGCAGCGCGGCGAATTGCGGCTCCTGGCGCCGGCTGAACACGATGTCGGCGCCGGTCGGGGGCGTTCCACCGGCCGGCCGGAACTTGATGAAGCCACTGACCAGGGAACCGGCCGGGCGCAGCTCGACGTCGGCGATGGCGCTGACCGGGATTCGCTGGTCGAACGGCGTACCGAGAAGGCGGCTCCGGGTGAGGATGATCTCGGCGCCGTCGAAGGTGACCGTGCCGTTCTGGCCGCGCGCTTCCAGATGATTCATCGCGTTCCTCCCCGTCGATGCGCCTCGCCGGACCCTACCGGTCGAGCTGAGCCTTCGCGGTGCGGAACGCCGCGTCGACGGCCTCGGCCAGCGGCGCCCGCCGATGATCGTCGGAGAGGATCTCGACCCCCCACGGCCCGTGCCAGCCGGCCACGCGCAACGCCGTGATGACGCCGGCCAGGTCGAAGGCTCCTTCACCGCACAGGCGCCGCCGGGTGACGGTGTCTTCGAACAGCGTGCCGACCGGTTCGGCGTCCGCGTCGTTGAGCTCGACACCGACGATGAACCGCACCGGGACGTCGGCCAGCTCGGCCGGCGGCGTGTGCGCCCGCTCGGTGTGCCAGACGTCGATGATCAGACCGCCGGCCGGGTGATCCGCCGCGCCGGCGATGGCCAGCCCGTCGTGCACGGTCTTGACGTTGGACCAGGGCAGAAACTCCAGACCGACCCGGGTCCCGGCATCCGCCGCCTGGCCGGCCAGCGTGGCGAACTCGGCCACCCAGTGGTCCGCCGGGTTTCGCCGATCCTGGATCCGCCGCGCCGGGTTCCGCCGCGCCGGGTTCCGCATCGGCTTCCTCAGTGGGCTCCTCGGCGGGCATGCGCGGCCGCCAGGGCCGCGGCAACCTGCGCGCCGACGGTCACCGCGGTCGGATACGACAGCTCACCCTCGGCCAGCAGCGAGCCCAGCGACCGCCCCGGCACCAGCTCCATCACCACGAACGGCAGCCCGGCCTCGGTCTCGCCGACGTCGTACACCTCGGCCACGAACCGGTCTCGAAGCCGCCCGGCCGCCCGGATCCGATCGAGCAGCCGCGCGCGCTGCGCCACCTCCGGTGACAGCACCTTGACCGCGACCCACGACCAAGAACGTCGTCGTACGCCCGCCACACCACCGACGAGCGACCGACGCCGAGCTGGTCCACCAACCGATACCGATCAGCCACCCTGGTCATCGCCACAATTGTCGATGCCGCGACGGCTGGGCCGGTGAGACTTCAGGCGTCCTTTATGAAGACATGAGGGTCAGCGCAGCGGCGTGACGTCGGTGTCGGCGGCGTGCAGCAGCTCGCCGCAGTGGGAGCAGCGGATCTCGGCGACGGTCGGGTGGGCCGCACAAAAGGTATAGGCGCGCCCGGCTGACCACCGGCGAGGAACCACCTGGTGGCGCCGACCGGCTGCCCGTACGAGAACAGCACTGATTTGGTCGTGCCGGGGGAACTTTCAGCGGGAGAGGTACGCGGGCGGCACGGCGTCGGTCAGCCAGACGCCGTTGGCGCTGCGGTAGAAGATGCGGCCGGCCTCGGTCATGGCGGCGGTGTCGACGCGGAGGATGGCCACGTCGGGCGAGCGGCGGGAACCGACCCGGGTGGCGGTGGACGTGTCGGGTGACAGGTGGACGTGCGTGCGGCTGCGCGGGCGCAGGCCCTCGCGCATGATCGGCTCGAGGTTGGCGCTGGGTGTGCCGTGGTAGAGCACCGGCGGCGGGTCGGCGGGGATCAGGTCGAGGTCGACGTTGACCCGGCGGGAGTGGCCCTGGCTGGCGCGGATGCGGTCGTCCTCGATGACGAAGCGGGACTTGTCGTTGCCGTCGACCACGGCCTCCAGTTCGGAGCGCGTGATGCCCAGGGCCGCGGTCAGCGTGTCGACCGGCACCCAGCCGTTGCGGTCCAGGGTGATGCCCACCGACTCGGGGCGGTGGCGCAGGACCATCGAGACGCGGCGGCTGAGGCGCACCTGATCGCGGGAGAGCGGGGCGCTCATCCGGTCAGCTCCATGACGGCAAGATAGTAGGGGTGGTCCTTGTCGTCGATCGATTTGAGCCGCCACCGGGTGCCGGCCAGCAGCGGCTCGAGTTCGGCGGGCGAGCAGACCAGGTAGTCGAACCAGTCGGTCGCCAGCAGGCGGTAGCGCAGCCGGAGCCGGAGCTGACCGCCGAGGCGGCCCCGTGACCGGTTGCGCTCGTGGTAGCCGAGGTGCACGGGGTCGGTGGTGCCGTACGGGTCGGTGCCCTGGGCGACGATCCGGGCCCCGGGGTTGGCCAGGGACGCCAGCGCGGCCAGCAGCACCGGCGCCCGGTCGGCGCCCTCGATCAGGCCCAGGTTGTTGCCGAGCAGCAGGAATGTGTCATAGCGGGCGGTCGCGCGGGCGTACTCGTCGACGGTGGTGACGACGGTGTCCCGCAGCCCGCGACGGCGCGCGACGGCGACGGCGCCGGGCGACGTGTCCAATCCGGTGACGGCGACGCCGCGGCGCTGGAGCTCGATGGCCACCCGGCCGGCGCCGCAGCCGATGTCGAGCACGTGGCCACGGCACAGGCGCAGGGCCCGGTGGTCGTGCGGCTGCCACTCGTCCGGCTCGGCCAGGTAGTGGTCGGCCGGCGCGCCGTTGATCAGGCCGTCGTCCCGCTCGATCACCTCGATCACGGGCCGGGGCACGCGTCCACCGGCCAGGGGGCGGGGGCCGATGCCGGTACGGACCGCGTACGCGTCCGTGACCATGTCGCCGAACACGTCGCCGATCGGGGGCTGATCCACTCCGCTTACTCTTTAGCCATGGCGACGCTGGAGCAAATCGGCGCGGCGAAATATGCGCTGCTCACCACGTTCCGCAAGGACGGGAGTGCGGTCGGCACGCCGCTCTGGGTGATGCCGGACGGCGCGGAGATCGCCTTCTGGACGCCGAAGAGCACGCACAAGGTGAAGCGGATCCGCAACAACCCCCGGGTCACCGTGCAGGCGTGCGATTTCCGCGGCAACACCACCGGCGACGTGGTCGAGGGTCAGGCCCGGTTCGGCACCAGGGAGGACCGCAAGCGTGTGTCGGCGGAGCTGGGGCGGAAGTATGGCCTGTTCGGCCGGCTGTCCCTGATCGGGAGCCGGATCCGCCGCGGCGCCGAGGGCACCGTGATCATTCTGGTGCACCCGGGAACGTAGAAGGGGCGATCGCCTTCCCCAGCGTTCGCCCCTTGCAACGATCTTCGTCGACGCGGTGTCAGTCGCCTTGACGCTGCGCGGGAATCTGTCCCTGCAGCAGGGCGCGAACCTCCGACTCCCGATAACGACGGTGGCCGCCCAGCGTTCGAATAGCGCTGAGCTTGCCGGCCTTCGCCCACCGGGTGACGGTCTTCGGGTCGACTCGGAACATCGACGCCACCTCGGCCGGCGTTAGTAGCGGCTCTGGGTCGTGCGTACGCGATGCCATCGGTCACTCCTCCACAGGTACCTAAACGACATCGGCCGGGGTCCCGCCGGCCGGTGCGTCTCTCATGGTCCGGCTAGTCCCCGATGTCCGACATGGCCCGAACGGCTGAACGTCCCTAGATAGACGGTTGAAGCTTGTCCGATTTTTCCGTGTTTTCTACGCCAGATAGTGTGCCGTTTGGTCTGATTATCACGCTTCGGCAGCGGCTGATCACGAAGAGTGTTCGCCTTGGGAGCGTTCCCAGCGTCGTCATTTAGCGCCATTTTGGCTGCTCAATTGCATCGTTCCAGAAGCTGGACGGCCCGCCATCGCGCCACGATCTTCTCGTATGCCTCAGTAGCCGCATCGGCGTCGCCTCGGGAGAGGGCAGAAAGTCCGGCTGCTACCAATCCGGGTGAATCGTCCTGGGCCAGATCGTCCTCCGGAAGGAGACTGGTCAAACCGCCATAATCCAGCTCCACGACCGACCGCGGATGGAACTCCTCGAGCCACTTGGTGCCCTCTTCCACCGCCTCGGTGATCGGGGCGTCGCCCAGCGACTTGCGCAGCACCGAGACGGCCCGGTGGGCGCGCCGCCGCGCCTTGGAGATCTCGGTGCGGTAGCGCAGGGTGCGGCGGTTGCCGTCCAGCACGATCTCGCGCTCGTCCAGGTCGACGAAGACGAACCAGCGCAGTGGCACGCCCCAGGTGGCGATCTGCTCGTGCACCCGTGGCACGCCGTGCTCCAGCACCTTGGCGCCGCTGCGCCAGTCATCCACGATCGCCTTGGCCTGGCCGGCCAGCACCGGCGGCACGAACGCGTCGGCCAGCACCGACGGCACACCGTCCCGGGCGTTCAGGGCCGCCTCGGCCACCCGCAGGCGCAGGTTCCAGGGGCAGACCAGCAGGGTGTCCGCCCACTCCAGCACGTACGCCTCGTCGGGCAGGTCGGGCAACCGGGTCCAGCCCGCGCCCAGCGCTTCGAGCACGGCCGTGCGCTGCTTGACCGGTCCTTCGGCCAGGCCCAGGGCGCGACCCTCCCGCGCGTACCGGCGCCAGTAAACCTGCCGGTCGCGGTCGAAGGCGGTCAGCGGCTCGTAAACCCGCAGGTACGACGCGAACAGTGACGGCACGCCGCGATCCTTTCACGCAAACCGCCGCACTGACGAGAGGCGCACAAGGTCATAGAGTCGGTCGTGAGGCCTGCACCACCCCGCGGGGCCGCCAAGCAAGCGACCCCACAAGGGTCCACATCCCGAGGAGCATCACATGGGCGTGTTCCACACCGAGGGCACCGACGCCACCGGTCACGAACAGGTCGTCTTCTGCCAGGACCGGCAATCCGGCCTGAAGGCGGTCATCGGCATCTACTCCACCGCGCTCGGTCCGGCCCTCGGCGGGACCAGGTTCTATCCGTACGCCAGCGAGGACGACGCGGTCGCCGATGTGTTGCAGCTGTCCCGGGCCATGGCCTACAAGAACGCGCTGGCCGGGCTCGACCTCGGCGGCGGCAAGGCGGTCATCTGGGGTGACCCGGCCGAGCTGAAGAGCGAGGCGCTACTGCGGGCGTACGGCCGGTTCGTCGAGTCGCTCAACGGTCGGTACTACACCGCCTGCGACGTCGGCACCTACGTCCCGGACATGGACCTGATCGCCCGCGAGACCCGGTACGTCACCGGCCGCAGCGCCGAGCACGGTGGCGCCGGCGACTCGTCGGTGCTCACCGCGTGGGGCGTCTTCCAGGGCATGCGGGCCGCGGCCGAGCACACCTGGGGCAGCCCGACGCTGGCCGGCCGCCGGGTCGGCATCGCCGGGCTGGGCAAGGTCGGCAAGTATCTGGCCGGTCATCTGATCGAGGACGGCGCCGCGGTGGTGGCCACCGACGTCAGCGAGGCGGCGCAGGAGTGGGCGCGGACGACGTACCCCCAGATCGATCTGATGGCCGACACCACAGCGCTGATCACGTCGGAGATCGACGTGTACGCCCCGTGCGCCCTGGGTGGCGCGCTGGACGACGAGACCGTGCCGCTGCTGCGGGCCGAGGTCGTGACCGGCGGGGCGAACAACCAGCTCGCCCACCCCGGCATCGAGAAGCTGCTCGAGGAGCGCGGCATCCTCTACACGCCGGACTACGTGGTGAACGCCGGCGGTGTGATCCAGGTCGCCGACGAGATCGAGGGCTTCAATTTCGAGCGGGCGAAACTGCGCGCCACCGGCATCTTCCAGACCACGCGCCGCATCCTCGAGCTCGCCCGGAACGAGGGTGTGCCACCGGCCCTGGCCGCGGATCGGCTCGCCGAGCGTCGCATGACCGAGGTCGGCAGGTTGCGCAGCGTCTATCTCCGCTGAGACACGCCGCGACGCGCGGTCGTGTCTCACACAACCCGAGGTGCCGAAGGCGGCATCATCCATGTACCGTAAGACCCACGAGAGATGCCTGACGTCATCGGGGCCCGCCTTCGGGCTGCCCCGAATTCTGTGCGAGGGGGTCGAGCCATGGGGCGCGGCCGTGCTAAGGCCAAGCAGACGAAGGTGGCCCGGGAGTTGAAGTACCACTCCCCGAACACCGACCTCACCGCCTTGCAGCGCGAGTTGGCGGGTGCTGGTGGCAAGTCCGACCATCACCTCGACGACGACAACGACGAGTTCGTTGACGACGACGAGGACCATGATGATGCGGACGACCAGGAAGACCGCTGGTCGCCTTCGAGGCGTTGACGGTTGAACCCGGATCGCACAGACGAGAGCACGCGGCTGACCGCGTGCTCCCCTGTGTGATCGGTCAATCGAGCATCCCGTTCTCCACCGGTAACAGGAAACCCCACGCGGGTCATCTCGCGTGGGGTTCCGGTGCCGCGCTTCAGCGTGGCCGGTTGTTCCAGTTGTAGAACGTGGGGATGTTCTCGAAGTGGTTCCAGGCGCACACTGCCGTGCCGCCATCCTGAGCTTCTTCCTGCGCACTTTCGGCCCGTTGGTGCCGGGCCGCCTCGGCCTCGGCCAGCAGCGCGGTCAGGCCGCTGCCGGCGTCCCGGACGCGGGCCGTCACGGGATCGTCGGCCACGCGGTCGGGCTGCACGCCGTCAGACTGCGGTGGGCTCGTGATCTCGGGCATGGTCCAGGACCCCTTCCAAGAGGCGGATCTTGCTGTTCCGGCAGTGATCGGTTTCCGTCACGTCGAACCGGCCGTGCTCGAAGTAGCGGTTGGCGGCGTGGGCGCCCCCACAGAAGCCGAAGTACGGGCAGGTGCGGCGGCATGCCTCCACCCCCTCCAGGAATTCGGCGATCCACGGCGTGCCCGCCGCGCCGGCCAGAATCTGTGCCAGCGGGGTGGTGAGCACGTTGCCGCTGGTGAAGTCGCCGTACCGAGGGTCGTGGAAGCCGGCCAGCTCGGGCGAGAGCAGCACCACCGAGCCGTCGTGCGCGACCGTCGGGATCGGGTCGAGCCGGCGTGGCAGCACGGCGTCCGCGTTGCCGTCCAGCACGGCCGCGGCGTAGCGCAGCGACCACTCGATCTCGCGCAGGTGGATCCGCGGGTCGCGGCGCCAGGCGGCGACCAGCTCCGACCAGAACGCGGTGACGTCGGCGGCCGGGTGCCGGTTGGTGCGCTCGTTCACGCCCTCCTGCTCCTCGACGTTGATGCCGAGGACCTCGCAGCCCAGGTCGAGGAAGTAGTCGTACAGCTCGGTGGCCAGGCCCGGCTCGGGGCGCCCGACGACGCACAGGGCGGAGAACGGGATGTCGCGCCGGCGCAGTACGCGGATGCCACGCGCGATGCGGTCGTAGGCCGGACGGTGACCGCGGGTGACGCGCTCGCCGTTACGGTGCTCGGGGCCGTCGACGCTGACGCTCACCCGTACGTCATGGGCCTGGAAGAAGTCGCACCAGGCGTCGTCGATCAACGTCGCGTTGGTCTGGATGTGGTGCTCGACCGCCGGACCGAACGGCGCGAACAGCGCGGCCAGGTGGTCCCGGCCCGCGGCCAGCGGCTCACCGCCATGCCAGACGATCGAGAAGCGCTGGGTACGCGACCACGGCGCGACCGCCTCGGCCACGGCGGCCGAGACGGCCACCGGCATCCGCTTGTCGTCCTTGCGGAACGGCAGGTAGCAGTAGGCGCAGTCGAGGTTGCAGAGGGTCGTGGGCTGCATGACCACATAGCTGGGCGTGGCGGAAACGCCCTTCATCCCACTCCACGCCATAGCCCACCCCCGGCAACATCGACCAAGGCCAGGCTAAGTCGCCTCGTCCAGGCAGGGAAGATCGGCGGTACCGACAAATCGACAACCGCAGATCATTTCCCGATCTTTCCGGCGGTGTCCGACCTCACAAGAATCGGATGCAACTAACCGGAGGGACAAGAATCAGCCCCGGGTGTACTGGCCCACCATCTGCACCTGGCCGGTGCCGTCGATGATCTCGCCGACCTGCCACGCCTCGATGCCGCGGCCGGTGAGATAGGCCATCGCGCGGTCGGCGTCGTCGGAGGACACCACGGTGAACATGCCCACGCCCATGTTGAACGTGGCCTCCATCTCGTGGTCCTCGATGCGGCCCTTCGCCTGGATCAGGTCGAAGATCGGCTGCGGGCGCCACGAGGCGCGGTCGACCACCGCGTCCACGTGCTCGGGCAGGACCCGGACCAGGTTGCCCGGGATGCCGCCGCCGGTGACGTGGGAGAACGCGCGTACGTCGGTCTCCTCGATCAGGCCGAGGCAGTCCTTCGCGTAGATCTTGGTCGGGGTCAGCAGTTCCTCGCCGAGCGTGCGCTGCGAGCCGAAGTCGTCGACCACCGAGTCGAGCCGCATCCGGCCGGCGCCCAGCAGCACGTGCCGGACCAGCGAGTAGCCGTTGCTGTGCAGGCCGGACGAGCGCATGGCGATCACCGCGTCGCCGATCTCGACCCGCTCACGGCCGAGGATCTCGCTCTCTTCCACCACACCGACGCCGGTCGCGGAGACGTCGTACTCATCCGGGCGCAGCACACCGGGGTGTTCCGCGGTCTCGCCGCCGAGCAGCGCGCAGCCGGCGTACCGGCAGCCGTCCGCGATGCCCGCGCCGATCTCGGCCACCTTGTCCGGCACGACCTCGCCGCAGGCGATGTAGTCGAGCAGGAAAAGCGGCTCGGCGCCGCACGCGACCAGGTCGTCGACCACCATCGCGACCAGGTCGATGCCGATCGTGTCGTGGATGTCGAGCTGCTGGGCGATGACCAGCTTGGTGCCCACGCCGTCGGTCGACGAGGCCAGGATCGGGCTCTTGTACTTGGCGGTGTTCAGCCGGAAGAGGCCGGCGAAGCCACCGAGGTCACCCATCACCTCGGGGCGGGTGGTCCGCTTCACCTTCGACTTGAGCAGCTCGACCGCGCGGTCGCCGGCGTGGATCGAGACGCCGGCGTCCGCGTAGGTCACCGTGCGCTTGCGCCCGCCGCGGCCGGAGTTGGCCGTCCAAGGCGTGTGTTCCGACCCCTCGGCGCCGTTCGAGCCGGCACTGCTGCGCTCGGACACGTGCGTCACGGTAATCCCCTTAAGGCTGTGCTACCTGCTGCTGAAGTTTGAGTGTCTTACGGACGCTGCAGCGCGTCGACCACAGAATCGCGCGGGTCGTACTCGGCCTCGAGCTCGGCGACCGCCGCTTCCTGGTCGTCGGGGATCGAGGCGCGCTTACCGACCCCCTCCAGCACGTGCTTGCCGATCAGGTTGCCGGCCGGCAGCTCGATCGGGTAAACCCCGTCGAAGCAGGCCATGCACAGCCGCGACTTGGGCTGCTCGGTCGACGAGATCAGCGCGTCCAGCGAAACGTAGCCCAGCGAGTCGGCGCCGATCGAGCGCCGGATGCCCTCGAGTTCCAGGCCGTTGGCGATCAGCTCGGCCCGGGTGGCGAAGTCGATGCCGTAGAAACAGGGCCACTTCACCGGCGGGGACGAGATGCGTACGTGCACCTCGAGCGCCCCGGCCTCACGGAGCATACGCACCTGGGCACGCTGAGTGTTGCCGCGCACGATCGAGTCGTCGATCACCACGATCCGCTTGCCGCGGACCACCTCGCGCAGCGGGTTCAGCTTCAGCCGGATGCCTAGCTGGCGGATCGTCTGCGAGGGCTGGATGAAGGTGCGGCCCACGTACGCGTTCTTCATGAAACCCGCGCTGTACGGGATGCCGGACTCCTCGGCGTACCCGATCGCGGCCGGGATGCCCGATTCCGGGACGCCGATCACCACGTCGGCCTCGACCGGATGTTCCCGGAACAGGCGACGGCCCACATCGACGCGGGCCGAGTACATGTTGCGGCCGGCGATCGTGGTGTCGGGACGGGCGAGGTAGACGTACTCGAAAAGACAGCCCTTGGGCTCGGGCGCGGCGAACCGCGACGAGCGCAGGCCGTGCTCGTCGATCGCCAGGATCTCGCCCGGCTCCACCTCGCGGACGAAGCTGGCGCCGACGATGTCGAGTGCCGCGGTCTCGCTGGCGATCGCCCAGCCGCGGTACATCCGGCCCAGGACCAGCGGCCGGACACCCTGCGCGTCGCGGGCGGCGTACAGCGTGCCCTCGTCCATGAAGACGAAGCTGAACGCGCCCCGCAGACGCGGGAGCACCTCCATGGCCGCGGCCTCGACCGAGAGGTCGGGCTTGGCCGCCAGGAGAGCGGTCACTAGAGCGGTGTCGGACGTGTGGCCCGGGTCGAGCTCGATACCGAGGTCGGCCACCTCACGCGCCAGCTCGGCCGTGTTGACCAAGTTGCCGTTGTGGGCCAGCGCGATCGTCGTGCCGGCCGTGGTCGCGCGGATCGTCGGCTGTGCGTTCTCCCAGTTCGACCCGCCGGTCGTGGAGTAACGCGCGTGTCCGATGGCCAGGTGGCCCTTGAGGCTGGCGAGGGTCGGCTCGTCGAAGACCTGCGACACGAGGCCGAGGTCTTTGTACACAACCACACCCGAACCGTCACTCACCGCAATGCCGGCGGCCTCCTGGCCGCGGTGCTGGAGTGCGAAGAGCCCGAAATATGTGAGCTTGGCAACCTCTTCCTCGGGAGCCCAGACCCCGAAGACGCCACAGGCATCTTGCGGGCCACGCTCCTGGGGGTCGAGATCGTTGGTCAATCGGCCGTCGCCTCGGGGCACAGACTTTGCTCCCTCGTGCAGATCCGCTTATTCGCCACTGAGTGTACGCGAGGCGCCAGGGCCCGGCCCGGGTCAGCCGTACCCGTCACCAGCTTCGTCGAAGCCTCGTCACGGCTGTGTCACGGGCTTTCCACCGGCAGGAACTCGCTGAGGTCGGTCCGGATGCCGCTCGCGTGGATCTTGCCGGTGGCGACGGCATCCGCCCAGCTCAGGCGTCCGGTGGCGACGAGCAGCCAGGTCATCGGGTCGGTTTCGACCACATTGGGCGGTGTGCCGCGGGTGTGCCTGGGACCGGGAACACACTGAATCGCGCCGAACGGCGGAACCCGGACCTCGACCGATCGGCCCGGCGCGTCTCGCGCCAGCGCCGCCAGCAGGGCTCGGACGGCGTCGCGCAGCACCGTACGGTCGGGTTGGTCGCCGCGATCCAGCGCGTCCAACGCGCTCCGGACGGACTCGGAATTATTGTGCGCAGGGGACACGTCGGGACGATACGACTCGTAACCGAGAGAAGTCCCGGCGGCCCTGGGTCGCGCAATGTACCCGCGACAGGGCATAGTGGCCGACGGTGTAAATCGTCGCCGGATCTACCGGACCTCAACAGGCGGCCGGAGAACCGTGCGACCGGGAGAGGTGGTGGACGTGACGACGCACCTACGAGGCCGAGCGGCCCAGGCCGGTGCGTTATTGGCGCTGGTCGGCGGCATGATCGCGGCGACCGCCTCACCCGCTCTGGCGGCTGGGCTGGAGGCTCAGATCGACAGCGTCCAGACGGAGGTCGAGTCGGGCAAGCAGGTCCAGCTGCGCTACACCGTGCGCAACACCGATGAGATCGATGTGCCCGGCCAGAACAACCAGGTCCGGGTCACCGTCAACAGCGGCGGCATGCAGTGTGGCGGCTGCTCCAACTCGGTCACCCTCAAGGCGGGTAAGGAAGAGTCGCTCACCTCGACGCTGACCGCACCCGACGTGCCCGCCGGGCAGACCCGCACCTTCCGCGTGCAGATCCTGCTGAACAACCGCGCGTCCGGCGCCGCCGAGGAAATCCAGGTCACCGGGCCCGACAAGCCGCAGAACGTGCGGCAGGTCTCCGGCCGGATCAAGGACGACAAGGGCAAGCGGATCAGCGGCGCCCAGGTGATCATGCAGGACAGCGCCGCTCACCGGTACGAGACCACCAGCAACGGCGACGGCGGGTTCGCCTTCAGCTCGTCCGACAACAAGCCGATCGCGCTGGGCACGATCACCGTCGGGGCCGGCAAGGACGGCTACGACCCGGCCACCGTGAACGTGCAGGGCGGCGCGAACAAGACGGTCACGGTCAACCTGACGCTGCCGATCAAGGCCGGCGCCAGCCCGTCCGCGACGCCGTCGGCCACCGAGGAGGCCAGCGCTCCCGCCGATGACGAGGCCACCGACGACGCGACCGACGACGCCAGCACGCCCCCGCTGAACGCCGACAAGACGGCCGGCGACGACGGCAACGGATCACTGCTCTTCATCATCCTGGGCGGCCTGCTCGTCGCGGCCGGTGTCGGCGCGATCGTGCTGGTCCTGATGCGCCGCCGGAACAGCGGTGGCGGCGACGACAGCGACCCGGACGGCGTGCCCGGTGGTCCCGGTCCCGGCCCGGCGGGTCGCGGCGGGGCGTACGGCAACGACGCCACCCGCGTGGCGGCGCCGGTCGGCGCCCGGGGCGCGGACGCGACAATGGTGGCCGGTGCCGGCGGGATGGCCGACGCGCCGACCGTGCTCCAGCGCGCGGTGCCGCCGGAGGACGAGTTCCCCGACCCCTACGGTGTGCCCGCTCAGCAGACCGGGTACGCCGGCACCGGCGGCGCGCAGCCGTACGGTTCGCCGACGCAGACCTACGGCGCGGCGGCGGCTCCGGCCCAGGGCGGCGGGTACGACGAGCAGTACTACGACGACGGCCAGGCGGCCGGTGGTGGCGGCTACTACGGTGGCCAGCCGCAGCCGGCGCCGCAGCAGCGCTACGACGAGCCGACCGGCATGTACCAGCCGGCCGACTACGCCGACGACTACCAGCAGGCGCCGCCGGGCGCTGGGGGCGCGGCGTACGGGCCGGGCGGGGCTCCACAGCAGCAGTACGGGTCGTGGGACGACGGGGCCCAGGCCGGTGGCAACTACGGCGCCGCGCCCGGCAACGGGTACGACGCCGGCTACGACAACGGGTACGACCCGCGCGGCGCCGGCGCCAATTACGACGCCGGGTACGACAACGGCTACGACCCGCGTGGCGCGGCTGCTGGTGGCGCTCCGGCCGACGGCGGCACCTACGGTGGTGCGGGTGGCGGCGGATACCAGCAGCCGCAGCAGCCGCAGCAGGCGTACGACGGCGGCTACGACAACGGGTACGACTCCGGTGGCGGCTACGACCAGCGCGGCGGGTACGACCAGGGCGGTGCCCAGGGTGGTGGCCAGGGCGGCTACTACGGTGCCGACCAAGGACAGGGTGGACGGCGTGGTGGGCCGCCTCGGCAGGGGCCGCCGGCGCCGGAAGAGCCCGCTCGTCCGGGTCAGCGGCGGCTGCCGTGGATGGACGACTGAGCAAGCCTGAGTGACGTGAAGGCCGGATCCCCGGGTTGGGGGTCCGGCCTTTTTGCCGCGCTGAGAATGCTGGAAATGGCGACGCCGCCCTCCGATGGAGGGCGGCGCTTGATTGACCGAAGCGCCGCCCTTTTGTCGCGAAGGGCGGCGCTGTGATCGCTACTTGACGTCGGCGGTGGGGAAGTTGTCCGGCGGGGTGGGTGGCTGGGTCTTGGTCCCCTCGGTGGGGACCTGAGCCGTGCCGGTGGCCACCTTGTCGGTCTCGGCCGGCTCGTCGGTCTCGGCCGGCTGCTCGTCGGCGGCGGAAGAAGGGGCCGCGGCGGGAAGGTCCGACTCGGCGAGAACGCCGGCCGGGTCCTTGGCCGCCTGGGACTCGAAGGTGCTGCCGTCCGCGGACTCCTCGACCAACGTCGGCTCGTCGACCGGAGCCGAGCCGGCGGCCGGGTCGTCGGGAGCGTCATCGCCCGACGTCGAGGCGTCGGACGACACGGCAGCCGGCTGGTCGCCCGCCGGGGCCGAGGATCCTTCCGGGCCCGATGAATCCGCCGGCACCGAATAGTCGGCCCCGGCCGAGGCGTCGGTGGCAGCAGTGGCGGCCGGGACGCCGGCAGCGGTCGTAGCGTCGGTTGCCGCCGGGGCGTCGAGCTCCGGGTGAGCGGCGTGTTCCGGGTCGCCGAGGCGGTTGACCAGTTCGGCCGTGCCGCCGAAGAGCCTGGGCAGCGTCTCGGTGTGGGCGGCGCGCAGCTCGTCGAGCTCGATGGTGAACTGGTCGACGATCTCCAGGACCGGCTCGTTCGAGGTGGCGCCGATCGCGGTGCACGGCACCCCGAACTCGCGGGCCGCCGCCACGAACGCCTTGTCGTGACCACGCGGCACCGCCACCAGCACCCGGCCGGCCGACTCGCTGAACAGCCAGACGAACGCCGGGTGTTCCTCGGACAGCGTCACCCGCGCGCCGATGTTGCGGCGCAGGCAGCTCTCGGCCAGGACCTGGGACAGGCCACCGTCGGACAGGTCGTGGGCGGCGCTCACGTGGCCGGCCCGGGACGCCCGCGCCAGCAGCTTGCCGAGCGCCTGCTCGTGGGCCAGGTCGACCTGTGGCGGGCGACCGCCCAGGTGCGAGTGCTCCACCCAGGCCCACTCCGAGCCGCTCAGCTCACAGCGGGTCTCGCCGAGCAGGAAGAGCAGGTCGCCCTCGGCGGTCGGCGGCGGCGGGAAGCCCATCGGGGTACGCCGGGCGACGTCGTCGAGGATGCCCAGCACACCGACCACCGGCGTCGGGTGGATGGCGGCCGCGCCGGTCTGGTTGTAGAAGCTGACGTTGCCGCCGGTGACCGGGATGCCCAGCTGGAGGCAGCCGTCGGCCAGGCCGCGGACCGCCTCGGCGAACTGCCACATGACGGCCGGGTCTTCCGGCGAGCCGAAGTTGAGGCAGTCGGTGACCGCGGCCGGCTCGGCGCCGGTGACCACCACGTTGCGGTACGCCTCGGCCAGCGCGAGCTTGGCCCCCTCGTACGGATCGAGCCGGGTGTATCGGCCGTTGCCGTCGACCGACAGGGCCACGCCGAGCCCGGTGCGTTCGTCGATGCGCAGCACGCCGGAGTCTTCCGGCTGGGCCAGCACCGTGTTGCCGAGCACGTAGCGGTCGTACTGTTCGGTGACCCAGGTCTTGTCGCAGAGGTTCGGTGACGCCACCATCCGCAGCACCGTGGCCCGCAGCTCGTCGGCCGTGGTCGGCCGGGGCAGCGTCTCGGCCCGGTCGGCCTGCAGCAGGATCAGGTCGGCGGGTTCGCGGATCGGCCGGGCGTAGACCGGGCCGTCGTCGGCCAGCGAACCGGGCGGGACGTCGACGACCAGGTGATCGTTCCACGTGATGACCAGCCGGCCGGGTACGCCGTTCTCTTCGCTCGGGGTGACCTCGCCGATCGCGGTGGCCCAGACGCCCCACTTCTCGGCGACCGCCAGCACCCGCTCGAGCATCTCGGGCGCCACGATCAGCAGCATCCGCTCCTGGGACTCGCTGGCCAGGATCTCGGTGGGCGACATGGACGCCTCACGCAGCGGTACCCGCTCGAGGTAGACCCGCATGCCGGTGCCGGCCGCCGCCGCGGTCTCGGTGAGCGCGCAGGTCAGGCCGGCGCCGCCGAGGTCCTGGATGCCGACGACCAGACCGGCGTCGTACAGCTCCAGACAGGACTCGATCAGCAGCTTCTCCATGAACGGGTCGCCCACCTGAACCGACGGGCGACGCGTCTCGGCGCCCTCGTCGAAGGTGGCCGACGCCAGCACGGACACGCCGCCGATGCCGTCGCGGCCGGTTCGCGCGCCGAGCAGCACGACGATGTTGCCGACGCCGGCCGCCTCTTTGTGTTGCAGGCGCTCGACCGGCAGCACGCCGATGCTCAGGGCGTTGACCAGCGGGTTGCCCTGGTACGTCGGGTCGAAGACGATCTCGCCGCCGATGTTGGGCAGGCCCAGGCAGTTGCCGTAGCCGCCGATGCCGCCGACCACGCCGGGCAGCACCCGGGCGGTGTCGGGGTGGTCGGCCGCGCCGAAGCGCAGCGGGTCCATCACCGCGATCGGGCGGGCGCCCATCGCCAGAATGTCCCGGACGATGCCGCCGACGCCGGTGGCCGCACCCTGATAGGGCTCGACGAAGCTGGGGTGGTTGTGCGACTCGACCTTGAAGGTCACCGCGAGCTCGTCGGAGATCTGCACGACGCCGGCGTTCTCGCCGATGCCGGCCAGCATGCGGGTGTTCTTCGGCGTCTTCTCACCGAACTGGCGCAGGTGCACCTTGCTCGACTTGTAGGAGCAGTGCTCGCTCCACATGATCGAGTACATGGCCAGCTCGGAGGCCGTGGGACGGCGGCCGAGGATCTGGCGGATGCGGTCGTACTCGTCGTCCTTGAGACCGAGGTCGGTGTGGGGCTGGAGCTCCTCGGGGGTGTCCCGCGCCCGCTCGACGGTGTCGGGGCCGTCACCGAAGGAGTTGATGAGGACATCGGTGGCGGCGAACCCCGACTGTTGCTGGGTCGTCATCGGTCTTGTCCCCCTGCGAGCTGACCGCCCGCGGTCGCCCCGGCCAGGGCCCGCAGGACGGAGGTGAAGAAGCCGAGGCCGTCCAGGGACGGGCCGGTCAGCGCCTCCACGGCGTGTTCCGGGTGGGGCATGATGCCGACCACGTTGCCGGCCTCGTTGGTGATCGCGGCGATGTCGCGCTGCGAGCCGTTCGGGTTGCCACGGGTGTATCGCGCCACCACGCGGCCGTCCGCCTCGAGCTGGTCGAGGGTGTGCTCGTCGGCGACGTAGCAGCCCTCGCCGTTCTTGACCGGGATCAGGATCTCTTGCCCGGCGGTGAAGGCGTTGGTCCAGGCGGTCGAGGCGGACTCGACGCGCAGGAACTGGTCGCGGTTGCGGAAGTGCAGGTGTTGGTTGCGGGTCAGCGCGCCGGGCAGCAGATGGGCCTCGCAGAGGATCTGGAACCCGTTGCAGATGCCCAGGACCGGCAGGCCGCCGCGGGCGGCGTCGGCCAGCGTCTCCATCACCGGGGCGAACCGGGCGATCGCCCCGCAGCGCAGGGCGTCGCCGTAGGAGAAGCCGCCCGGCAGGACGACCGCGTCGACGCCGTGCAGGCCGGCGTCGCCGTGCCAGAGCCGGACCACCTCGGCGCCGGCGATGCGCGCCGCGCGGGCCGCGTCCCCGTCGTCGAGCGAGCCGGGGAAGGTGACCACACCGATACGCATGGTCACGCGACCTCGGCGGGAGCGGACTCGTCCACGATCGAGATGTGGAAGTCTTCGATCACCGGGTTGGCGAGCAGCTTGTCGGCGATCTCACGGGCGGTGTCGAGGTCGGGTTCCTCGGCGAACTCGATCTCGATCCGGCGACCGATCCGGACTGAGGACACACTGTTGACGCCGAGCCGAGGCAGCGCGTTCGCGACCGCCTGGCCCTGCGGATCCAAGATCTCCGGCTTGAGCATGACGTCGACGACGACGCGAGCCACGGGCACTCCTGACTGTGTAGGTGCGCAGTTTGGGTGTGCCCCTGATAAGGGGCGAGCAGCCGAAAGCCTACCCTGTCGGCCTCGCGGCCGGTCGGTCGGCAGGTGTCGACCAGCCGACCCGAAACGCCCTGACCTGCGCGCTCGCCCGGGACGGCCACGACCGGTGTGATGATCGCCAAATCAGGGCGGTCATCACACCGTGATAGGTGTCAATTGAGTTCTAGGCAGGCTCGTTACTGGCAAGTACGTTCCGAGGGACCCCTACCCCCGAAGAAGGAGCCCCGGAATGCGCCCCCGCATCCTCGTCGCTTCGCTGGCCGCCGCGCTCACCAGCGCGTTCGCCATCCCCTCGGCCGCCATCGCGGCCGTCGACCCGGTCACACCCCAGATCATCGGGGGCGGCACCGTCGCCTCCGCGCCCTGGGCCGCCGCCGTGTTCAGCAACGGCAGCTTCACCTGCTCCGGCACGATCATCTCGGCCAACTACGTGCTCACCGCCCGGCACTGCATCAGCGGCTCGATGTCGGTCCGGGTCGGCAGCGTGAACCGCGGCTCGGGTGGCGTCACGCGTACGGTCTCCTCCACCTCGACCCGCAGCGACCTGGCCCTGATGCGGCTGAGCAGCTCGATCTCCACCACCTACATGCCGCTGAGCAGCGCGTACCCGCCGGTGGGCTCGACGAACTCGATCTACGGCTGGGGCATGACCTGCTACTCGGGCTGTGATGCGTCGTCGGTGCTGAAGACCGCGAGCGTGCGGGTGACCAGCACCAACCAGTCCGACGCGTACGGCGGCCGGGCGATCGGCAGCACCCGGGTCAACGGCAACGCCTGGCGTGGCGACTCGGGTGGCCCGCAGGTCTACAACGGCGCCCAGGTCGGCGTCGCGAGCACCGCCGACGGCACCGCCAACCAGTACTACGGCAGCGTCGCGTACAACCGGGCCTGGATCACCCAGGTCTCCGGGGTCTAGAAGAAAGCTCCGCCGGGGCAGGGTGTGACCCACGATCCGCCCGGTCCCGGCGGCATCACAGGATCGGCGCCGGCCGGTATTCAGCTGCCGCCGGATGTGCCTCGACGATCGACGCGATCCGGGAGGCGACGGTCTTCACCTGTGCATGCGCCGCACCGGTGAAGGCCGTCCGATCCGCCACCAGCGCGTCGATCTCGTCCCGGGAGAGCTGCAGCCGCCCGTCGTCGGCCAGCCGGTCGAACAGGTCGTTGCCGGCCGCGCCCTTCTCGCGCATGGCCAGCGCCACCGCGACCGCGTGCTGCTTGATCACCTCGTGGGCCGTCTCGCGCCCGACACCCTTGCGCACCGAGCCCACCAGGATCTTGGTGGTGGCCAGGAACGGCAGGAAGCGGTCGAGCTCGCGGGCGATCACCGCGGGGTACGCCCCGAACTCGTCGAGCACGGTCAGGAAGGTCTGGAACAGGCCGTCGGTGGCGAAGAACGCGTCGGGCAGAGCCACCCGGCGAACCACCGAACAGGACACATCGCCCTCGTTCCACTGGTCGCCGGCCAGCTCACCGACCATCGACAGGTAGCCGCGGACGATCACGGCCAGCCCGTTGACCCGTTCCGACGAGCGCGTGTTCATCTTGTGCGGCATCGCCGACGAGCCCACCTGGCCCGGCTTGAAGCCCTCGGTGACCAGTTCCTGCCCGACCATCAGCCGGATCGTGGTGGCCAGCGACGACGGACCGGCCACGACCTGGGCCAGGGCCGACACCACGTCGAAGTCGAGCGAGCGCGGATAGACCTGGCCGACCGAGCTGAGCACCCGCTCGAAGCCCAGGTGCTGCGCGACGCTGGCCTCCAGCGAGGCCAGCGCGGCCGGGTCGCCGTCGAGCAGGTCGAGCTGGTCGGCGGCGGTGCCGACCGGACCCTTCAGGCCGCGGAGGGGGTAACGCGCGATCAGATCATCGAGCCGCTCGTACGCGATGAGCAGCTCTTCGGCCGCCGAGGCGAAACGTTTCCCGAGCGTGGTGGCCTGGGCCGCGACGTTGTGCGACCGGCCGGTGATGATCTGGTCGCGGTGTTCGACGGCCAGCGCGGACAGCCGGGCCAGCGTGGCCACGACCCGCTCGCGGATCAGCTCGAGCGAGGCCCGGATCTGCAGCTGTTCGACGTTCTCGGTCAGGTCGCGGGAGGTCATTCCCTTGTGCACCTGCTCGAAGCCGGCGAGCTCGCTGAACTCTTCGATCCGTGCCTTCACGTCGTGGCGGGTGACCCGCTCGCGCGCCGCGATGCTCGCCAGGTCGACCTGGTCGAGCACCCTCTCGTACGCCTCGATCGCGCCCTCGGGCACCTCGACGCCCAGCTCGCCCTGCGCGCGCAGCACCGCCACCCAGAGCCGGCGCTCCATCCGCACCTTCTCCTCCGGCGACCAGAGGGCGACGAGGTCGGCGGACGCGTACCGGGCGGCGAGCACATCGGGGATGATCACGCGACGGATTCTTTCACGGTGGACGGCCCGGGCTCTCCGAGCGCGTGTTCCAGGTGACGAACGTCGCGGCTGCACAGCATGCCGACCACCGCGAGCAGGGTCAGCGCGCACAGCCCGACCAGGGTGGTCTCGATGCCGAAGGCCTCGGCGAACGGCCCGACCGCGACCTGGCCGATGGGCACCGCGAGCAACGAGCCGAGCATGTCGTAGGAGTAGACCCGGGCCAGTTTGTCGCCCGGCACGTGCTCCTGCATCGTGGTCTCCCAGGCGATCCCGAACTGCTCGATCGTCACCCCGGCGATGAAGCCGGCCGCGAGCATCAGCGGGAACACCGGGTGCACGCCGAGGACGAACATCTGCAGACCGACGAACGCCGTCGCCACCACGCCGAAGTAGAGCAGCCGTCGGACCCGCAGGCGCATGGCGATCACCGCGCCGATGATCATCCCGGCCGTCTCCGCGGCGAGCACGAAGCCCCAGCGCTCGCGCCCGAAGGTGTCGTCGGCGACCGCCGGTCCGAGCACACCGAGGCCGCCGGCCAGGGCCGCGTTCACCACACAGAACCCGGCCACGACGGCCCACAGCCAGGTGCGGGAACGGAACTCGACCCAGCCCGTACGCAGATCGCGGAAGATGTTCTGCCTCTCGGCGACCGGAGCGGGCTCGGCGGGCGGCAGTTTGATCAGCCCGTAGAAGATCGCCGCGAGCAGGAAGGTGAGCGCGTCGACGGCGATGCCCCAGCCCGGCCCGGCCGCGGCGGCGATGATGCCACCGATCGGCGCGCCCAGGATGTTGGCGGCGTTGAAGAACAGCCGTCCGACCGCGTTGGCCTGCTGGCGGAGTTCGGGCGGGACGAGTTGCGGGACGAGGGCCGAGGAGGTCGGCCAGGAGAGCGCGCCGACCATGCCGTTGAACGCGCTGAGCCCGATCAGCAACGGGATGGTGGCCGTGCCGGTGAGGACCAGCGCGGCCACGATCGCCTGGCTGGCGAACGCGGCCAGCGACGAGCCGACCAGCAGGAGGTTCTTGGGCAGCCGGTCGGCGAGCACGCCGCCGAAGAGGACGAACAGGACGTTGACCAGCGTCCGCGCGCCGACCACGAGACCGAGGTCGCGGGGTGAGCCGCTGATGTCGAGAACGGCGAAGGCCAGCGCGATCGGGGCGATGCTGTTGCCGAACGCGCTGGTCACCCGGCCGCCCAGCCAGGTGCGGTAGCCGGCCAGCTTCAACGGGCCGAGTGACTCCCGGATCATGCCTCGGCCTCCATCTCGAACATCGCCACCGTGGTCGAGGTGCGGATGGTTCCGGGCGCACGCGGTGGCTTCGCCGCGAGATGCAGCTCGATCATCAGCTCGGCGATCGACTCCTTGATGCGCTTCCAGCCGGCCGGGTCGATCCAGAGCTCGGCGTCGGCCATCACCTTGGGGCCGTCCCACTTGGCCGCGGTTGTCCGCCGGCTCAGCTCGTTGGCCGCGGCGGCGAAGAGCATCCGATTGCCGTCCGGCGTCTTCGGCAGGCCGCGGTCCTCGCTGGCGAGGTAGCGGTAGCGCTTGGCCACGCCGCCGCGGATCTTCTCCTCGCCGGCCAGCGCGATCATGCCGCCGGCATGCAGGTTGCGCAGGTGGTAGCTGGCGTTGGCGTGGGTCAGGCCGAGTTCACGGGCGACCTCGGCGGCGGTCAGCGACGCGCCGGTCAGTAAGGACATGATCCGCAGGCGTACGGGATGGGCCATCGCGCGGAGCGCGGCTTTGTCGTCCTCTTCCCCCAAAGACATGTTGGGGAGTGTGGCACAACGGCGGGTCGACTGTCCAACGCTTCTTTGGGGGTCGGCAGACTGCGCGGAAATGGCGCGTTCTCGCTAGGGTTACTGGCGAGTAGCGACAGCGATGATCCCGAAAGGTCCGCAACCATGACTGAGTTCACTCCGGAGTCCCTGGCGGCCCTCGGCCCGAAGGAGTTCGCCACGCTGGTCAAGGCCACCCCGGACGCACAGATCGCCGAGGTGATGGGCGGCGAGAACCGCAACAAGATCCTCGACGAGATCTTCAACCGGATGCCCACGCTCTTCCGCGCCGACCGGGCCGGCAGCACCCAGGCGGTGATCCACTGGATCATCACCGGTGGGGCCGGGGGCAGCAGCGACACCTACGAGACGGTGATCGAGAACGGCGCCTGCACGGTCACCAACCAGCCGGCCCGCGAGCCCAAGCTGGCCATGACCATGGACCCGATGACGTTCCTCAAGGTCGTCTCGGGCGACGGCAACCCGATGATGATGTTCATGACCGGCAAGATCAAGGCGAAGGGTGACCTCGCCCTGGCCGCCCAGGTCGCCAAGCTCTTCGACATCCCCAAGGCCTGACCTCCGCCTTGGCCCGACGGGCGTCCCTGATCAGTTCAGGGGCGCCCGTCGAGCTCGCTCCGGGCGGCTTTCAGGGCGATGTCGGTGCGGTGATGGGAGCCGTCCAGGGTGATGTCGCCGACCAGGGCGTAGGCCGCCGCCCGCGCCTCGGCCAGGTCGCCGCCGGCCGCGGTCACCGACAGGACCCGGCCGCCCGCCGAGATCAGGGCGCCGTCGTCGCGGCGGGCCGTGCCCGCGTGGATCACGCCGGGACGCTCGGCGCCGGTGATCACGTCGCCGGTGCGCGGCGGGCCCGGGTAGTTGTGCGAGGCCACCACGACCGTCACCGCGGCGCCCGGGCGCCACTCCAGCGGCGGGTGCTCGGCCAGCGTGCCGGTGGCCGCGGCGTGCAAGAGGCCGGCCAGCGGCGTCGCCAGCAGGGCCAGGACGACCTGGGTCTCCGGGTCACCGAAGCGGGCGTTGAACTCGATCACCTTCGGGCCGGCCGGGGTCAGGGCCAGGCCGACGTAGAGCAGGCCGGCGAACGGCGTACCCCTCGAACGCATCTCGGCCAGCGTGGGCTCGACCGTCTCGCGCATCACCCGCTCGACCAGGTCGGCCGGCGCCCAGGCCAGCGGGGCGTACGCGCCCATGCCGCCGGTGTTCGGCCCGGCGTCGTCGTCACCGACCCGCTTGAAGTCCTGGGCCGGCATCAGCGGCACCGCCGCCACCCCGTCGGTCACCACGAACAGTGACACCTCGGGGCCGGGCAGGAATTCCTCGACGACCACGCGGCCGCAGTCGCGCGCATGGGCCAGCGCCTCGTCCACCGAGGACGTGACCACGACACCCTTGCCGGCGGCCAGGCCGTCGTTCTTCACCACGTACGGCGGCTCGAACTCGCCAAGCGCGGCCCGCGCCTCGTCGACCGTCGAACACGCCCGGTAACGCGCCGTCGGCACCGAAGCCGCGGCCATCACCGACTTGGCGAACTCCTTCGAACCCTCCAGCCGGGCGGCCGCCCCGGACGGCCCGAAGCAGGCGACGCCCTTGGCCCGCACCGCGTCGGCGACCCCGGCCACCAGCGGCGCTTCCGGTCCGATCATCACCAGGTCGGCGGCCACCTCGACGGCCAGCGCCGCCACGGCGGCCGGGTCGGTCGCGGTCACCGGGCGCAGCGTCGCCAGTGGGGCGATGCCGGGGTTGCCGGGAGCGACGATCAGCTGGTCGACGGAGGGGTCGGCGGCGAGGCTCACCGCGAGGGCGTGCTCCCGCCCACCGGACCCGATCAAAAGGACGCGCACAGCAGAGGATCCTACCGAGGGTAAACTTCGGCAGTACCCGGGCATTCCCGCGTACGAGGTACGCGACGGAAGGCGTTCAGAGCTGTGCCAGTGATCGTGTTGGTCGGCGCCCAGTGGGGCGACGAGGGCAAAGGCAAGGCGACCGACCTGCTGGGCGACCGTATCGACTACGTCGTCAAGTTCAACGGCGGCAACAACGCCGGTCACACCGTCGTGATCAATGGCGAGAAGTACGCGCTCCACCTCCTGCCGAGCGGCATCCTGTCACCGGGCGTCACCCCGGTCATCGGCAACGGCGTGGTCATCGACCTGGCCGTGCTGTTCGACGAGATCGACGGGCTCGAAGCACGCGGCTTCGACACGTCCCGCCTCCGGATCAGCTCGAGCGCCCACGTGATCCCGTCGTACAACCGCTCGCTCGACAAGGTCAGCGAGCGCTACCTGGGCGCCCGCCGGATCGGCACCACCGGCCGGGGCATCGGCCCGACGTACGCCGACAAGATGAACCGGCTCGGCGTGCGCGTGCAGGACCTCTTCGACGAGTCGATCTTGCGGCAGAAGGTCGAGGCCGCGCTCTCCTTCAAGAACCAGGTGCTCACCAAGATCTACAACCGGACGGCGATCAAGCCGGCCGAGGTGATCGACGAGCTGCTGTCCTACGTCGAGCGGCTGCGCCCGATGGTTGGCGACACGGCGCTCGAGCTCAACCAGGCCCTGGACGACGGCAAGGTGGTGCTCTGCGAGGCCGGCCAGGCCACGCTGCTCGACGTCGACCATGGCACCTACCCGTTCGTGACCAGCTCGAACGCGACCGCGGGGGGCGCCTGCACCGGCGCCGGCATCCCGCCCACCCGGGTCGACCGGGTGGTCGCCGTGCTCAAGGCGTTCACCTCCCGGGTCGGCGAGGGCCCGTTCCCGACCGAGCTGCACGACAAGTTCGGCGACTACCTGCGTGAGGTCGGCCACGAGTACGGCACGACGACCGGCCGCCCGCGCCGGATCGGCTGGCTCGACCTGGTCATCGGCCGGTACGCGCAACGGATCAACGGTGTCACCGACTTCGCCCTGACCAAACTCGACAATTACGACGAGCTGGACGAGATTCCGGTCTGTGTGGCGTACGAGGTGAACGGCGTGCGCCACGACGACATGCCGCTCAGCCAGTCCGACTTCCACCACGCGACGCCGATCTTCGAGACGCTGCCCGGCTGGAAGGAGAACATCACCGGCTGCCGGCGCTTCGAGGACCTGCCCAAGGACGCGCAACACTTCGTCGAGTTCGTCGAGTCGAAGATCGGCGCGCGGATCTCCATCGTGGGTGTCGGCCCCGGTCGCGAGGCCGTCATCGAACGACACTCGGTGCTCTGATCAGCGTGTATGACGTCGTGCTGCTCAGTCTGGCCGAGGGTGGCGGGGGTTGCGGATCCTCCTGCGACGGGTGCCAGTCGGCGTGCTCACCTCGTACCCCCGTGTTGGTCTGTGCCGACGAGCTCCGCGAAGCCGGCGCGCGCGTCGAGACCGTGGTCGCCGCCTCGGACGCGGAGATCGACGAGGCGCTCGCGCGTTTCGACGGCCCCGCCCGGCCCGACGGCCTGACCTGGCCCTCCTCGGATTCGAAGCATCGGCTGGTGGTCGCCGCGGCCACCGACGGTCAGTTGCGCGCCGTCGTGCGCCGGCTGGTCCGGCGGTACGCTCCCCCGCCCAGCAAACGGCCTGACGACCTGGCCGCCGACCGCACCGTGCCCGACCTCCCGCCGCTGGCGATCCTGCCGCTGGACGCCGCCGCGACCGGTGATCTCGCCGCCCAGCTCGGGCTCCCGCGCACGCCGCGGCAGGTCGCCGAGGCGGTGCTGGGTGACTCGGTGCGCCGCCTCGACCTGCTGCGCAACGACGGCGGGTCGGTCACCATCGACGGCGCGCTGATCGGCGGCGCCGACGACGACGGGCGCGCGGTGCCGTGGCGGGGCCGCATCGAGGTGGACGACGCGGTGCTCTCCGACGGCACCGATCCCATTCTGGCCTGCGCGATCGGCAACGCGGCCGGGTACGCCGAGTTCGACGGCCTGCGGCTGCTCGCCGACGGCGACCCCACCGACGGGCGGGTCGAGGTGGCGGTGGCGGTTCCGGTGATTGCCCGCAAAAGGTTCCGGCCGACGCGGGTACGGGTAGAGGTGCGTCGCGCCCGCGGACGGGCCGTGGCGGTCCTGCCCCGCGACGGCGAGGTGCAGTTCCTCGACGACGGTGTCGGGGGCTCCACCAGCCGAAAGCGATCATGGTGGATCGAGCCGGGCGCATGGGCGGTGTACGCGGCCGGAGCGCCTGTGCGAGGCTGAAACCCAGTACGGGCACTTGACCGGGGGAGGAAGTATCCGTGGAGGACGAGAACGCCGACCGCGTCTACGTCCCGGGCACGAGCAACAGCGCCACGCCTGACCGGGATGTCGAGCCGTTCTGGCCGCCGGAGGAGCTGGACGCTCCGGTGCACGGCGGGCGGCCGGTGCCGCATGAGACGCCTCCTCCCCGGCCGGTGGGCGCGGCCTCCGTGCCGCCGCCGGTCCCGGCCGTCCCGCCGGTTCCGCCAGTCCCGCCGCAGGCCACGCCTGTTCCGCCGCCGCCCGCGCCGGTCTCCACGCCGTCGCCGGCCCCGGTGTCTCCGCCGTCCACGCCGTGGGCGAATCTGGAGGCCGAGCCGCCGGCCGAGGGCAACGGCGCCGACCGATCGGACGGCAAGCCGGCGTCGGATTCGCCGTGGGCCCAGCCGCCTCAGCAGCGGAGTGCCCCGGCCGATCCCGCGCCCACGCACTCACCTACACCGTCCTCTGAGGCCGCTTCGGCTCCGCATGCTGAGGGGCGCGCCCGGGTTGGCGTGCCGCCGCCCCCACCGCCGCAGCCGGCCCCGCCCGGCCCGCAGCCTCAGCCGCAGCGTCCGTCGGCGGAGAACGGCACCGGACCGGTCTACCGGCCGCCGGGCCCGCAGCCGCAGCACCCTGGCCCGCAGCACCCCGGCCCGCAGCATCACCCCGGCCCGCAGCATCACCCCGGCCCCCAGCCCGGCCCGCAGCAGCCCGGCCCGCCGCCGCACCAGCAGCCCGGACCGCCGCCGCACCAGCCGGGTCCGCCGCCGCCTCAGCCCGGCCCGCAGCAGCGCCCCGGACCGCCGCCTCCGCCGGTTCCGCACCAGCAGCAGCGGCCCGGCCCGTACCCGCCTCAGGTCGACCAGCGTCAGCCCCACCAGCCGCCGCCCGAGGACCCGTACCAGCAGGTCCCGTGGGGCACCGACGGCACGCCGACCGCCGAGGAGTTCGCCCGCCGCCGCCTGGCCAAGCCGGCCGAGCCGACCGCGACCATGGGCCCGCGCGCGCTGCTCCAGAAGGGCACGATGGGCCTGGTCCGGATGGCCCCCGGCAAGTACGAGCGGGAGTACAAACAGGACGTCGAGATGGTCCGCCGGAACTTCGGCGGGCTGCGCCAGGTGACCGTGGTCAACCCGAAGGGCGGCGCCGGCAAGACCGTGGCCGTGCTGCTGCTCGCCATGACCTTCGGCCAGAAGCGCGGCGGGTACGTGCTGGCCTGGGACAACAACGAGACCCAGGGCACCCTGGGCATGCGGGCCCAGCAGGACTTCCACGCCCGTACGGTCCGCGACATGATGCGCGACCTGCACCTGTTCCGTGGCTCGCACGGCCGGGTCGGCGACCTGTCCCAGTACGTGCGCGCCCAGGGCGAGGGCATGTTCGACGTGCTCGCCTCGGACGAGTCCGCGACGGCCGGCGAGATGCTCACGGCCAGCGCCTTCGCCGAGATCCGCGAGATCGTCAGCCGCTTCTACAAGCTGATCTTCGTGGACACCGGCAACAACGTCCGGGCGCAGAACTGGCAGGCGTCGATGGACGCCACCGACCAGCTGGTGATCACCATGTCGGCCCGGAACGACTCGGCCGAGACCGCGGCCCGGATGCTCGACCACCTCGAACAGACCGGCCGCCAGCGCCTGGTCCGCCAGGCGATCAGCGTGGTGACCATGCCGACCACCCGCAAGGACATCGACCTGCCGGCCATCCAGCGCCACTTCGCCGCCCGCACCAGGGCGGTCCTGCTGGCGCCGTACGAGAAGGTGATCGACTCCGGCGAGCCGATCCGCTACGGCGCTCTCTCCACCGGCACCAAGGACGCCTGGCTCAAGATCGCCGCCGCGGTCGCCGAGGGCCTCTAGAGAAGGCCCGGCCGGATCGCAGCGGCCGGCAGGTCGAGGCCGGCCCGAGGTGCGTGAGGGCGCTGACCAGGCCTAACTCGGGCCGAGGTGGGCGAGGGCGTTGATCATGCGGTCGGCGAGTTCGGGCGGCCAGGGCCAGACGGCCGAGACGCTGCGCTGGTGGGCCAGGCCGTGCAGGCCCAGCCACAGGGCGACGGCGTCGGCGGCCGGGGCGGTGCTGGTGGAGTGGCCCGCGGTCACGCAGGCCTCGAGGATCTCGGCGAGCAGGCCCAGGGTGGCGTCACCCAGCGCGGCCAGGTCGTCGGCGGTCACCGAGGACTCGCCCAGCGCCGGCTTCCACAGGCCGCCGAACACGCTGCGGTAGCGCTCGGGATGCTTCTCGGCGAAGCCCAGGTAGGCGTGGCTCACGGCGTACAACTGCCGGCGGGGGTCGTCGCCGGCCGCGGCCATCGCGGCCCTCAGCTCGCCCTCCAGCTCGGTCAGCGCCTGCTGCACGACGGCCAGCATGATGGCCGGCTGGTCGGGGAAGTGCCGGTAGATCGACGGGGCGGCGATGCCGACGCGGCGCGCGACCGAGCGCAGGGTGATCGCGCTCTGGTCGCCGGTCTCGTCGAGCAGGTCGACCGCCGCGCCCACGATCTCGTCCCGCAGGCGGGCGCCCTCGCCGCGGCGGTTGCGCGTACGCGCCGTCTCGATGTCTGCCATGCCGTCAGCTTACACATGCAAACTTATCTCCGTTAACCCTTGCGTCGGCCGTCCTACGGTCGTATGTTTACGGCTGTAAGCATACGAGCGAACAGCGAGGAGTCGAGAGCCATGCAGACCAACGAGATCGTGATGCCGGGCAAGGTCGAGCCGAGCGGCTTCGAGGTCCGGGTCCGCGACCTGCCGGCGCCGGCCCAGGGCCAGGTCACGCTGCGGATGGACGCGACCGGCGTCTCGTTCGCCGAGCAGCAGATGCGCCGCGGCAAGTACTACGACCAGCCGGCGTTCCCGTTCGTGCCGGGCTACGACGTGGTCGGCACCGTCACCGCCGTCGGCCCTGGCGTGGACCCCGCGCTGGTCGGGCGCCGGTTCGCCGCGGTCATCAAGACCGGCGGCTGGGCCAGCCACCTGCAGCTCGACGCGGCCGACCTGGTGCCGGTGCCCGACCAGGTGTCGGCGGCGGCCGCCGAGACCGTGGCGGTCAACGGCGTCACGGCCTGGCAGATGCTCCACCGCAGCGCCCGGGTGCGGCGCGGCGGGACGATCGTCGTGCTGGGCGCCAACGGCGGGGTCGGCTCCACCCTCGTCCAGTTGGCCCGGCACGCCGGGATGACCGTGATCGGCACGGCGTCCGAGCGTCACCACGAGACCCTGCGCCGGCTGGGCGCCATCCCGGTCGACTACCGCGATCCCGAGAAGATGTACCGGCAGATCCGCGAGCTGGCGCCGGACGGGGTGGACGCGGTGTTCGACCACGTCGGCGGGCCCGCCCTGGTCGACTCGTGGGCGCTGCTGCGGCGCGGCGGGACGCTGGTGTCGTACGGCACCGCGGCGACCAAGGACGAGGAGGGCAACGCGCAGCTGCCGGTGCTCAAGTCCTACGGGCGGCTGCTGCTCTGGAACTACCTGCCCAACGGCAAGCGGGCCAACTTCTACAGCTTCTGGGCGGGCCTGCGCTTCCGCGCCTCATTCCGCCGCCGGCTGGCCGCCGACCTGACCCAGGTGCTCAAGCTGGTGGCCGAGGGAGTCGTCACGCCGCAGATCGCCGCCGAGTTCCCGCTCGCCAACGCCGCGGCCGCCCTGAGCCTGGCCGAGTCCCGCACGGTCTCCGGCAAGGTCGTCATCGTCCCGTGAGAACCCGGCGCGCGCCGTCCGGCCGGGCCCAGACTCCCGTGAGAACCCCGGTGCGCGGCCGGTGGCCGGGTGCCAGACTCCCGCGGGTGGGAGACGAGCAGCGAGACATGACGGTGACCTCGGCCGACGGAACGCTGCTGGCGGTCCGGCGACGCGGGCGGGGACCGGCGGTGGTGCTGGTGCACGGGTCGGCCGGCGGGCTCGACTCGTGGGACCCGGTCGTGCCCCACCTCGACGAGGACTACGAGCTCTGGGTCTACGCGCGGCGCGGCTACCAGCCCAGCGACCCGGGCCGGCGCTCCAAGACGTACGCGGACGATGTGTCTGATCTCGAAGCCGTCATCGCCGCGACCGGCGGGACCGCCCACGTGGTCGGCGGATCCTACGGCGCCGTGGTCACCCTGCACGCGGCGCTCCGGCTCGAGACCATGAACAAGATCGCGCTGTTCGAGCCGCCGTTGTTCACCAGCGGCACCGACGCGCTGAAGCCCTACCGGGACCTGCTCGACGCGGGCGACGTGCCCGGGGCGATCCGGCTGTTCGCGGAGCGGGTCGCGCGGGTGCCGGCCGAGATCCTCGCGGCCTTCGACGGTCAGGGTGATCCGGCCGAGGCCGCCGGCAGCCTCCACGACCTCGAGGCGATGGCCGCCGACCGCCCCGACCTCGGGCGCTGGGCCGACGTGAGCCTCCCCACCCTGATCATCCAGGGCGGGGAGACGTGGGCGCCGATGCCGGCCACGATGGACGCGCTGGCCGAGGCGATGCCGAAGGCGACCCGGGTGGTGCTGCCGGGCCAGTCCCACTTCGCCACCCACACCGCCCCGCAGCAGTTCGCCGCCGAAGTGCGGAGGTTCCTGGCCTGAGGACTTAAGGCCTGTTCATGACCCGGCCCTAGGAGAGGGCGTCGGCCGCGGCCGGGTCGCTGTCGCGAAGGAACTGAGCGCAGCGGGCCGCCTCGTCGGCCTCGCCGATCGCGTCGGCCGCCTGGGACAACGCGTGCAGGCAGCGCAGGAAGCCCTGGTTGGGCTCGTGCTTCCAGGGCACCGGGCCCTGGCCCTTCCACCCGTTGCGGCGCAGGGCGTCGAGGCCGCGGTGATATCCGGTGCGGGCGTACGCGTAGGCGGTCACCGGCTGGCCGGCGGTCAGCGCCAGCTCGGCCAGCGCGGCCCAGGCGCCACTGAACGCCGGGAAGCGGGCGGCCACCGCGGCGTACGCCTCCGCGGTGCCGACGGCGCGGGCCTCGGCCAGCGCGGAATCGGCGTCGGCCTGGGCCGGCAGCAGCGTGGCGGGCGGCTCGGGGAGAAGGTTGTGCATGACTCAGTAACCTACCGGCATGCCCGGTGACCCCCTGCAGCCAGTCTTAGGCGGAAATCTTCCGTTCGACGCGACCGCCGACGAGATCGAGTCGCGCGCCGAGTTCGACACCCACCACGCCAAGCGGTCCCTGGCCGGCCTGGTCGTGCTGGGCCTGCGGCTGGACGTCGACCCGCCGGACTTCACCGACGTGGACGTGCGCGAGACGCTGTTCCTGGGCTGCCACATGGCGTCCGACGAGGTGGAGGTCGATCTTACCCGGCGGGGCGCGCATGTGGTGCCGCCGTTCGAGACGCGGCCGTACCCGACGCACCCGGCCCTGCTCTACACGCCTGAGGATCTTGCCGCCGGGTTCACCCAGAACGGCTTCGCCGGCATGTACGACACGAGCGTCTACCAGCACTTCCTCGACCACGGTGGGGCAACGCCGGACATCCGGGAGGCGATCGCGCAGCGGCTGCACGACGCCGGGATCGACAACGCGCTGGGCAAGGCGCTGGCCGGCTGGGCCCGGACGCACGACGCCGAGGCGCCCCGGCCGGTCGGGATCATGGGCGGGCACGCCGAGCCTCGCGGGTCGGCCGCCTATCGGATGGCGGCCGAGTTGTCGTGGCGCCTGGCCGGCGCCGGCCGGTTGATCGTGACCGGCGGCGGGCCGGGGGTGATGGAGGCGGCGAACCTGGGCGCCTACTTCTCCCAGCGCGGTCGGCCGGAGCTGAACGCCGCGATCGACGACCTGAGCAGGGCGCCGGACTTCCACGATCACGACCCGTTCACGGCGGCGGCGATCGCCGTACGGGCGGCGTACCCGGCGGAAGCGGGCCTGACCAACGGCGGCCTCGCCCTGCCCACCTGGCTCTACGGTCACGAGCCGGCGAACCTCTTCGCCGGCCAGATCGGCAAGTATTTCTCCAACGCGGTACGGGAAGACTCGATCCTGCGGCTGTCGCGGGGCGGGATCGTGTTCGCGCCGGGCTGGGCTGGCACGGTCCAGGAGATCTTCCAGGCCGCGACCAAGACCTTCTACCGTACGGATGGTCCGTCCGGCGCCTTCGTCTTCCTGGGCGTCGACCATTGGGCCCAGCTGCCGGTCGAGGCCCTGCTCCGCCCCCTGCTGGCCCGCTCGCCGCACGGCGACCAGTCCGGCCTGATCGTGGTCACCGACTCCTTGGACGAGGCGGTCGCCGCGCTCGCATAGAGAGGCGCGTTCGCGTATAGAGGCGCGTTCGCGTATAGAGCCGCGCTCGCTCAGAGAGGCGCGTGGCCATCAGGCGATGTGGACGCGGCGGTAGGTGTTGGCCACCGGCAGGTCCGAGGCCGGCACGTCGGTCAGCCCGTTCTCGTCCATCGCGTTGTAGATCGCCAGGCGGGCGCCGTCGAAGAGGAACTCGACCGCGTGCAGGATGCGCGGCCGCCACTCGGCCGTCGTCACCAGCTCGATGACGTTGACCGCGCGCAGCACCTTGCCGCGGGCGTTGCGGAGGGCGGCGTGCGGGTCGGGGCGCCAGTCGAAGTGTTCGTACCAGTCGATCGGGACGCGCATGTCGATCTGGTTCCAGGTGATCGCGCACTCGTCGAACTTACGGTGGGTTACCTCGACATGCGTCTTGCCGAACTGCAGGACGACCGGGCCGTCGGCGAACCAGCCGCGCTCGGCGATGTCCCACATCAGCCAGCCGGACTGCAGCGGACGGCCGATGAGCTTGGTGAACCGGTGTCGATGCACGGCGGCGAGGGCCTCGGCGTCGTGGTGCCAGACAGGTTCATAACCTTCGATACCGAGCACGGTCACCTCCATCCATCGGAGACGGAGGACGATCGTACCCATACCCGTGCGTAACCGTGCAACACAGGAATGGCCGGCCTCCCGCGAAGGAGACCGGCCGTGACGGTGCGATTACTTCGAGAGAGTGGTTCCGGTCGAGCGAAGGTTCTCGCACGCCTCGACGACGCGCTGGGCCAGACCGGCCTCGGCCAGCTTGCCCCAGGCCCGCGGGTCGTACGCCTTCTTGTTGCCGACCTCACCGTCGATCTTGAGGACGCCGTCGTAGTTCTTGAACATGTGGTCGGCGACCGGGCGGGTGAACGCGTACTGGGTGTCGGTGTCGACGTTCATCTTCACCACGCCGTAGTCCAGGGCGCCGTGGATCTCCGACAACAGCGAGCCGGACCCACCGTGGAAGACCAGGTCGAACGGCTTCTCCTTGCCGTACTTGGCGCCGACCGCCTCCTGGATCTCCTTCAGGATCTCGGGGCGCAGCTTGACGTTGCCCGGCTTGTAGACGCCGTGCACGTTGCCGAAGGTCAGGGCGGTCATGTACACGCCCTTCTCACCCAGGCCGAGGGCGGCGGCGGTGGCCAGGCCGTCCTCGACGGTCGAGTACAGCTTGTCGTCGATCGCGGCCGAGACGCCGTCTTCCTCGCCGCCGACGACGCCGACCTCGATCTCCAGGATGATGTGGGCCTTCGCACACTCGGCCAGCAGTTCCTCGGCGATCCGCAGGTTCTCGTCGACCGGCACGGCCGAGCCGTCCCACATGTGCGACTGGAACAGCGGCGCCTGACCCCGGTTGACCCGCTCCTGGGAGACGGTCAGCAGCGGGCGGACGTACTTGTCGAGCTTGTCCTTGGGGCAGTGGTCGGTGTGCAGCGCGATGTTGACCGGGTAGTTCTTGGCCACCTCGGTGGCGAACTCGGCCAGCGCGACCGCGCCGGTGACCATGTTCTTGACGGTCGGGCCGGAGACGTACTCGGCGCCGCCGGTGGAGATCTGGACGATGCCGTCGCTGCCGGCCTCGGTGAACCCCTGCAGGGCGGCGTTGAGGGTCTGCGAGGAAGTCACATTGATCGCGGGGTACGCGAACGCGCCGGCCTTGGCGCGGTCGAGCATCTCGCGGTAGACCTCTGGGGACGCGATGGGCATCGGAATTACTCCTTAGATCTTCGCCTGCGGCAGAGGGCAGGACCGCGTCATGGCCGAGCGAAGCGGGGTCATGATCGCGCGTACCGGCTCTTCACTGAGTAGGCACTGTCCTCCAGCCTCGCAGTATTCCGCAGCGATTACGCGGATCGGAAATCGGGGATGGGCTAAAACCGGTCGGCGCGGGGGACGCCACGCTGGGATCATGTCCCGGTGCTACTGACCCTGACCACCACGCACCGCCCGGCCACCGACCTCGGTTACCTGCTGGTGAAGCACCCCGACAAGGTGCATACCGCCGACCTGCCCACCGGTACGGCCTACGTGCTGTACCCGGAGGCGACCGAGGAACGGTGCACGGCGGCGTTGCTGCTGGACGTGGATCCGCAGCGGCTGCGGGGACGGGCCGACGCGTTCGCCCTGGGTCAGTTCGTCAACGACCGGCCGTACGCCGCCTCCAGCCTGCTGGCCGGCGCCCTGAACAAGGTGTTCCGGTCGGCGCTGCGCGGCCGCTCGAAGGACCGGCCCGAGCTGGCCGAGCGGGCGCTGCCGCTGGAACTGCGGGTGCCCGTGCTGCGCGGCACGCCGGAGCTGGCCGAACGGCTGTTCACGCCGCTCGGCTGGCGGGTGGTGGCCACGCCCATCCCGCTGGACGACGTCCCCGAGACACATCCGCTGGCCGGGCCCAGCCCGTACATCGATCTGGTCCTGACCGGGACCATCCGCGTCGCCGACGCGCTGAACCACCTCTATGTCCTGCTCCCGGTCCTGGACGACGCCAAGCACTACTGGGTGGCGCCGGACGAGATCGACAAGCTGCTGCGCTCCGGCGAGGGCTGGCTGGCCGGGCACCCCGAGAAGGTGCTGATCACCCGGCGTTACCTGGCCCACCGGAAGTCGATGGCGGCGAGCGCGCTGGAACAGCTCGACCAGGCCGACCCGGACAGCGTGGACGCGCCGGCCGACACGGCCACCGACGAGGAGGCCGAGCTGCCGGTCGCCCGCCGGCAGTCGCTGGCCGAGCAGCGACGGGACGCGATCGTGGCCGCCCTGCGCGAGGCCGGCGCGGCCCGGGTGCTCGATCTCGGGTGCGGCGGCGGCGCCCTGCTCGGCGCGCTCCTGAAAGACTCGCACTTCGCCGAGATCGTCGGGGTCGACGTCTCGTCGCGGGCGCTCGACCTGGCCGAACGCCGGCTGCGGCTGGACCGGATGCCGGAGCGCAAGCGGGCCCGGCTCAAGCTCTTCCAGTCGGCGCTCACCTACCGTGACGACCGGCTGCGGGGCTACGACGCGGCGGTGCTGATGGAGGTCATCGAACACCTCGATCCGCCCCGGCTGCCCGCGCTGGCGGCGAGCGTCCTCGGCCACGCCCAGCCGGCCACGGTCGTCGTGACCACGCCCAACGCCGAGTACAACGTCCGCTACGAGGGCCTGACCGGCCTGCGCCACTCGGACCACCGCTTCGAGTGGACCCGCGCCGAGTTCGGCGGGTGGGCCCGTTCCACCGCCGAGGCCTACGGCTATGCGGTCGAGATGCGCGGCGTCGGCGAGATCGATGAGGCCTTGGGTACGCCCACCCAGATGGCGATCTTCCGGAAGGAGGAATCAGCATGACCCAGATCGACATCCCTGAGCTCGCCCTCGTGGCGCTGGTCGGCATCTCCGGGTCGGGCAAGTCCACGTTCGCGCGCAAGCACTTCAAGCCGACCCAGGTGCTGTCCTCCGACTTCTTCCGCGGCCTGGTCGCCGACGACGAGAACGACCAGTCCGCCTCGTCCGACGCCTTCGAGGCGCTGCACTACATCGCGGGCAAGCGGCTGGCCGCGGGCCGGCTCACCGTGGTCGACGCCACCAACGTGCAGCAGCACGGCCGGGCCGAGCTGGTCAAGGTGGCCAAGGAGCACGACGTGCTGCCGGTCGCGATCGTCCTCGACGTGCCCGAGAAGCTGGCCTGGGAACGCACCGAGGCCCGGCCCGACCGGAACTTCGGCCCGCAGGTGATCAGCCGGATGTCCCGCGACCTGCGGCGCTCGCTCGGCCGGCTGGCCCGCGAGGGCTTCCGCAAGGTGCACGTGCTGCGCGGGCCGGACGAGATCGAGAACGCCACCATCCGGTACGAGAAGCTGTTCAACGACCGGCGTGAGCTGACCGGCCCGTTCGACATCATCGGCGACGTGCACGGCTGCCGGGCCGAGCTCGACCTGCTCCTGGCCAAGCTCGGTTACGTCGTCCAGGACGACCGGGCCCGCCACCCCGAGGGCCGCACCGCGGTCTTCGTCGGCGACCTGGTCGACCGCGGCCCCGACTCCCCCGGCGTGCTGCGCCTGGTGATGAACATGGTGGCCGACGGTGACGCGCTCTGCGTCTCGGGCAACCACGAGCAGAAGCTGGCCCGCAAGCTCAACGGCCGC
Source organism: Actinoplanes sp. NPDC051470 (assembly GCF_040682035.1). NCBI lineage: Bacteria > Bacillati > Actinomycetota > Actinomycetes > Micromonosporales > Micromonosporaceae > Actinoplanes > Actinoplanes sp. NPDC051470. The sequence continues at coordinate 53,860 of NZ_JBFBAA010000016.1, forward strand.
AACGTCCAGCTCACCCACGGCCTGCCCGAGACCCTCGCGCAGCTTGAACTCACCGACGACTCCTTCGTGACCGAGGTGCGTCGCTTCATCGACGGCCTGATCAGCCATTACGTGCTGGACGGCGGCAACCTGGTGGTCGCGCACGCCGGGCTCAAGGAGGCCTACCACGGCCGGGCCTCCGGCCGCGTCCGCTCGTTCGCGCTCTACGGCGAGACCACCGGCGAGACCGACGAGTACGGCCTGCCGGTGCGCTACCCCTGGGCCCGTGACTACCGTGGCCAAGCCGCCGTCGTGTACGGGCACACGCCCACCCCAGTGCCGGAGTGGATCAACAACACCATCTGCCTCGACACCGGCTGCGTCTTCGGCGGCACCCTGACCGCGCTGCGCTGGCCGTCCCGCGAGATCGTGGCGGTGCCGGCCGAGCGCGAGTACTACGCGCCCGCCCGCCCGCTGGTCGCCCCGTCGCGCCCGGCCGACGAACTGGACATCGCCGACGTGACCGGACGCCGGCACATCGACTACGGGTACGGCCGCACGACCATCCCGGCCGAGAACGCGGCGGCCGCGCTGGAGGTGATGGGCCGGTTCGCGATCAACCCGGCCGACCTGGTGTGGCTGCCGCCGACCATGGCGCCCTGCTCGACGTCGACGCTCGACGGTTACCTCGAACACCCGGCGTCGGCCTTCGGCGACCTGCGGGCGGCCGGGGCCAGCCGGGTCGTGTGCGAGGAGAAGCACATGGGCTCGCGGGCCGTGGTCCGGGTGTCCCGTTCCGGCGGTGCGATCTGGACCCGGACCGGGCGGCCGTTCTTCCCCGACTCGACCGAGCTCCTGGGCCGGATCCGGGCCGCCGCCACCCCGCTCTTCGACGAGCTGAACACCGACTGGCTGCTGCTCGACTGTGAGCTGCTGCCCTGGTCGGCCAAGGCCGCGTCGCTGATCCGCACCCGTTACGCCGGGGTCGGCGCGGCTGGGCGTGCGGCCCTGCCCGCCGCGCTGTCGGTGGTCTCGGCCGCTTCCGGGCGCGGGCTCGACGTCGGTGAGCTGCGAGACCGGCTGGCGCTGCGGTCGGCCGAGATCGACGGCTACTCGGCGGCGTACCGGACGTACGCGACCGACGAGCCGGTGACCCTGGCGCCGTTCGCGGTGCTGGCCGGCCAGGGCGTCTCGTACGCCGATCGCGACCACGGCTGGCACCTGGCCATGGCCGACCGGCTCGTCGCCGCCGACCCCGCGCTGTTCACGCCGACCCGGCGGATCGTGGTCGACCTGGGCGACGAGGCGTCGGAGGCGGCCGCGACCGAGTGGTGGCTCGCGCTCACCGAGGCGGGTGGTGAGGGGATGGTCGTCAAGCCGTACGCCGGCCTGAAGGTCACCGACCACCAGGGCCGGCTCGTGCAGCCCGGGGTGAAGTGCCGCGGCCGGGAGTACCTGCGGATCATCTACGGCCCCGAGTACACCCGGCCGGACCAGCTGGGCGGGCTGCGCCGGCGGTCGCTGGGACGTAAGCGCAACCTGGCCCTGCGTGAGCACGGGCTCGGCCTGGCGGCGCTGGACCGGCTGGCCGAAGGGGCCGCCACCTGGCGCATCCATGAGCTGGTCTTCGCCGTTCTGGCCTGCGAGTCCGAGCCGGTCGACCCGAGGTTGTGAACGCTCAGGCCGTACACAGGGAAGTGCCAGATATCTGCCGGTACCCTGGCTCCCCGTGGACTTCCGTGCGTTGGACGAGCAGCTCGCCCTGAACCCCCTCGACCCGAAGGATCTGTTGCAGACCTTCGGGCTCTACGGGGTCTGGGCGATCCTGTTCGCGGAGACCGGCCTGCTGGTCGGCTTCTTCTTCCCCGGCGACTCGCTGCTGTTCCTGGCCGGGGTCGCGGCGTCGCCGGTGGCCGACGCGATGTTCGGCGACGGCACCAAGATCTCCATCGTCGGACTGCTGATCGGCGCCCCGATCTGCGCGATCCTCGGCGCCCAGCTCGGCCATCTCCTCGGCCGCAAGTACGGCCGCAAGATGTTCGAGCGCCCCGACTCGCGGCTGTTCAAGCGCGAGTACGTGGAGAAGGCCGAGTACTACTTCGAGAAGTTCGGCCCGGCCAAGGCCGTGGTGCTCGCCCGCTTCATCCCGATCGTGCGGACGTTCCTCAACCCGGTGGCCGGCACCCTCGGCATGCCGGCCCGGCAGTTCCTGATGTGGAACATCGTCGGCGCCGTCCTCTGGACCGACGGCATCCTGCTGATCGGCTACCTGCTGGCCGGCTCGATCTACAAGGTCGTCGGTGCCCACATCGACCGGTACATCCTGCCCGTGGTCGCGCTGATCGTGCTGATCTCGGTGCTGCCGATCGCGCTCGAGATGCTCCGCGAGCGAAAGGCGAAGAAGCGCCAGGCGGCCGAGGGTGATCCGGAAGCGGTGGCCGGCCCGGCGACCGCGATCGGCGTGGTCGCGGCGGCCACCGTGGTGGGCATCGCCGACTCGATCCACGACGAGATCGAGGAGCACCGGCCACACCCGCCGCACCACGGCGGCGGCGTCTACGGCCAGCGGTCAGATGGTGACGGGGGCGGCCGCCTGTAGGCGGTCGAGAAACTCCTCCGGACACTCCCGCAGGCCGTCCAGGCGGCCGGCGGTCAAGGCGCGGTAGGTCAGCTGCGCGGCCTCGTCCAGGTTGCGGGCACGCTTGTGGGCCAGCTCGACGGTGTCCGCCATCACGACGCACCCGTGCTGGCTGAGCATCAGGCAGTCGGTGCCGTCGGCGGCCATCGCCGCGGTCAGCGCGGCCAGTTCGATGGTGCCGGGGAGCCGGAACGGAACCGTCGAGACCCGGCGCAGGTAGAACGCGTGGTCGGTGGTGACGATCCGGATGTGCTCGCCCAGCGCGTCCAGCAGCAGCGCCGTCTGCGGGTGCAGGTGGACGATCGCCTGAACGTCTTCCCGGGCGCGGTACAGCGCCAGGTGGAGCGCGAGCTCGCTGGTCGGCTCGAGGTGTTGCCGGCCGGACGTTCCGGGCACGAGCCCGACCGTCGCCGGCTCACCGTCCGAGACCCGCACCGCCGTGAAGTCGGTGCGGCTGAGGCGGTCGAGCCAGGCGCCGCTCGCGGTGACCCAGCAGGCGTCCTCGTCCGGGATACGAGCCGACAGGTTGCCGCCCGATCCACAGACCAGGCCGGCTTGGACCACGTCATATCCCACAAACGCGAGCTGATCGCGCAGATCGCCGGGGACGTAGTTCACCCGAATAACTCCTGAGTCCTCGAGCCTGGCGTCACGCCAACGACGTGGTGACGCCAGGCAGAACGCTGCCCTTGTCGGTCAGCTTGGTGCTCAGCGCGCCTTCTTCGTCGCCCGCTTACGCGGCGGGGTCAGCAGATCGGCGATGGTCGCGATCGCGGTCGGGACCAGCCGGTAGTACGCCCACACGCCACGCTTCTCACGCTCGAGCAGCCCTGCCTCGGTGAGGATCCGCAGGTGGTGGCTAACAGTGGGCTGCGAGAGGCCAAGCGGGGCCGTAAGGTCGCAGACGCACGCCTCGCCGTCCGTTGCGGACTGGATGAGGCTGAGCAGCCGCAGCCGTGCGGGGTCGGCGAGTGCTTTGAGCACTCCCGCCAGACGCTCGGCGTCGGCACGTTCAATCGGCTCGCCCGCGAGGGGCGAGATCTGAGGCATTGTCATTTCCGCCAACGCAGTTCCCACGATCTCCATCCTTCCACCAACTGCATCGATTCTCCTGCATGGATGCAGGAACGAACCGGCTGACTTTCAGGCCGTAAGGCCGACATCGAGCACCGGGTTGGTCTATCTGTTCGACTTCCCGTCGCCCCTGCGGGTTCCGTTGGTCGCCCATTCCTCGGCACCGACTTCGGTCTCTGCCTCCTGCAACGCCTCAGCAGCCGTCTGGTCGCTGCCCAACGCCGTCAAGCTCTCGATCCCCCACCTCGGAGTGAGACGCTTCACATTGTCGATTCGTCGATCCGTCTGGCCACGTTGCCGTCGGCGGCCCTCCGCCACCCGCGACGTGAAGCTCGGCCGGGTGCTGCGCCGGCACCCTTTGCCGTCCCCTTGCTTCACGACCCGATGAAAGCACGCCACAACACTGTGCAACGACCCTTTAGTCGATGAATTTACGCAGGTCGTAGCGCCCTTCCCTACATCTGAGAGTACTGGCTGCCGGAAACCGGACCGTTCCGCCCCGCCGGGGCGGAAAGGAACAATTGACCCTCGCCAGTACGGCGGGTCTATTGGAAATATTGTTTACTGAATGACCGTCGATTTAGGGCGATCCGTAAGGGATCGACGCTGCTCAAAGCACCTATCCGCGGCTCAGGAGCGAGATCTAACCCTGAACGTCGCTGGGGCGGCAGCGTTCAACGCGCGATAACACCTTTAGCCGTACGTCAGAAAACACCCGCCGATAAGGCCGGTGTGAGGCTGGCCGGACGGCCGTGACCCACCCATCCTCGGTGGTCAACGGTACCCGTTCGGGTGACACACAACCATCAATGTCCCGACACGCAAGGGTGACCGTGCACACCCGGCTTCACCTCGGCGAACGCACAGCCGATTCTCAGCCGGCAACGCTGAGTAACCACTCTCACGGCCGGTCGGCACCGGTTCCGGTCAGTACTCATCGGATTCTGGCCAATCTCACAATCGCGCGGTATGCAGGCAATGGCGCTGGTCGATGGCCTATCCCGCCACTAGATCCGTTAAGGCCTATGCGGTGTGACCGATGTCACGTCCGTTTGCACCCTCGGCGTTTCACTCTTTGACGTCATTGCCGGCGCCGGACGACCCCGACGGACGGTCGGGTTCGTCGTAGGGCGGCGCCACCGGGGTCGGCGAGGCGGCCGCGGGCGGGATCGGCGCGGCCTGGTCGGACCGGGCCGCCTCCTCGGACGCGAGGCGGCCGCCCGGTGCGGCGCCGGCGTCGGCGGGCGCATCGGCCGGGGTGGGCTGAGCGGGGTGCGGCGCGGACGGGGCCGCACCCGGTGTGGGCTGGGCCGATGCGGGGGCGGCGGCCGCTGGGCGGGACCAGAAAGCGTGGTCCTCGGCCGTGGGCGCCGCACCGGGCGGGACCACGGCCGGCTGAGGCGGGCCGTAGGGCGGCTGGACGACTGGTGGCGCCGCCGGGAAGGCCGCGGCCGGGTGGGCGGAACCAGCCGGGTGAGCGGTCGTGGCCGGGAAGGTGGGCGACGCCGGGAACGCGGCCGTCGGGTGGTGACCGGGCGCGCCGGACACCGGCTGAGGCTGACCGGCCATCGGCTGAGGCTGACCGGGATAGGCGTTCGCCGATCCGTATGTCGGCAATGCGACATAGGACTGGGAGCGCTGGGCCGGGTCGCCGGCCGGGCGGAAGTAGCCCCGGCTGACCACGAGCAGCAGCGCGACGATCAGGTAGCCGACGATCTGCGCGACCAGCAGGGTCACGTTCAGGCCGATCCAGGACCCCGGATACGCCTCGGTCAGCGCGGAACCGAGCGTTCCCGGCGTACCGTCACCGGCTCGTTGCGCGCCCACCGCGATGGCCGAGCCGCACCCGACGAGCACGCCCAGCGCGCAGACCACCCAGGTCGCGATCCGCGAGCCGTTGCTGCCGCGGCGCAGCCCGAGCGCCAGCACGATGTAGAGCGCGAACAGCACCACCGCCAGCACCGTGCCGAGGGCGGCGAACGTCCACACCACCGTCACGTACCCGTCGACGTCGGCGCTCGCCGCGCTGCCGGCGTCGGCGCGGAAACGGTCGATCACGCCGGGCGTCACGATCAGCGTGACCACCGCGTAGGCGAGGCCGACGAACGCCATCACCAGCAGCAGCACCGCCGCCAGCTGGGTCGCGACCGGCCGGCGCGGCGGATCCGCGGCCGGTGGAGGCGCCTGAGGGGGATACGTGGCGGCGTAGGACATGAGGGGAACCTACCCGGATGATCGTCCGGTCAGGGCTGCGCGGTCGGATCGGACGGCGGCCGCTGATCGCCCTCGGGCCGGGCCCACGGGTCGGACGCGTCCGACGAGGGCGGCGGAGGCGGCTGGGCGGGCGGCTGGGGCTGGGCCGGAGGCTGCGGCTGGGCCGGAGGCTGCGGCTGGGCCGGAGGCTGACCGGTCGGGTGCTGCGGCGGGTAGGTCGGGTACTGCGGCTGCTGCGGCTGTTGTTGCTGCGGCGGGCCCGACGTCGGGTACTGCGGGTACGGCGGCTGGCCACCGGGGTACGCCGGGTACGGCACCGACGGGTCGAAGCCCCGGGCCGGCGCGCGGAAGTACGCGTTCGAGGCGGGCAGCGCCAGCAGGATCAGCGCGGCCAGCGTGGCCAGCGTCCACAGCACGTTCAGGGTGAGCACCGACGGCTGGTACCAGGACGGCAGCGCGCTGTCGAGCGCCGCCTGGATCTCCGAGCTGGTCGGCCCGCCGGTCGAGTTGGCCGATTCGAGGCTGCTCAGCGGCCCGGTGGCCGCCTGGCCGAGCAGGCCGAAGCCGCCGCAGCACACCATCAGACCGCCGATCACCCAGGTGGTGATGCGGGCGCCGTTGCGGCCACGGTTGTTGAAGATGGCCAGGATCGCGAAGGTGGCCGCGAGCAGGACGTAGAGCACCGCACCGCCGACCACCGAGATGACCAGGAACGACTCGATGCCCTCGGCCGCGCTGCCCTCGTAGAGATCGGTGGTCACGCGCGTGGTCGTGCTGACCATCGAGAGCGACAGGATGCTCTGCAACAGCACTAAGGCCGCGGCGGCCCAGAGCAGATAGGTGGAGACGCTGACGGTGACCGGGCGCTGCCCCGGGTGCGTCGGATTGGTCACGATCCCCCCTCGTAGATTCGTTCACGGTATCGGGCGGGCGCCATCCCCGCACAACGGCACACGGCCCTGGCCTCTGTGGCAACATCGCCCGAGATGGTGGTTTTTATCCCACGGATGTCGGCCCTTCAGGGGACGACACCGGCCGATCCGGGCACCTACACTTCGTCCTCGTGGCGCCCAGCTGGCAGGAGAGACCCCCAGCGGCCCACCGTGCCCGTCCGAGTCGCCGACCGCGCACCTATGACGCCGGGGAGCAGGCAGACCGGATCCGGGCACCCACCCGATTGCGCCGGCCGCGTGACCACACCGCGGCCGCCCCAGACCCGCAAAGGACCGGTGAGTCCCATGCCACACGCCGACACCCTGACCGTCGTTCACCATGACGACACGAGGACCCGTTACAAGGACGTGCGCTACCAGCTCGTCCGGGGCGGGATCAGGATCTGGTCCGACGAGGGCGAGCATGCCTTCGAAGACATCCTGATGACCCACGCCTACCGGCAACGGGTGGCGCGCGACTGAGAAAAAGCCCCGGGCAACGTCGCCCGGGGCTTTTTCGTGTCCTGCTCCTACGCGCTGCGTACGGCCAGGGTGTCCTTGTCGTCACCCAGGTCGACCAGCACCGTGTCGCCGTCGGTGATCTCCCCGGCCAGCAGGGCCCGGGCCAGCGAGTCGCCGATCGCCGACTGCACCAGGCGCCGCAGCGGCCGGGCGCCGTAGATCGGGTCGTACCCGCGCTCACCCAGCCACAGCAGTGCGGCCTCGCTGACCTCGAGGTTGAGCCGCCGGTCGCCGAGCCGCTTGCGCAGCCGGCCGAGCTGGAGCTCGACGATCGCCGCGAGGTCACGCGCGGTCAGCGAGTGGAACACCACGATGTCGTCGAGCCGGTTGACGAACTCGGGCTTGAAGTGCGAGCGGACGGTGGCCATGACCTCTTCGCGGCGCGCGTCCTCGCTGAGCGTGAAGTCGGAGATGACCGACGAGCCCAGGTTGGAGGTCAGCACCAGGATGGCGTTGCGGAAGTCGACCGTACGGCCCTGTCCGTCGGTGAGCCGGCCGTCGTCGAGCACCGCGAGCAGCACGTCGAAGACGTCGGGGTGGGCCTTCTCGACCTCGTCGAGCAGCACCACGCTGTACGGACGGCGGCGCACCGCCTCGGTCAGCTGACCACCCTCCTCGTAGCCGACGTACCCGGGCGGGGCGCCGACCAGGCGGGCGACCGAGTGCTTCTCGCCGTACTCACTCATGTCGATCCGGACCATCGCCCGCTCGTCGTCGAACAGGAACTCGGCCAGCGCCTTGGCCAGCTCGGTCTTGCCGACGCCGGTGGGGCCGAGGAAGAGGAAGCTGCCGGTCGGGCGGTCGGGGTCGGCGACACCGGCCCGGGCGCGGCGGACGGCACCGGCCACCGCGGCCACCGCCTCGGCCTGGCCGACCACCTTGGCCCGCAGCGACTCCTCCATGCGGAGCAGCTTCTCGGTCTCGCCCTCGAGCATCCGGCCGGCCGGGATGCCGGTCCACGACGAGATCACCTCGGCGATGTCGTCGGCGCCGACCTCTTCCTTGACCATCGGCGGCTCGGCGGGCGCGTCGGTCTCGGCCGCGGCGGCCGCCTCGATGTCCTTCTTCAGCGCGGGGATGACCTCGTAGAGCAGGCGGGACGCCTTCTCGAGGTCGCCGTCACGCTGGGCCCGCTCCTGCTCGGCGGTGGTCTCGTCGAGCCGCTTCTTGAGCTCGCCGACCAGGTTGAGGCCGCCCCGCTCGCGCTCCCAGCGGGCGGTCAGCGCGGTCAGCTCCTCCTCGCGGTCGGCCAGGTCACGTTCCAGCTTCTCGAGCCGGGCCCGGGACGCGGGGTCGGTCTCCTTGGTCAGCGCGAGCTTCTCCACCCGCATCCGGTCGACCTGACGCTGGAGCTGGTCGAGGGCGACCGGACGGGAGTCGATCTCCATGCGCAGCCGGGACGCGGCCTCGTCGATCAGGTCGATGGCCTTGTCGGGCAGGAACCGCTCGGTGATGTAGCGGTCGGACAGCGCGGCCGCGGCGACCAGCGCGCCGTCGGTGATCTGCACCCGGTGGTGGGCTTCGTACCGGCCCTTGAGGCCGCGCAGGATGCCGATGGTGTCCTCGACGCTCGGCTCGCCGACCACGACCGGCTGGAAGCGCCGCTCGAGCGCCGGGTCCTTCTCGATGTGCTCGCGGTATTCGTCGAGGGTGGTCGCGCCGACCATCCGCAGCTCGCCGCGGGCCAGCATCGGCTTGAGCATGTTGCCGGCGTCCATCGACCCCTCGGCCTTGCCGGCGCCGACGACCGTGTGCAGCTCGTCGAGGAAGGTGACGACCTTGCCGTTGGAGTTGCGGATCTCTTCGAGCACCGACTTGAGCCGCTCCTCGAACTGGCCGCGGTATTGCGCCCCGGCCACCATCGCGCCGAGGTCGAGCGAGACCAGGCGCTTGTCGCGCAACGACTCGGGCACGTCGCCCGCGACGATGCGCTGGGCCAGGCCCTCGACGATCGCCGTCTTGCCGACGCCGGGCTCACCGATCAGGACCGGGTTGTTCTTGGTACGGCGGGAAAGCACCTGGACCACGCGGCGGATCTCGGCGTCCCGGCCGATCACCGGGTCGATCTTGCCCTCGCGGGCCAGCGCGGTCAGGTCGATGCTGTATTTCTCGAGCGCCTTGTAGCTCTCCTCGGGCTCCTCCGAGGTCACCCGGCGATCGCCGCCACGCACCTCGGGGAAGGCCGCGACCAGCGATTCCTCGGTGGCGCCGACGTCGCGCAGGGCCTTGCCGACACCACCGCCGACCCGGGCCAGGCCGGCCAGCAGGTGTTCGGTCGAGACGTACTCGTCGCCGAGCGGCTTGGCCAGCAGCTCGGCCTCGCCGATCGCGTTGACGAACTCGCGGGACAGGCTCGGCTCGCCGATGCTCGACCCACGGGCGGAGGGCATCTGCTCCAGCGTGCGGACGGCGGCCCGCCGGATGTCGATCGGATTGGCGCCGACCGCGCGTAGCAGGCCGGGGGCGGTTGACCCGCCGGTGTCCAATAGAGCCAGCAGCATGTGCCACGGCTCGACGGTCGCGTGGCCACGCTGACCGGCGTCGGCGGCGGCCGCCTTGATGACGTCACGGCTCTTGGTCGTGAGGCGTTCGGCGTTCATGAGCTCCCCTGAAGACAAACACGGACTCGCAGAGTTGAGCCTAGTCCGCTCAACCCTAATCGTCGACTCGGCAAGGCTTATTCGCGACGGTGGAGACCAAAGTCGTCACGAACGCTGTGCGAGGGTCGAGGTAGGTCGCGAACAACCCTTGTTGTCATAGGTGCGCCGTAACGTCTGAGGAATGCCGACCCTCACCACCCGTCGTGGCCTGGCACGCACCTTCCTGCCGCTCGGCCTGGTCTTCCTCACCGTCGGCGTCTCGATCGCCCTGGTGGTGCCGTTCCTCTCGCTCTTCCTCAACACCGAGGTCGAGGCCAACCCGATCCAGGTCACCGTGATCCTGATCGCCGGGCCGCTCTCCGGCGTGGTGGCGGGCACGCTGATCGGCCGGCTCTCCGACCGCCACCCGATCCGGCGCCGGCTGCTGATCGGCGCGGCGCTGTTCGGCCTGGTCGGGGCCGGGCTGCTCACGGTCGTCCGGGACTACTGGGCGGTCTTCGGCATCCAGGTCACCCTGCTGGCCATCGCCGGCTCGCTCTTCCCCCAATCCTTCGCGTACGCCCGCGAGGTGCTGGAACGGGTGGTGCCGGGCCGGTCGGCGATGGGCATCACCAGCCTGCGCACGGTCTTCTCGATCGCCTGGGTGGCCGGGCCGCCACTGGCCGCGGTGATGATCGAGGCGGGTGGCTTCCGGCTGGTCTACGGCGTCGCCGCGGCGCTGTACGCGCTGGCCGCCCTGCTGTCCGCGGTCACCCTGCCCGACGTCGGCCCGGTCGAGCCGGTCACCGGCGACGTGACCCCGGCCGGCCCGACGCCGGGACCGGGCCGCGGCACGCTGATCCTGGTCACGGTGATCTTCACGGCGCTGCAGTGCCCGCTCACGCTGGGCGTGCAGGCGCTGCCGCTGCACATCAGCCGCAACCTCGGCGGCGAGGTGTCCGACGCCGGGCTGGTGCTCGGGCTGTGCGCGCTGCTCGAGATCCCGCTGCTGCTCGCGCTGGGCTGGCTGGCCACCCGGGTGCCGGTGCGCGCGGTGATCGTCGGCGGCGCGGCCTGCGGTATCGCCTACTTCCTGATCGTGTTCTCGGCCGGCGAGGTCTGGATGCTGCTCGCCGCCCAGCTGATGAACGCGCTGTTCATCGCCGCGGTCTCCGGTCCGTCGATCAGCTTCGTGCAAGACCTGCTGCCGGCCGAACCGGGCCGGGCGACCACCCTGTTCACCAACACCTTCCCGATCGGGGCGATGCTCGCCGGTCCGCTGTTCGGGGTGGCTCAGCGGTTCGACTACCGGCTGGCGTACGTGTTCTGCGCCGCCCTCTGCGCCGTGGGCCTGGTGTTGCTCCTGGTGCTGCGGGTCGGAAAGACCAGACCGCGCCTGTCCGTGAGTTAGCGTTGAGAACGTGCGCGCACGGGTAGAACAGACTCCGCTGCCGGGAATCGGCGTCCGGCACGACCTGATCACCTCCTCCGGCCGTACGGTCGGGGTGGTCTCACACCGCAACGGCCGGCGCGACCTGGTCCTTTACGACGTGGACGACCCGGACGCCTGCCTCGCCTCCATCCCGCTCACCGACGACGAGGCCGAGGCCCTGGCCGACGTCCTCGGCGCCTCCCTGATGCTGGGCCAGCTCGCCGGGCTGCGCCAGCAGGCCGCCGGGCTGCTCACCGAACAGGTCGCGCTGCCGGCCGGCTCGCCGTTCGTGGGCCGGCGGCTGGGTGACACTCGGGCCCGCACCCGCACCAGCGCCTCGATCGTCGCCGTCCTGCGCGACCGCGAGGTGATCGCCTCCCCCGGCCCGTCGTTCCAGTTCGAGGCCAACGATGTGGTGGTGGCGGTCGGCACCCGTGAGGGCCTGAACGGCGTGACGGCGATCCTGGCCGGCGAAACCGACGACTGAGCCGTGCACGAGACGACGATCCTCCTCATCGAGGTCGGCGCCCTCCTCTTCGCGCTCGGCATGCTGGGCCGGCTGGGCCGCCGGATCGGGCTCTCGCCCATCCCGCTCTATCTGCTGGCCGGGCTGGCCTTCGGGCACGGCGGGTTGCTGCCGCTCTCGGCCAGCGAGGAGTTCATCGAAGTCGGCGCCGAGATCGGCGTGATCCTGCTGCTGGTCATGCTCGGCCTCGAGTACTCGGCAACCGAACTGGTCGGCAACCTGCGCGCCTCGGCGCCCGCCGGCGTGTTCGACATGCTGCTCAACGCGCTGCCCGGTGCCGCCTTCGCGTTCCTGCTGGGCTGGGGCTGGGATGCGGCGCTGGTGCTGGCCGGCATCACCTGGGTGTCGTCCTCGGGCGTGATCGCCAAGGTGCTCGGCGACCTGGGCCGGCTCGGCAACCGGGAGACCCCGGTGATCCTGTCCGTGCTGGTCATCGAGGACCTGGCGATGGCCTTCTACCTGCCGCTGGTCACCGCGGTGCTGGCCGGGATGGGCCTGATCGGCGGGCTCGAGGCGCTGGCCGTCGCGGTGGTCACGGTGGTCGCGGTGCTGGTGGTGGCCATCCGGTACGGCGGGGCGATCTCCCGGTTCATGTCCGTCCGCGACCCGGAGGCGCTGCTGCTCAGCGTGCTCGGCCTCACCCTGTTCGTCGCGGGCGTGGCGGCCGAGCTCAACGTGTCCGCCGCGGTCGGCGCGTTCCTGGTCGGCATCGCGCTCTCCGGCGCGGTGGCGCACCGCGCGACCGAGATGCTGTCCCCGCTCCGCGACCTGTTCGCGGCGGTGTTCTTCGTGTTCTTCGGGCTGTCCACCAACCCGGCCGACATGCCGCCGGTCCTGCTGCCCGCGCTGGGCCTGGCCGTGCTGACCATGCTGACCAAGGTCGCCACCGGCTACGTCGCGGCCGGCCGGGTCGGCATCGCGCTGCCGGGCCGGGTGCGGGCCGGGCTGGCGCTGATGCCGCGCGGCGAGTTCTCGGTTGTCATCGCCGGCCTCGCGGTGGCCTCCGGCGTCGAGCCGGAACTGGCCCCGCTGGCCACCGCCTACGTCCTGATCACGGTGGTGAGCGGACCGATGTTGGCGCGTTTGACGGATTACGTGTGGTTCAAGGCATTCATCCGCCGGCGTGTCGCCGCGTCCCGCGCCGCGACACCCGTGGTGACACCCGACTGACCAGGGTTATCTCGTGGTGCTGCAGAAAGCTACTGATCAGTACCAGAATGTGAACGAGTAGACCTTTCGCTCGGCGGCCGGTGCGCGCTAGCGTTCCGCTGACAGTTTCGTGCTCAGAGACACACAGGCGGCGAACGTGAGCTTGCGTGAATCGACATTCATTGGATTCGCGAACCCGGTCGACCCGAGTCCGGACGAGCTTCAGGCGTGGGCATACCACCCCGAGGCCGTGCCGCTCGACTCCATGCCTCCGGACTGGGACCTGCTGATCGCCGGCGACGTCCTCGGCCCCACCCTGTTCGAGCTGGCGATGGACCGGCAGTGCCCGGCGCGTCGGTTCGCGCTGCACTGCATGTACATCTACGCCGCCGACGGTGTCCGCCCCAACGCGTCCTCACAGCGCAAGCGCCGGCTGAAGAAGTATGTCGAGCGCGCCGAAGAGGTCGGCGACGAGCCGATGCAGATCTGGGCCCACAACTGCCGCGTGCTGATGACCCGGCCCGAGCTCTTCGACTACGAGGAGTGGATCGAGGGCGGCCTGGTGCGGCACCCGCGCCGGCTGGGGCTCTTCCACCGCCGCTGACGCCACCGCCGCTGACACACAGGGGTCTGTTCACCGATAGGCGAGCAGACCCCTGCGTTCCGAACCGCTGCTTCAGGGCTTGCGCGGCCGCCAGACCACCAACGCGGTGGACGGGCGGCTCTGGCGCACCAGGTCACGACCCGGATAGGCGGCCATCGCCTCGGCCTCGGCCAGCCGCGCGTACGTCTCGTTGAGCTCGGCCTCCAGCTCGGCCACCCGCTGTTGCAGGTCGCCGACCAGCTGCTCGAGCCCGATGATGCGCTTGATGCCGGCCAGGTTGACGCCGTCGTCCTGGCTGAGCTTCTGCACCTCGCGGAGCAGCGCCACATCGCGCTCGCTGTATCGCCGGCCGCCGCCCCCGGCCCGGCCGGCCTGCACCAGGCCGAGCCGGTCGTACTGCCGAAGCGTCTGCGGGTGCATGCCGGCCAGCCGGGCGGCCACGGAGATGATCAGGACCTTCGCGTCGGAGGCCTGCTCCATCGAGATGTGGATCTCTTCATACATGTGCCACCTCCTCTAACGATCGACCCTCATCACGGAACTTACCCAAGTCTCCGCAGTCGCGCGTCGATGCGATCGCGCCCGGCCGCGGGCGTGAGCTTGGCGAACTGCTCCAGGGCGTCCCGTGCCTCGTCCGACACCTGAGCCGGCACCTGCACGTCCACGGTGACGATCAGGTCGCCCGCCTCACCGTTGCGGCGCTGCACGCCCTTGCCCCGGGCCCGCAGCTTGCGGCCGCTCGGGGTGCCCGGCGGCACCCGCAGCGTGACCGGGGTGTCCATGGTCGGCACCCGCAGGTCGGTGCCGAGCACGGCCTCGGCCATGGTGATCGGCACGGTCAGCGTCAGGTCGTCGCCACTGCGCCCGAACAGGTCGTCGGGCCGGACCTTGACCTGCACGTACAGATCGCCGGCGGGCCCGCCGCGCTCACCCGGCTCACCGCGGCCGCTCAACCGGATGCGTTGCCCGTCGCCGACGCCGGCCGGGAACCGCACGTTGATCGTGCGGTTCTTGGTGACGCCACCGGTGCCACGGCACTCCGGGCACTTCTGATCGACGATGCTCCCCGCGCCCTGGCACTCGCGGCACGGCTCGGAGAAGCTGAACGACCCCTGGTTGCGGGAGATCAGCCCGGTGCCGGCGCACTGCGGACAGGTCCTGGGCACGGTCCCCGGCTTGGCGCCGTTGCCGTGACAGGTGTCGCAGACGCCGGGTGACCGCAGGGTCAGCGGCAGGGTCGTGCCCTGGACCGCGTGCACGAAGTCGAGGGTGACCTCGGCCTCGACGTCGCGGCCCCGCTGTGGCCCGCTGCGCCGCGGCCCGGCGGTGTTGCCTCCGCCCGAGAAGATCGAGCTGAATATGTCGGAAAAACCGGCGCCACCGAACCGCTTGTCGCCGGGCGCGCCCGCCTGACCCGCGCCGGTGAAACCACCGAACAGGTCGGACGGGTCGAACCCGCTGCCGGACCGCGCGCCCCGGCGGAACGCGCCCGAACCGAACAGCGAGCGCATCTCGTCGTACTCTTTGCGCTTCTTGTCGTCCGACAGCACGTCGTACGCCTCGGACGCGGCCTTGAACTTGTCCTCCGACTCCTGGTTGCCCGGGTTCCGGTCGGGGTGAAGCTCACGCGCCAGCTTGCGGTAGGCCTTCTTGATCTCGTCGGCGGAGGCGGACTTGCTCACCCC
This sequence comes from Actinoplanes sp. NPDC051470, assembly GCF_040682035.1. NCBI lineage: Bacteria > Bacillati > Actinomycetota > Actinomycetes > Micromonosporales > Micromonosporaceae > Actinoplanes > Actinoplanes sp. NPDC051470. The sequence goes on from NZ_JBFBAA010000016.1 coordinate 69,194, forward strand.
GAGGACGGCATAGAAGTCCTTCTCCAGCCAGTCCTTCGAACTCAACTCATCCACCTCCTCTGCGTCGCCACCCCACCCGCCGGCCGACCGGCGGGTGGGGTCATCTGCCGAATCACTCCGGGTCGGCGACCGCGACGAGGGCGGGCCGCAGCAGCCGCTCGCCCAGCGTGTAACCCCGGCGCATGACCTCGACGCAGGTCGGCTCCTTGACGTCCGGGGACGTCAGGTGGGCCACCGCCTCGTGCCGGGTCGGGTCGAACGGATCGCCCTTCTCACCGAACGCGACCAGGCCGAACTTGCCGGTGGCCGCGGTCAGCACTTCGGCCACCGTCGCGAACGGACCCTTGAGATCGTCGTGCTCGCGGGCACGATCGATGTCGTCGAGCACCGGCAGCAGCGTGGTGAGCACCGCGCCGGTGGTCTGCTCGGCGGCCGCGCCCCGGTCACGGTCGACCCGCTTGCGGTAGTTGGCGTACTCCGCCGTCACCCGCTGCAGGTCACGCGTCCGCTCCTCGAGGTCATGACGCAACGCCTCGAGCTCCGCGCCCAGAGCCGGGGGCGGGGGCGGGGCCGGCGTGGACGGCGACGGCGACTCCGGCGCCGCGGCCGGCTTCTCGGCCACGACCTCGGCGCCCTCCTCCGGGTCGGCGGCGCGGTGTGCGCCGCCGCTGGCCCGCTTGGACTCCTTCGCCTTCGTCTCCTTGGCGTCGCTCACGGATTCCCCTGCCGACTTTCCGTTCGGGTTGATCTTGCGCCGGTCGCGGATGACGACCCGCTCGGTCGCCTGACCGTCGTTCTCGTCCTCCGCGCGGCTCACTTCTTGTCGTCCTCGACGATCTCGGCGTCGACCACGTCGTCCTGCTGACCGCCGGCCGGGCCGCCGGTCGTCGCGCCACCGGCCGCACCCGCGCCACCGGACGCCTGGGCGCCGTCGGGGCCGGGGGCGTCCTGCGGAGCGTCGGCCTGCTGCTGCGCGTAGAGCAGCGAACCGGCCTCCTGGGACACCTTCGCAAGGTTTTCGTGCGCCGTCTTGATCTTGTCCATGTCGTTGCCGCCGAGCGCGCCACGCAGCTCGCTCAGCGCCTCGGAGATCTTGGTGCGGCTGTCCTCGGGGAGCTTGTCACCGCTCTCGGCCAGGAACTTCTCGGTCTGCCACTGAAGCTGCTCGGCCAGGTTGCGGGTCTCCGCGTCCTCCTTGCGCTTCTTGTCGTCGTCGGCGTGGTCCTGAGCGTCGCGCATCATCCGCTCGATGTCGTCCTTCGGCAGCGCGGAGCCGCCGGTGATCGTCATCTTCTGCTCCTTGCCGGTGCCCATGTCCTTGGCGGCCACGTGCACGATGCCGTTCGCGTCGATGTCGAAGGTGACCTCGATCTGGGGCACGTTGCGCGGCGCCGGCGGAAGACCGGTCAGCTCGAAGGTGCCGAGCTTCTTGTTGTACGCCGCGATCTCGCGCTCGCCCTGGAAGACCTGGATCAGCACGGACGGCTGGTTGTCGTCGGCCGTGGTGAAGACCTCGGAACGCTTGGTCGGGATCGTGGTGTTGCGCTCGATCAGCTTGGTGAAGATGCCGCCCTTGGTCTCGATGCCCAGCGACAGCGGGGTCACGTCGAGCAGCAGGACGTCCTTGACCTCGCCCTTGAGCACGCCGGCCTGCAGCGCGGCGCCGACCGCCACGACCTCGTCCGGGTTCACGCCCTTGTTCGGCTCGCGGCCGGTCAGGCTCTTGACCAGCTCGGAGACGGCGGGCATGCGGGTCGAGCCGCCGACCAGGATCACGTGGTCGACATCCGACACCTTGACGCCGGCGTCCTTGATGGCCTGCTCGAACGGCGCCTTGGTGCGGTCGAGCAGGTCTTGGGTCATGCGCTGGAACTCGGCCCGGCTCAGGCTCATGTCGAGGTGCAGCGGGCCGTCCGGCCCGGCCGTGATGTAGGGCAGGTTGATGCTGGTGGTGGTGGCCGCGGACAGCTCGATCTTCGCCTTCTCGGCGGCCTCACGCAGACGCTGGAGCGCCATCTTGTCCTGGCTCAGGTCGATGCCGTTGGCGCCGCGGAAGGTCTTGACCAGGTGGTCGATGACCCGCTGGTCCCAGTCGTCGCCACCGAGGTGGTTGTCACCCGAGGTCGACTTGACCTCGATGACGCCCTCACCGAGCTCGAGCAGCGAGACGTCGAACGTGCCGCCGCCGAGGTCGAAGACCAGAACGGTCTGCTCCTTGGTGCCCTTGTCGAGCCCGTAGGCCAGAGCGGCGCCGGTCGGCTCGTTGACGATCCGCAGGACGTTGAAGCCCGCGATCTCGCCGGCCTCCTTGGTCGCCTGGCGCTGCGCGTCGTTGAAGTAGGCCGGGACGGTGATCACCGCGTCGGTGACCGTCTCGCCCAGGTAGGCCTCGCTGTCGCGCTTGAGCTTCATCAGCACCCGCGCGGAGATCTCCTGCGGGGTGTACTTCTTGCCGTCGATGTCGACGGACCAGTTGGTGCCCACCTCACGCTTCACCGAACGGATGGTCCGGTCGGGGTTGGTCACCGCCTGGCGCTTGGCGACCTCGCCGACCAGCACCTCCCCGTTACGCGCGAAGGCGACGATGGACGGGGTCGTCCGGGAGCCCTCCGCGTTGGCGATGACGGTGGGCTCGCCCCCTTCCAGAACGCTGACGCAGGAGTTCGTGGTGCCGAGGTCGATGCCGACCGCACGTGCCATGTTGGGAATCCTCGCTTCTTGTCTACGTCTTGTCGGGCCGCAAGTTGAGCGGACCGGACTCAATCATGCCACGGGCCCGCACGTCGTCAAGTCGAAGTTGAGCGGATGCGACGCAAGTCCCGTCCGGTACATTCCTGTCCGGTCACGGCACACGGGTACCTGTTGTCTGTGTCGTATAGATCGGGCACGCTTTACGCGTGACGACGCAGGGTGACGCGGCAGGTCCGGCGGCCTCCGCCGCGCCCGGCTCCCCGACGTCCGAATCCAAGGGGCAAAAATCAACTTCTCAGAGCGATAAACCATTGGATACGCGGACAGAACAGTCCCGTCAGGTCGAGCAGACAGCAGCTGCCGGCGACGCGCCGTTGCCAACCGCCGGGCGTGGTGGTGGGTCAAGCCTCGAGCCGGACGATGAACCCACCGTGGCCGCCGCGCCGGCCGGGTCATCGGCCGCCGCCCAAACGGAGCCGGCCGACCCCGCTGACCCGGCCGACCCCGTCGACCCGGCCGACCCGGTCGACCCGCCGGACCCGGTCGACCCGCCGGACCCCGCTGACCCGGACGACCCGGACGACCCGGACGACCCGGACGACCCGGACGACCCCGCTGACCCGGTCGCTGAGGTCGCCGTCGACGAGCCCACCCTGGTGGAGACCCCGGACGACGGGGCCACGGCCGACGTGGCCGAGTCGGAGGAGCCGACCGCGCCCGTCGCCGACGCCAAACCGGCAACGGAGCCGACCACCGAACCGATCGCCGAAACCGCGAAGACCGAGCCGGTGCTGACGCCCGACCCGACGCTGCAGGAGCCGCTGGCGCTGGCGCTCGCGCCGCGGAACGCCCCGGCACCCGCGGCGCCGGCCGTCCCCACGACCGCGGCGCCGCCGGTCCCCACGGCGCCACCGGCCGAGGCGTCACCGGCCGTCGGCGAGCTGGCCGAGGCCCTGTCCCACCTGCGCGCGGCGATCGGCGCCGCGGCGTACCCGATGGTGATGCCCTCGGCCGACCAAGCGCGACGGATCGGCAAAGCCCTGGTCTCGCAGGTGGACGACTACCTGCTGCCGCGCCTCGCCCGGCTCGACGCGCCGCTGCTCGTGGTTGTCGGCGGATCGACCGGCGCGGGCAAGTCGACGCTGGTCAACAGCCTGGTCCGGGCGCCGGTGAGCGCGTCCGGGGTGCTGCGGCCGACCACCCGCTCGCCGGTGCTGGTCGGGCACCCGGACGACATGCCCTGGTTCCGCAAGGGCGAGCTGCTGCCGGGGCTGGTGCGGACCACGGTGTCCAGTTCCGACCCGCGCACGCTCCAGCTGGTCACCGCGCCGGCCATGGGGCCCGGCCTGGCCTTCCTGGACGCCCCGGACATCGACTCGGTGGTCGAGGGCAACCGCAAACTGGCCGCGCAGCTGCTGGCCGCGGCCGACCTGTGGCTGTTCGTGACCACCGCCGCGCGCTACGCCGACGCGGTGCCGTGGGAGCTGCTGACCACCGCCCGCCTGCGCGGCACCGTGATCGCGCTGGTGCTCGACCGGGTGCCGCCCGACGCCGCCGGCGAGATCTCCGCCCACCTGGGCGAGATGCTGGCCCAGCACGACATGGCCGCGGCGCCGCTGTTCGTGCTGCCCGAGGTGGCCCTGGGCGGGCAGGCGCTGCTGCCGGAAGACGTGACCCGGCCGCTGCACGACTGGTTCGAGACGCTGGCCGCCGACGCCAACGCCCGCTCCGCCGTGGTCCGGCAGACGCTGGACGGCGCGCTGTCCGCGCTCGGCCCGGCCGTCGAGGGGCTGGCGGACGCGGCCGACGACCAGGCGCTGGCGGCGTCCGCGCTGGACGAGCGGGTGACCGCCGCCTACCGGAACGCCAAGCGGACGGTCGACGACGGGCTCCAGGATGGCCGGCTGCTGCGCGGCGAGGTGCTGGCCCGCTGGCAGGAGTTCGTCGGGACCGGCGAGTTCCTGCGGGCACTGGAGTCGCGGGTCGGCCAGCTGCGGGACAAGGTCATCTCGGTGCTCACCGGGCGGCCCTCGCCGGGGCGCAACCTGCAGGCGGCACTGGAGTCGCAGCTGGTCACGCTGCTGCGCGGGGTGTCGTCGGACGCGGCCGAACAGGCCTACGGGGCGTGGCAGGCCCATCCGTCCGGGGCCGCGCTGCTCGAGCCGGCCATGGTCAAGCCGTCGGCCGACCTGCCGCAGCGGGCCGACCGGCTGGTCCGGGACTGGCAGCACTGGGTGCTGGAGCTGGTCCGGGAAGAGGCCGGTGACAAGCGGTTCGTGGCGCGCGCCGGCGCGTACGCGGTCAACGGTGTCGGTCTTGCCGTGATGATCGCGGTCTTCACCTCGACGGCGTTCATACCCACCGGCGCCGAGGTCGCGGTCGGCGCGGGCACCACGCTCGCCGCGCAGAAGCTGCTCGAGGCGATCTTCGGAGATCAGGCGATTCGTACGCTCGCCACCCGCGCCCGCGAGAACCTGCTGTCCCGCGTGGACGAACTGCTCGACGCCGAGGCGGCCCGGTTCACCGACCGTACCGCCGCGGTGAATCTCGAACTGGAGCCGGCGGCCACGCTGCGTCAGGCGGCCGCCGAGGTGGAACGCGCGCGGGGCGAACTCGCGTTGACCGCGGTCGGTGAAAGATGAGTCTGGTGGAGAAGGTGCGCGGATCCCTGACCCGTGACGACGGCCGGATCGACGCCGATCGGCTGGTCGGCCGGTTCGAGTCGCTGTCCCGCTTCCTGCGGGTGACCGACCCGTACCTGCCCGACGGTGACCTGGTCGCCGCGCACACGCTGGTCGAGCGGGCCGGGATCCGGCTCAAGCTGTCCCAGGACCACACCGTGGTCGCGCTCGCCGGGTCCACCGGCAGCGGCAAGTCCAGCCTGTTCAACGCGCTGGCCCGGCTCAAGCTGTCACCGGTCGGTGTCCGCCGGCCGACCACCGGCGTCGCGCACGCCTGCGTGTGGGGCCCTCTGGAGCAGGCGAACCGGCTGCTCGACTGGGTCGGCGTGCTGCCACGGCAGCGCTACGTGCGGGAGAGCGCGCTGGACGGCGACGACGAAGCCGCGCTGCGCGGGCTGGTGCTGCTCGACCTGCCCGACTTCGACTCGGTCGACCGCGGGCACCGGCTCGAGGTCGACCGGCTGCTCGGCCTGGTCGACCAGGTGATCTGGGTGGTCGACCCGCAGAAGTACGGCGACCGGATCCTGCACAACGCCTACCTGCGCCAGTTCCGGCAGATCGGCGAAGTCACGATCGTCGTGCTCAACCAGGCCGACCGGCTGTCCTCGGCCGACACCGAGCTGGTGCTGGCCGACCTGCGCCGGCTGCTGGACGAGGACGGGCTCGCGTCCGCACCGGTGCTGGCCACCTCGGCCAAGCAGCCGGGCATGCTGACCGAGCTGCGCGAGACGCTCGAGAAAACGGTCGCCGAACGGCAGTCGGCGCTGCGCCGGCTGGCCGGTGACCTCGACGCGGTGAGCGAGCATCTGGCCGAGATGATCGGTCCGCCGGCCGCCGAGGACGAGGTCGACCGGGCCACCGTGCGGCAGCTGTCCGAGGCGCTGGCCGCGTCGGCCGGGGTGCCCGCGGTGGCGTCGGCGACCGGCTCGGCCTACCGGCAGCGGGCGGCCGCCGCGACCGGCTGGCCGCTGGTCCGCGGCCTGAACAAGCTCCGGCCCGACCCCCTGAAGCGGCTGCACCTCACGGCCGCGGACACCGACGTCGTGTCGCGGACCTCGGTGCCACCCGCCACCGCCGCCCAGAAGTCCGCGGTCGGGCTCAGCGTGCGGGCGGTCGCCGCCCGTGCCGCCGCGCCGATCCCCGCGGTCTGGTCCCCGGCGCTGAACACCGCGTCCCGGTCCCGGTCGGACGACCTGCCGGACGCCCTCGACCGGGCCGTCGGGTCCACCGACCTGGGTATGCGGCGTACGCCGATCTGGTGGCGACTCGTCGGCGGCCTCCAGTGGCTGCTGCTCGTCGCCGCCGTCGGCGGGCTGGGCTGGCTGGTGGCCGGCGCCTTCGACCTGGCCCCCCTCGACGTCATCAAGATCGCCGGCTTCGCGCTGCCGCTGGTGCTCCTGGTCGGCGGCCTGGTGCTCGGGATCCTGCTCTGGCTGCTGCTGAAACCCCTGATCAACTGGGCCGCCCGGCGAACACAGCGACGCGCCGAGCAGCGGCTGCGGAGCGCGGTCACCGGGGTGGCCCGCGAGCACGTGGTGGCGCCGGTCCGCGAAGTGCTGAACGCGTACGCACAGGCGCGTGAAGCCTTGGCCGCCGTCCGTTCTGAGTAGTTCCAGCAGGCCCGGGGACGAGTACGCTCGCGGCATGGCGGCCCCTCAGACACCGTACGAAGCGGTCCTGCACGCGGCCCGTGACGTGGCAAAGCTCGACTGCGCGCTGGACGCCGAGATGCTCGCGACCGCGCTGCTCGGAAGCGTCTACGCGGTGGCGGAACACGATCGCGCCGCGGCGGTGCAAGACTTCGTCGGCAACTTCCTCGGCGCGACCACCCGCCGCCGCACGGCATCGGCCACCGCGATCCGCTCGGTGTTCGCCCGGCTGGTGCCCGAGGCGGCCGGCGCGGGCGAGGTGCGGCCCGGTTCGCAGGCGCCGGCCTGGACCGACCAGGTGGGGCGGGTCCGGGCCACCGGTTGCTACGCCTACGGCGACGTGTACGGCGACCAGACGTCCTACCTGGTCACCTTCGCGTACGAGGACAGCACCGACGGCGGCGCCGACCACGCCCTGGTGGCCCTGGTCGACCACAACATCGGCATCGCCAAGGACCTGTACGTGGGCAGTCCCGCCTCGCGCATCCTCGGCCAGGTCCGCGAGATGTGCGCGGCCGACGAGCTGACCTGGTTCCGCGAGGAAGACCCGGCCCGCCTCCGGCACGAGGTCGACCGCCACCTGGAGATCACCGACGGGCTGACCGACCTCCCGTCCGAAGGCTCGCTGGCCACCGACCGCGCCCTGGCCGTGTCCCGCCTGCAGACCCTGCCCGCCTCGACGGTGCCGCGGCTGCCCGAGCCGCCCACCCGCAGCGTGCCCGAGCTGATGCGCGACTTCATGTCGTCACCCGAGGCGACCCGGTTCGGCCTCGACGAGCTGCGCAACGACGACGAGCTGGCCAGCCTGCACTTCTGCCTGAGCCTGATCACCGACCACGCGAGCAGCCTGCCCGACGCCGACCCGCTGCGCTGGAGCCCCGCGGTGGCCGGGCTGTTCCTGCTCGACTGGGTGCACCGGCGCGCCGTCCTCGACATGGACGACGCCGCGATGCTGCCGAGGGTCACCCGGGCCTGGAGCTCGTACGCGGTCCGCATGCGCGGCCTGCCCATGGCCGCCGGCGAACAGATCGACGACGTGGTCGAGGAGATGATCCCCGAGTTCGCCCGCCTCTACGCCACCGGCGAACGGCGAAGCCCCGCCACCGCGGCCGTGGCCCAGCTCATCTCCGAGGGCGTCGACCCCAACGACGCGGACGCCATCGACGCCTGGATCGACCAGAACCGCCACCGCCTCAACGGCGACTGACCCGCCCTGACGCGTCGGGTCGTCTCCGTGCGCCCAGGCGACTGACCTGCACTGATGCGCAGGATCGTTTTGCGGCGCCCAGGCGACTGACCTGCCCTGGTGCCTATAGGTGCGCAGAGCTGCTCTGCGCACCTATAGGCACCACTCACTGGTGGCGGGTTTGCCCGGCGTGGTGGCGGCCGTGGTGGCTGACCGCCCAGGATTCGTCCGCGCGGTGCTGGCCGTCGACGCCGTGCCGGCTCTCGGCGCGGTGGTGTCCGCGGTAGGAACGGCCACCCGACTGCGGCTCATCCGGGCGCGTCTCGGCGGCGTGGTGGTAGCGCCGGCTGTTGTGGGTGCGCTCGGCGGAACGGGCGGGTCGGACGTTGTGCGGGCGCTCGGCCACGGAAGACCTCCGGGTGGATTCGGACCGGTCGGGCGACCGGCGGGCGACGATCGAGCTCACGAACTTCTGCGACTTCCCGCGCTTGGCGACGCTGTCCTTTTTGTCCAGTCCGCCGTCGTGGTGCCCTCCGCGGGCGTCCCTCTCACCGCGGTCCCCGTCACCGCGGTCCACGTCACCACGGTCCCCGTCACCACGGTCCACGTCACCACGGTCCCCGTCACCACGGTCCACGTCACCACGGCCCGCGTCACCACGGCCCCCGCCGACTCGATCCGCGTCGCGGTCGCTGGTGGGATTCGCTTTGGCGCGACTGCTGGCCCGGTCTGCTGCACGACCGGTGTTGGCCTCGGCTTCATCGCGTCCGTGGTGACGATCCGCGGCGCGGTTCTTGACCGGCCTCGCTGGACCGCGGGCGTCGCTGGCCTGCCTGCCGCGGCGGCCGGCACGATCGGAGTCCGCTTTGTCGCGGGCGGCGCGCTGGGGAGCGGCCTGCCAGTCAGTGGGCTGCTCGCGGATGGTCCGGCGCTTGCCGTGGCGGCCGGTGGGCTCGACGCGGACGGTGATCTCGTTGTCGTCGCCGTCCTGGTGGTGCGACCAGTGGGACCGGTGCGAGGCGTCGTCGCAGTGTTTGTGGTTCGACCAGTCGGGGCGGTGGTGATGCGACGGCCGTGACCCGCATTTGCCCCGGTCGTGGCAGGGCGGCTGTGCTGGGCGGAACGGCGGTTCATCGGGCCGGGTCGGCGTTCCCGGCGGCTGGTGCACCGGCTTCATCGGGAACCCCGGCGAGGCGGGCTCGTCGTCGCTTTGATCATCTCCACCGGGCACCGGCTCATCCGGAGTCCACGGCCAACCATCGCCAGGCTGCGACGGCTCATCGGGCTCCGACGGTTCATGCGGTGCGCCCGACCCACCAGGCTCGTCGCCGCCGGGCTCCCCCGAACCAGGCTCGTCGGAACCAGGTTCGCCAGAGCCGGGCTCGTCGGAGCCAGGTTCGCCAGAGCCAGGCTCACCGGAGCCAGGTGCCAAGCCGCCGGGCTTCCCAGAACCGGGTTTCTCAGAACCGGGCGCGGACCCACCAGGCTTCCCGGACCCACCAGGCTTGCCCGAGCCGCCGGGCTTGCCGGAGCCGGTCCCGGACCCGCCGGGGTTCCCGGAGCCGCCGGGCTTCGAAGATCCACCGGGCTTCGAAGATCCGCCGCCCGGCTTGCCGGACCCACCGGCCGGCAGCCAGCCCCACTCGTCCTGATGATCTTGTGGCTTGGCCGATGAGGTGGGACGGTGAGGTGCCGGGTGGGACGCCGACCCGCCCGGGCGCCCCGGCGGAGTGCTCTGGGCGTACCCCAGCGGGGGTTTTTGAGGTTTGGGTTTCTCGGGCCTAGCGGCGGACGGCCCGGCGGCCAAAGGCCCAGCGGACGGCCCAGCGGACGGCCCAGCGGACGGCCCGGCAAAGGGCCCAGCGGAGGACGGTGGTGGAGTGGCGGGCTCGGCCGACGGGTCCAGCGGCGGGTCGGGGAGGATCGGGATCACCGGCCCGGACGACGGCAGCGGCAGGAACGGGACGTCCATGGCGCCCGTGCGGCCGTCGTCGAGTTCGTTCGAGCCGGCCGTGATGGCCGCCAGGGTGGGCAGTGACGCCAGGCCGACCAGCAGCGCCACCATGAGGACGTACCGACGGGTCGGTCCGCGGAACCCGTCGGCGCGGTATACCCCGTTCAGGCGCCGGCGGAGCACCTTGATCGGGGGCACCAGCCCGTCGTCGCCAGGTTCCTGCACCACTCGCCGCTCCCCCAGAGAAAGATCAACACCGATCTGCCTGCTGGTGGGGTGAACGACGGGGGAGCTAGGAGGCAGCGGCGGCCAAGAGCGTTTCGCGCGGAAGGCCGAGCCCAAAAGCGGCGTACCCGGACAAAGCGCCGCTGCGAGGTAACAGCAGAATTTCGTTAGTGTGATCGACCCGACCTGTAACGGGGCTCACGTTCTCTGCCAGGATGGGGACCAGACGGCACCGCCGCCGTCGCATTCGCCGACCAGCGAGGCGAGGGTGCGGGCCGTCACTCCCCGGCAGGGGGCGTGACTCCTGCCGGCGAGCCGCGCGGCAGCCTCACCAGGGTCAGGCGCGGCACCCCAGCGGTTCCGCCGCGCGGACGGGCTACCCCCGCCGTGGGCACGAGATGAACAGGGAGACACAGATGGCGAACGGCGATAGCGAGGCCGGTGCGGACGCTCCGGCCGGCGGCTTCGTCCAGCTGCTCACCCCGGACGGCGAACGCGTCGACAGCGTCACCACCGACGACGGCGTGACCTACACCGTCGACTTCACCGACGACGAGTACCGCGGCCTCTACCGCGACCTGGTCACGGTGCGCCGGCTCGACGCCGAGGCGGTCGCCCTGCAGCGTCAGGGCGAGCTCGGGCTCTGGGCCAGCCTCCTCGGCCAGGAAGCGGCTCAGGTGGGCTCGGGCCGGGCGATGCGCACGAACGACATGGCGTTCCCGACCTACCGCGAGCACGGCGTGCTCTATACCCGTGGCGTCGACCCGATCATGCCGTTCGGCCTGTTCCGCGGCGTCGACCAGGGCGGCTGGGACCCGCTGGAGTTCCGCATCAACACCTACACGATCGTGATCGGCGCGCAGTGCCTGCACGCCACCGGTTATGCCATGGGCATCACGATGGACGGCAAGACCGGCACCCCGGACGGCGAGGCCGCGATCGCCTACTTCGGCGACGGCGCGACCAGCCAGGGCGACGTGCACGAGGCGTTCGTCTGGTCGAGTGTCTTCCACGCCCCGATCGTGTTCTTCTGCCAGAACAACCAGTACGCGATCTCCGAGCCGCTGGAGCGGCAGACCCGGGTGCCGCTGTACCGGCGGGCGATGGGCTACGGCTTCCCGGGCGTCCGGGTCGACGGCAACGACGTGCTGGCCAGCTACGCGGTCACCAAGACGGCGCTCGACCAGGCGCGCACCGGCCAGGGGCCGACGCTGATCGAGGCGTACACGTACCGAATGGGCGCGCACACCACCTCCGACGACCCGTCGCGCTACCGGATCGCCAGCGAGATGGAGTCCTGGAAGGCCAAGGATCCGATCGCGCGGATGCGGGCGTTCCTCACCAAGCAGCAGATCGCCGGCGACGACTTCTTCGCCGAGGTGGACGAGACGGCCAAGACGCTCGCCCTCGACCTGCGCGAGCGGGTGCTGGAGATGCCCGACCCGCAGCCGATCTCGATGTTCGACAACGTCTACCCGACCGGTTCGGCCACGATCGACCGGCAGCGGGCCGAGTTCACCGCCTACCACGCCTCGTTCGAGGGAAGTGCGCACTGATGGCCGAGACTCTGAGCATGGGCAAGGCGCTCAACCACGGGCTTCGCCGCGCCATGGAGCGTGACCCCAAGGTCATCGTGATGGGCGAGGACGTCGGCAAGCTGGGCGGCGTCTTCCGGATCACCGACGGGCTGCAGAAGGACTTCGGCGAGGAGCGGGTGATCGACACCCCGCTGGCCGAGTCCGGCATCATCGGCACCGCGATCGGCCTGGCCATCCGCGGCTACCGGCCGGTCTGCGAGATCCAGTTCGACGGCTTCGTCTTCCCCGCCTTCGACCAGATCGTGACCCAGGTCGCGAAGATGTTCTACCGGTCCAACGGCAACGTGGCGCTGCCGATCGTGATCCGGATCCCGTACGGCGGCGGCATCGGCGCGGTCGAGCACCACTCCGAGTCACCCGAGGCGCTGTTCTCGCACACGCCCGGCCTCAAGGTGGTGACCTGCTCGAACCCGGCCGAGGCGTACCAGATGATCCAGCAGTCGATCGCCTCGGACGACCCGATCGTGTTCTTCGAGCCGAAGCGCCGCTACTGGGAGAAGGGCCAGGTCGAGCTCGAGGCCGCGGCCGACTTCCCGCTGCACGCGTCGCGGCTGGTCCGCGAAGGGTCGGACGCCACGATCGTCGCTTACGGGCCGATGGTCCGCACGGTTCTGGACGCGGCCGAGGCGGCGACCGAGGACGGCCGGCAGCTCGAGGTGATCGACCTGCGTACCCTCTCGCCCCTCGATCTTGATCCGGTCTTCGCCTCGGTCCGGAAGACCGGGCGCTGCATCGTGGTGCACGAGGCGCCGGGCAACCTGGGCCTGGGCGCCGAGATCGCGGCCCGGGTCAGCGAGGAGTGCTTCTACTCGCTCGAGTCGCCGGTGCTGCGCGTGACCGGCTACGACATCCCCTATCCGGCCGCCCGCGTCGAGGAGGAGTACCTGCCTGATCTCGACCGGGTGCTGGACGCCGTCGACCGCGCGTTCGGGTGGTGACCCCGATGTCGCGGATCAAGGAGTTCAACCTGCCCGACCTCGGCGAGGGTCTGACCGAGGGCGAGATCCTGTCCTGGCTGGTCAAGGTGGGCGACCTGATCGAGCTGAACCAGCCGATCGTCGAGGTCGAGACGGCCAAGGCGGCGGTCGAGATCCCGGCGAAGTGGGGCGGCCGGGTCGCCAAGATCTACGTCGAGGCCGGCACGACGGTCGAGGTCGGCTCGCCGATCGTGGCGATCGACACGGATCCGTCCGCGGGTCCGGCGCCGTCACCCGAGACGCTGGCCGAGGTGCAGGTCGCCCCCGAGGAGGGGATGGTCGAGCCCGGCCTGATCGGTGGTGCGGCGCCCGGCGGGCGGACCGCGGTGCTGGTGGGTTACGGCCCGAAAACCACAACCGCGAAGAGACGAACCAGATTGGGTACGCCCACAGCGCCTGCTCGTCCTCTCACCGCGCCCAGCCCCTCGCCCGTCACGCCGCCCCGCGACGTCCCGGTTACGACCACCGCGGCCCCGGCTCCCGCCGCGCCCGCCAACGGCCGCGTCCTGGCCAAGCCGCCGGTGCGCAAGCTGGCCCGTGACCTGGGCGTCGACCTGTCGGGGCTGGTCGGCACCGGCCCGTCCGGCTCGGTGACCCGTGAGGACGTGCACGCCGCTGTCCAACCGGTCGCGGCTCCGGAAGCCGGCTCTCGCGAACAGCGCATCCCGATCAAGGGTGTCCGAAAGCTGACCGCTCAGAACATGGTGGCCTCGGCGTTCACCGCGCCGCACGTCACCGAGTGGCTCACGGTCGACGTCACCCGTTCAATGAGGGCGCTCGACCGGCTCAAGGACCGCCGCGAGTTCCGCGACCTGCGGGTCTCGCCGCTGCTGCTGGTGGCCAAGGCGGTGCTGGTCGCGGTCAAGCGGCACCCGATGGTCAACTCGACCTGGTCCGGCGACACCGGCGAGATCATCGTCAAGGACTACGTGAACCTGGGCATCGCCGCGGCCACCGAGCGCGGGCTGATCGTGCCGAACGTCAAGGACGCCGGCGCGCTCACCCTCCGCGAGCTCGCCGAGGCGCTGAACTCCCTGGTCCAGGTGGCGAAGACCGGGAAGACGCCACCGTCCGACATGGCCGGTGGCACGTTGTCGATCACCAACGTCGGGGTCTTCGGGGTCGACGCCGGCACGCCGATCCTGCCGCCCGGCGAGGCGGCGATCCTCTGTTTCGGCGTGATCCGCCCCACCCCGTGGGTGCACAAGGGCAAGATCAAGATCCGTCAGGTGACCACGCTCGCGCTGTCCTTCGACCACCGGATCATCGACGGTGAGCTGGGCAGCAAGTTCCTCCGCGACATCGGCCGGTTCCTCGAAGACCCCGAGGAAGCTTTGCTCTCCTGGACCTAATACCTACGATTCTTAGGCGGGTGCTCGGCGTCACCCTCTAATCGTTTGGCAACTCGTCTTCCGGCGAGCCACACTCGTGGTGTACCGGAAGACGAGGAGCAAACACCGTGAGCATGATCGACCGCATCCGCCGCCGCCGCGTTATCTCCCGTGAGAACCGCGCTCTCCAGCGCGCGTGGCAGTCGGCTCCGACCCAGACCATGCGTGATGAGATCGCGATCTTCACGCAGCGGCACTTCTCCTAGACCGAACCCCAGTTCCACATTCGCCACCAGCGCAAGCGCCCCGGAAGCGAACGTGGAACCAGGCGCTTTCCCCCATCGCTGCCCCCCAGCGGCGATCATGGCCCGCCCGGCTCAGCCCGGGCGGGCCATCTTTTTCCGGCCTTCCGATAGGTACGGAATGTGACGCCTACGGACGTACACCGGAGTTCCGACCGGCCGCAACGCCCGGTACGGTTGGGCACGGTCGCCAGCCCGGTCGGAGGGTTCCGCCGGGGGCCGCGACCGGGATCCGGCGTCCGCTCCCCACGGCCGGCGGTCCCGCACGGCCAGGCCGGTCGATGGGCACGGCCGCCGAGGGTGCGCACCCCGGCGGGCGGGTTTCCTTCCGCGATGCCGTCCGGCCGAGAAGCGATGGAGGAGGCGGATATGACGTCCGAGGGGCACCACGCCGGTCGGCAACCGGCCGAGGCCACGTCGGGCAACGGCGCTCCGGGTGGGGAGGGCTTCCCGCCGGACTCCGACGGCGAGCACGAACCACACACGTACGGCCCGCCGCCGCAGAGCACCCCGAACGGCGGCTCGCCCTTCGTGGTGCCGGCCGTTCCGCCGCCTCCGGGCCGCCAGTTCCCCGACGCGCCCGGCACCCGCTACGGCGCTGACCTCCCCGGCGCTCTTCCCGGCGCGGCCGGTCCTTCCGGTCCTGGCGCGGCCGGCTCTTCCGGTCCTGGCGCCGGCCCTTCCGGCGCTCCCGGCGACGAGCCGGACGAACACCCGTACCGGTCGGGCGCCCGCACCGGCGACTACACCGGCTTCGCCGCCGGTTCACCCACCCGTGGCCAGCGCCCCTTCGGCGACCAGCAGTCCCGGGTGCCCGGCGCGACACTGACCAGCGGCCCCGGCTTCCCTCCCCCGGGTGACCAGGGCATGCCCCAGCGCCAGCCCGGCTCCGGCCTGAGCAACGGCCACCCCGGCGAACTGCCGATCCGCCAGCCCTCGGCCGACTCGTCCTTCGGCGGCGCCCCCCAGCACCCCCAGTCTCCTGGCGACTCCCCCTTCGGTGGCGCCCCGCAACGCCCCCAGTCCAGTGGCGACTCGCCCTTCGGCCAGCCGGCCCAGCGCCCGACCTCCCTCGACGGGGCCGCCCCGCGCGCGGAGGCCGCCGATGGTCTCCCGCAGCGCTCTTCCTCTCTGGGCGACGCCGCGCCGCCGGCCGGCGAGTCGCCGTTCGGCTCGCTGCCGCAGCGCCCGTCGCCGGAGCAGCCGTCGGTCTCCCAGGGCGGCGGCCCGCTCCCTCAGCGCCAGCCGTCCACCCCCGCGAGCGTCTCGTCGTTCTCCGGTTTCACGAGCGTCCGTCCCGCCGCCGAGCCACCCCAGGGCGGAAGTGTGTTCGGCCTCACTCGCCGTGGCGAACCGCCGTCACCCGACCAGGCTCCGCCCCCTCCGTCCGCTACGCCGAGTGACCAGCCCTCGGCCGGCGGATCAGTCTT
This sequence comes from Actinoplanes sp. NPDC051470, assembly GCF_040682035.1. NCBI lineage: Bacteria > Bacillati > Actinomycetota > Actinomycetes > Micromonosporales > Micromonosporaceae > Actinoplanes > Actinoplanes sp. NPDC051470. The sequence continues at coordinate 85,218 of NZ_JBFBAA010000016.1, forward strand.
CGGCAAGCCGAGCGGCTCGGTCTTCGGCCAGGTCACCGACGACGACGGACCGTTCGGTCCGCGCGCCGGCAACGCCCCCGGCGCCGGCGCCCTCTTCGGCCAGCGCCCCGGCGACGAGCCCGACCCGTCCTTCGGGCCGCCGTCCGGCCAGTCGCCCTTCGGATCCCGCCCCGACGACCAGCCCGCGGCCGGCGGCCCACCGTTCGGCGCCCGCCCGCCCGCCGACGACCAGGCCGTCCCCGGAGGACCGGTGTTCGGCTCCCGCCCCGACGACCAGGCCGCCGCCGGTGGGCCACCGTTCGGCGCCCGCCCTGGGGAGCAGCCCGCGGCCGGCACCCCGTTCGGCCCGCGCAACGACCCGTCGGCCGGTTCCCCGTTCGGCCCGCCGCCCGCCGCCGAGGCCGCCTCCGCTTCACCGTTCGGCTCACGCCCCGGCGACGAGCCCCCGTTCGGCTCCCGCTCTGACGACGAGCCCCCGTTCGGCTCCCGCTCTGACGACGAGCCCCCGTTCGGCTCCCGCTCTCGCGACGAACCTCCGTTCGGCTCCCGCTCTCGCGACGAACCCCCGTTCGGTCAGCGCCCCGGTGACGGCCACGCCTTCGGTGCACGCCCCGACAACGACCCCTCGCCGTTCGGCGCCCGCCCCGGCGACGAGCCCGCCTCGGGATCGCCCTTCGGCTCACGCCCCGGCGCGGAGCCGCCGTTCGGCTCACGCCCAGGCGACCCCGCGTCCGGCGGCCCCTTCGGTGGTCACCCCGGTTCTGACCCCGGCCCGTTCGGCGGTCGTCCGGGCTCTGACGCAGCGGTCGGCCAGTTCGGATCGCGCCCTGGTGACGAGTCCGCCTCGGGCAACCCGTTCGACGGCTCGGACGCGGCAGCCGGCCAGTTCGGCTCCCGCCCCGGCGACGACCTGGCCTCGGACAACCCGTTCCGCGGTCACCCGGGCGCCAATGGCGCGTCGGCCGGCTCCTACGGCTCCCGCCCCGGCGACGACCCGGCGTCGGGCAACCCGTTCGACGACGATGCGGCATCCGCGAGCCCGTTCGGCCCACGCCCCGGCGCCGAGGCCGCGTCCGGTCCGTTCGGCCCGCGCCCCGGCGACGAGCCCGCCTCCGGCCCGTTCGGCGCCCGCCCCGGCACCGACCCGTCATCCGGCGGAACCTTCGGCGCTCGCCCGGGAACCGACCCGTCCTCAGGCGGACCTTTCGGCAGCCGACCGGGCAACGACCCCTATGGCTCCCGGCCCGGCGACGAAGCCGCCTCGACCTACGGCAGCCGCCCCGGCACCGACCCGTCCTCGGGTGGGCCCTTCGGCGCCCGGCCTGGCGACGAAGCGGCATCACCCTTCGGCAGCCACCCCGGCGCCGACCAGCCGGGCAGCCCGTTCGGCGCGCGGCCCGGCGAGGAAGCCGCCTCAACCTACGGCAGCCGCCCCGGCACCGACCCGTCCTCAGGCAGCCCGTTCGCCAGCCGCCCCGGAGACGAAGCCTTCGGCGGCCAGCCATCCTCGGGCGGCCCGTTCGGCGGTCGGCCCGGCGACGGCAACCGGCCCGGGGACGAGGCCGGACAACCCTTCGGCCGGCCCGGGGACGAGGCCGCGTCGCCGTTCGGCGACCAGGGTGGCAACGCTTTCGGTGCTCAGCGCGTACCCGGAGCGTCGTTTGCCACCAGCGGGACCCCCGCGCAGCCGAGCGGACCCGACGAGAACGACCCCGACGGACCCTTCGGCGCGGCTTTCCCGCCCGCGCCGACCTCCGGCGAGGCCCGCGGCGTCCCGCAGCCGCGCGACCCCAGCGACCAGGGCGGCCCGGCCAAGGGCACCGCACGCCCGGTCTCGGCCAGCGCCTCCGTGCCGATGGGCGGCCGCGGCGTCTCCCGCGACGAGGTCCCGGCGGCCCCGACACCCCAGGCCCGCGTCTACGGCAGGCCGGCCGGGCCGACGCCGCCGGACGACCAGCCCGAGGACGACGGCGCCTGGCCGTGGGACAAGAAGGCCAGGTCCGAGGCGGACAAACCCGGACCGGGCGGGCCGCAGGACCACGCCCTGTACCAGCGCCCGGGTGGCGGACCCCCGCCGGCCGCGCCGCAATCACCAGGACAGGCGAGGCCGGGCGCGAGCGCCCGGGTCAACCCGCCGGACGCGCCGAGCGGCCCGCCGTTCTCGGAGCTGACCACCGACGTGGCCGGCCGCAGCCGGCCGGCCGGACCGCCGCCGCCGGGTATGCCGCCGATGCCGGTGGGCCCGGTCGGTCCGCCGCCCGGCTCGAACGATCACTACGGCGAGCACACGACCGACATCTCCGGTCGCGGCCGTCCGGACCCGTACGTGCCGCCGGGCGCGCTGCCCCAGATGCACGCCGCACCGCCGCATGTGGACGGTTTCCCGCCGCCCGGCGCCCAGCCGCCCCCGCCGGGGATGGAGGGCGAGCGCCCGCGGATGGGTGGCGTCTACCCGGGCGCGCCGGGCACGGTCAGCCCGCCCGGCCCGGATGCCACCACGAACTGGGCGCCCCCGGTGCCCGACGACCAGAGCCGGTTCGAGCAGTTCCGGCCCGAGTCCGAGGCCCCGCCGGCCAAGGTGGAGACCCCGCCGAACAAGGTGCGGATGTTCCCGATCGTGCTGATCGTGGTGCTGGTCTGCGTACTCGGTCTCGGCCTGGTGTTCGGGCTGGTCTACCTGTTCTCGGGTGGTGACGACAGCGGTGCCGCCGGGTTCGAGGTGACGGCCGGCGAGTGCGTGAAGCGGGACGGTGACGAGGCGGTCAAGTCGGTCTGCACCGAGCCGGGCGCCTTTGAGGTGGTGTCGGTGACCGACGCCAAGGAGAAGTGCGCCGACCCGGGCCAGCCGTACGTGCTGAATCCCACCAGCGACGGCCGCACGCAGGTGCTCTGCCTCAAGCCGCGCCCCTGATGGCCGACATCGCGAAGGGCCCGCGGGTGCGGGCCCCGGAGTTGCGTGGCCGCGCCTGGCTGAACACCGGCGGGGCGGCGGTCACTCTGGCCGACCTGCGCGGCAAGATCGTGCTGCTCGACTTCTGGACCTTCTGCTGCATCAACTGCCTGCACGTGCTGGACGAGTTGCGGCCGTTGGAGCAGAAGTACGGCGATGTGCTGGTCGTGATCGGCGTGCACTCGCCGAAGTTCGAGCACGAGCGTGACCCGGCGGCGCTGGCCGCGGCGGTGGAGCGCTACGGCGTGCACCACCCGGTGCTGGACGACGTCGACATGACGATGTGGCAGCAGTACGCGGCCAAGGCGTGGCCCACCCTCGCGGTGATCGACCAGCACGGCTACCTGGTCGCGTCGATGGCCGGCGAGGGGCACGCCGAGGGGCTGTCCCGGCTGATCGACGAACTGGTCGGGCAGGGTGGCCTGCGGGTCGGTGATTCGCCGTACGTGTCGCCGGCGCCCGCCGAGACGATGCTGCGCTTCCCGGGCAAGGCGATCGAGCTGCCCGACGGCAATCTGCTGGTGTCCGACTCGGCCCGGCATGCGGTCGTTTCCCTGGATCCCACCGGTCAGACGGAGATCCGCCGCTTCGAAGGTGGCTTCGCCGAACCCCAGGGTCTGTTGCTGCTGCCGGAGAAGACCGCCGAGATCGCCGGGTACGACGTGATCGTCGCGGACACCGTCAACCACCTGCTGCGCGGGCTCAAGCTCGACACCGGCGAGGTGACCACGGTGGCGGGCAGCGGCCGGCCGTGGCGCTCCACCGTGGACGATCATGCGCACGACGCGCTGGCCGCCGACCTCTCCTCGCCGTGGGACCTGGCCTGGTTCGACGACAAGGTGATCATCGCGATGGCCGGCATCCACCAGTTGTGGTGGTTCGACCCAGTTCGCCGTACGGTCGGGGTCTATGCCGGCACCACCGTCGAGTCCCTCCGCGACGGACCGATCCCCGACGTCTGGATGGCGCAGCCGTCCGGCCTGTCCGCGGCCGGCGACCGGCTGTGGATCGCCGACAGCGAGACGTCCGCGCTGCGCTGGATCGAGAACGGCGAGATGCACACCGCGGTCGGGCAGGGCCTGTTCGACTTCGGGCACGTGGACGGCCCGGCGGCCGAGGCGCTGCTCCAGCATCCGCTCGGGGTGGCCGCCCTCCCGGACGGCGACGTGCTGATCGCGGACACCTACAACGGGGCGATCCGCCGCTACGACCCGGCCACGCGGACCGTGTCGACCATCGACTCCGGCCTGGCCGAGCCGAGCGACGTCCTGGTCACCGGCGCCGGCGAGGTGCTGGTCGTCGAGTCCGGGGCCCATCGTGTCGTGCGGCTGGCCCCCGGCGCGGTGAGCAGCACGGTCAGCGGCGAGCGGCAGCGGACCGAGCGCCCGCCGTCGCTCCTGGCCGCCGGCGAGGTGACGCTCGATGTGATCTTCACGCCGGCGCCGGGTCAGAAGCTGGACGAGCAGTTCGGCCCGTCCACCCGGCTGACCGTTTCCGCCTCGCCGCCCGGCCTGCTGGTCGAGGGTGGCGGCGTGACGACCCAGTTGAGCCGCCGCCTCGTTCTCGCCGAGGGCACCGGCGTGCTTCAGGTGGTGGCCCAGGCCGCCACCTGCGACGCCGACGTGGAACATGCGGCCTGTCACCTCACGAGACAGGACTGGGGCGTACCCATCGTGGTCGGTTCTGACGGCGATGTCCGGTTGCCACTGGTCCTGCGGGGCCTTGACGCGTGACTATGCGACTTAACCCTACTTGCAGGTAACCTACGGTGTCGTAACCTGGAGAGCGTGACGACTCAGACGCCCTTCCGGATGAAGCCTGCCGACCTCGGCAAGCCGCGCATGCGCGGCCGGCTGCACCAGTTCGCGTTCTTCGTCGCGCTCGCCTGCGGAGCGGTCCTCTGCTCGATCGCGGCGAGCCGGCCGGGCCTCGCCCCGTTCTTCGCCTGCCTCGTCTACAGCGTGACGGTGCTGGGCCTGTTCGGCATCAGCGCGCTCTACCACCGCCGGGTGTGGTCCGAACGCGGCTACCAGATCATGCGCCGCATGGACCACTCGATGATCTTCATCTTCATCGCCGGCACGTACACCCCGTTCTGCGTCCTGCTCCTCCCGTCGTCCCAGGCGCTCCTCACCCTGACCCTGATCTGGGTCGGCGCCCTGGGCGGGGTGGCCCTGAAGATGATCTGGCCGCACCTGCCCCGCTGGGTGAGCGCCCCGCTCTACCTGGCCCTGGGCTGGGGCGCCGTGGCGATCATGCCGCAGGTCCTGGCCAACGGCGGCGTGGCCGCCCTGGTCCTGCTCTGCGCCGGCGGTGTCGCCTACAGCGCCGGCGCGGTCTTCTACGCCCTGCGCCGCCCCAACCCCTGGCCGACGGTCTTCGGCCACCACGAGTTCTTCCACGCCTGCACGCTGGTCGCGGCCCTCTGCCACCACATCGCCATCTATTTCGCCCTGTTCGCCTAGGCGTCCTTTCTGTCGTACCCGCGTCCTAGGGTCGTCGGCATGGACGATCTGGACTTCTACCGGCGGCAGAGCCCCACCACCGATCCGGGCGGCCCGGCCTTCGACGGCCTGCCACCCGACGTCGCGACGCTGACGCAGGTCATCGGCGGCCTGGTGGTCCATCGCGACCTCACCGCGGCGTTCGGTTTCGACCTGCCGCCGGCCCGCCGGTCCGAGGCCGACACCCGCGACGTGGCAGCGATCCTGGCCCACCTGGGCGGGCTCGACCCGAAGCCGCCGTCCGAGCGTCTCGCCGGAACCTGCCGCGACTTCGCCGTCCTTCTCGTGTCCATGCTCCGCGCGCAGGGCCGCCCGGCCCGCGCCCGGGTCGGGTTCGCCGGGTACTTCGCCGAGGGCTGGTTCGACGATCACTGGGTGGCCGAGGTCTGGGACGACGACGGCTGGCGCCTGATCGACGCCCAGGTGGCGAGCGCCGACCCCGGCACCTACACCAAGCTCGAGGTCGACCCGCTCGACGTGCCGAGAGACGGCTTCCTGGTCGGCGGCCAGGCCTGGCAGGAGTGTCGCGCCGGCCACCGCGACCCGGCCACGCTGGGCGTTCATTCGGCCGGGCTGAGCGGCATGTGGGAGGTGCAGGGCAACGTGATCCGCGACCTGGCCGCCCTCAACGCCGTCGAGACCCTGCCCTGGGACAACTGGGGCCTGATCCCGATCCACTACGACCAGCTCCCGCCGGCCGACGTCGCCCTCCTCGACGAGCTGGCGGCGGTGAGCGCGGCCGGCGGCCCGCTGTCGACGGCTCGTGAGGTCTACCTCAGCGATCCCCGGATCCGCCGCTCGTGAAAGCGGGTTGAGGATCGACGGCGGGGCGGGCGCGGGCGGCCGGGCGGGACGGCCACCAGAAGGTGTCGCCGAGCAGCAGGGCCAGCGCCGGCACCACGATCGTGCGCACCAGCAGCGTGTCGATCAGCACGCCCAGGCCGACGATCACGCCGATCTGGGTCAGCACGATCACCGGCAGCACGCCCAGCACGGCGAACACCGCGGCCAGCAGGATGCCCGCCGAGGTGATCACGCCGCCGGTGGCCGCGAGCGCCCGCAACGTCCCGGCCCGGGTGTCCCCGCGCGCCCTGGTCTCGTCGCGGGCCCGGGTGATCAGGAAGATGTTGTAGTCGACGCCCAGGGCGACCAGGAACAGGAAACTCAGCAACGGCACGCTGCTGGCCAGGCCGGGCTGGTCGAAGAAGGTGCGCAGCACGACGACCGCCGCGCCGAGGCTGGCCGCGTACGAGGCCACCACGGTGATCAGCAGCAGGACCGGCGCCAGCAACGATCGCAACAGGATGAGCAGCACCAGCAGCACCACGCCCAGGATCAGCGGCACCACCACCCGGTCGTCGCGCAGGTTGGCCGTCCGCTCGTCGAGGTCGGCGGCGGGCTGCCCGCCGACCAGGGCGGCCGGCGCCGCCTCGCGCAGCCGCTTGATTGTCTGGTCGGCGGCCGGCGTCCCGGCGTCGTCGGTCAGCTGCACCGGAAACTTGAGCAGGGTGCCGTCGTCCGACGTCTCGGGCGGTTGCACCGCGGCCACACCGGGAATCGTGCGGGCCACATCGCCGGCGGAGGCGGCGGAAGCGGGAACGATCATCACCGCGGGCTGCGCCGCCCCGGCCGGGAAGTGCCGCGCCAGCGCCTCCTGTGCGGTCACCGCTTCCGGCTTCACCCGGAACTGCTCGGTCTGCGCGAGTCCAATGTCGATCTTCGTCAGGCCCAGCGAGCCGACCCCCAGCACGACGATCGCGCCCAGCAGCACCGCGGCGGGCCGGCGGCCGACCACCCGGGCGACCCGCGCCCACACGCCGGTCGATGTCGGGTCGGCGCTGCCCTCCCGCGGCACGACCGGCCAGAACACCCCGCGCGGCACCAGCACCAACGCCCGGCCGTGGCGAGCAGCAGCGTGACGTCGGCGCCCTCGAACGCGGCCGCGATGTCGCGGCCGAACGCCGCCCCGCCGGTGACCTGCCCGGTGAGGCCGGCGGGCAGATTCGCCGCGCGTACCTGGGCTCGAAGATCGTCAACCGCGTCGGCCGACGGCAATGTCACCGGCAGGAGAGCCGCCTGACCATCGGGAGACGGAACCGGACGGGATTCCAGGGTCCCGGCCAGCGCGGAGACAGCCGCGTTGTCGGCTTCGGAGAGGCGGCCGGAAGCACGCTCGATGACGACGATCGCGGAGAGCTCGCGGCCGCTGGGGAAGCGGTCGGCGAGGGCGGTGACGTCAGTGGCCTGCGCCCCGGCGGGCAGGCCGTCGGTCGGCGACGCGTCGGGTTGCGCCGGCGAGAACGCGAAGGCCAGCCCGGAGAGCAGGACGGTGGCCAGCAGCACGAGACCGGCGCCAACCCCGACTGAGGAACCACATGCCGAACCTTTCCACCGTCGAAATATTCGATGATGGAAAAGATATGATGTCGGCCGTGCCGCGGCAACCGGAACGGGATGAACTTCTGAGTGACCTGATCGACGCGCTCCGCGTGTTCACGGTCGAGAGCGACGTGTTCGTGGACGCGTTCGCCCGCGAGCACGGCCTGGGTCGCAGCGACCTCAACGCGGTGATGTGGATCAGCACGGGCGACGCCGCCGGCCGCCCGATCACCATCGGTGAGCTGGCCCAGCGCCTCGGCCTGAGCCCGGCCGCGGCGACCGCCCTGGTCGACCGGCTGGAGGCGGCGGGGCATGTCGGGCGTACCCGTGACCCCAGGGACCGCCGCCGGGTGACGGTCACCATGCACGAGCCGGCCCGTCAGATGGCCGGCGAGTTCTTCACCCCGCTGGGCGTCCGGATGCGCGCGGCCACGGCCGACGTCGACGCCGAAGACCTGGCCCGCACCACCGCGGTCGTCCGCCGGATGATCGCCGCGGTGACCGCCACCCGCAAGAATCAGGCCGCGTCGTAGGCCATCCGGGCCGCCTGCACGTCGTCGATATGCGTCGTGGCCCACGTCTCGAGCGCGCCCACCAGCCCGAGCAGGCTCTCGCCCAGCGGCGTGAGCGCATAGTCGACCCGCGGCGGCACCACGGCGTGCACCGTACGCGTCAGCAGACCGTCACGTTCCAGCCCGCGCAGCGTCTGGGTGAGCATCTTGGGACTGATGCCCTCGATCTGGCGTTGCAGCGTGGTGTACCGCTGCGGCCCGTCCTTGAGCAGACTCACGACGAGCACGCTCCAGGTGTCGCCGATCCGGTCGAGCACCTGGCGGCTGGGGCAGTTCTTCGAATACACATCGGCGTCCACCTGCACACTATCCCTCAGGTACGTACGGCACTTCAAGGTGCCCACTCTCTGTTGGGAAGTGATCCTCCACCTGCTCGGTTGTCTCCCGGTGACAGTCATCCGCCGTTCAATCGCAGGAGAATCAGATGACCATCGTCGTCACCGGAGCCACCGGCCCGTTCGGCCGCCACGCCGTCGAATCGCTGCTGGCGCGGGGTGTGCCGGCCGACCAGATCGTCGCCACGGGTCGCCGGATCGAGAAGATCAAAGACTTGGGGGTACGCACGGAGCACGCCGACTACGAAGACCCGGCGGCCCTGCGAGCGGCCTTCGACGGCGCCGAGAAGGTGCTCTTCGTCTCGGGCAGCGAGCCCGGCAAGCGCATCCCGCAGCACCGCAACGTGGTCGACGCGGCCAAGGCGGCCGGGGTGTCCCTGCTGCTCTACACGAGCATCGCCCACGCCGACACGTCCGACCTGATCCTGGCCGGCGAACACCAGGCCACCGAGCAGATGATCCGCGAGTCCGGCCTGCCGCACGTCTTCCTGCGCAACAGCTGGTACTACGAGAACTACGACTTCCGCGGCGCCGTCGAGAACGGCCTGTTCGGCGCGTCCGGCGACGGGCGGATCAGCGCCGCCGCGCGGCCCGACCTGGCCGAGGCGGCCGCCGCCGCGCTGATCAAGGGCGAGGCCCGGGTGTACGAGCTGGGCGGACCCGGCTTCACCATGCCCGAGCTGGCCGCCACGATCACCGAGCTGTCGGGCAAGCCGGTGACCTACACCGACCTGTCACCGGAGAAGTACGCCGAGTTCCTGATCGGCGTCGGCCTGCCCGAGGGCGGTGCCGCCGTGATCTCCGACGCCGACCGCGGCGCGGCGAACGGCGCCCTCGAGACCGGCCCGGCCGACCTCGAGGAACTGCTCGGCCGCCCGGCGACGCCGATCACCGACGCCATCCGAGCGGCGCTGTAACCGCCTGTTGCCTATCCGCGCCTGTTTCGCCTTCACGCGCCTGTTGCCTATACGCGCTCAGAGCTGCTCTGAGCGCGTATAGGCAACACCTGTACTTCGCTCAGGCGCCGTAGCCGGGGGGCGGCGGCGGGTCCTCGCGGCGGACGGTGCGGACCTCGTCCACCACCCGGCCGTCGGTGCGGACGATCGGCGTCCGCTCCTGCACGACGGTGCGCCGCCGGCTGTTCCAGAACCAGACGGTGACGATCAAGCCGACCAGCCCGGCCAGCATGAGGACATAGCCGACGACGTTGATGTCCAGTCCGCTGATGTCCGCGTTCACGGCGAACGCCAGAATGGCGCCCAACGCGAGTAGGAAAATGCTTCCGCCGATGCCCATCGGGCCCTCCTAGCTGGATGCCGCCGGGGTGGTGGCAACGGTGTTCCACGGTCGTACGTCGATGCCGTGTTTACCCCGGCGGCCGAATCCTCAATCAGGCAAGCTGATCAGATGACGGAAAAGCGGACGCTCGTGCTGCTACGCCATGCCAAGGCGGAGACTCCCGGCGATCATCTGGACTTCGACCGGCGGCTCACCGAGAAGGGGGCGGCCGACGCCGACGCCGCGGGAGCCTGGCTGGCCGACGAGGGGCTGGCCCCGGGCCTGGTCATCTGCTCGCCCGCCGCGCGCACCCGGCAGACCTGGCACGCGGCCGCGGTCGCGCTGGCCCAGGCGGCACCGTCCGCGCCGTCGCCCGAGGTGCACTACGAGAACGGGCTCTACGAGGGCGGCCGGACCGAGGTCATCGACCTGCTGCGGCGGGTGCCGGACGACGTGGCCACGGTGCTGATCGTCGGGCACAACCCCACGATGTCCGATGTGTCTGTTCTATTGCGATCGGACCGGGAGGATCCGGACTTCACCGGGCTCAAGACGTGCGGCTTGGCCATACACCACTCGGGGTTGTTGTGGTCCGACACCGAACCGGGCTCGATGGACCTGCTGAAACGGCACACGGCCCGCGGATAGGTATCCGCGGGCCGTGGGTGGAATCGGAGACTAAAACGCCTCTTCGGGCAGGTCCATCAGGTCGAGCGTGGTGTTCTCGATGATCCGGCGGTCGGAGCCGATCCGCGGGAGCACCTCGCGGGCGAAGAACCGCGCCGCGGCGACCTTGCCGTCGTAGAAGTGCTTGTCGGCCGGCTTGAGCTCGCCACCGAGCGCCTTAAGGGCCACCTCGGCCTGGCGCAGCAGCAGCCACGACACGATGACGTCACCCAGCGCGAGCAGGATGCGACGCGACGTCAGCCCGACCCGGTACAGCTCGCGGGTGTCGCCACCCTGCGCGCCGGCCAGCCAGGTCATCGTCACGCCGAGGATGGTGTTGAGCTCGCCCAGCGCCCGGCCCAGCGCCAGCCGCTCCTCCTTGAGCTGCCCGTTGCCCGCCTCGGTCTCGATGAAGCCCTGCATCTCGGTGGCGATCGAGGCCAGCGACTGACCCTGGTCCCGGACGATCTTCCGGAAGATCAGGTCGAGGCTCTGGATCGCGGTCGTGCCCTCGTACAGCGTGTCGATCTTGGCGTCCCGGACGTACTGCTCGAGCGGGTAGTCCTGGAGGAACCCGGAACCGCCGAAGGTCTGCAGCGACTCGGCGCCCAGCAACTCGTACGCCCGCTCCGACCCGACGCCCTTGACCAGCGGCAGCAGCAGGTCGTTGACCCGGCTCGCGGCCTTGGCGGTCTCGGTGTCGCCGGCCGCCTCGGCGATGGCGACCCGGTCCTGCCAGGTGGCGGTGTAGATGACCAGGGCGCGCAGGCCCTCCGCGTACGACTTCTGGAGCATCAGCGATCGGCGTACGTCGGGGTGGTGGACGATCGTGACCCGCGGCGCGGCCTTGTTGCTGTTCTCGGTCAGGTCGGCGCCCTGGACCCGGTTCTTCGCGTACTCGAGCGCGTTGAGGTAACCGGTGGACAGGGTGGCGATCGCCTTCGTGCCGACCATCATGCGGGCGTACTCGATGATCATGAACATCTGGCGGATGCCCTGGTGGACGTCACCCAGCAGCCAGCCCTTGGCCGGGGTGCCGTGCTCGCCGAAGGTCATCTCGCAGGTGTTGCTGGCCTTGAGGCCCATCTTGTGCTCGACGTTGGTGGCGTAGACGCCGTTGCGCTCACCCAGCTCACCGGTCTCGGCGTCGAAGTGGAACTTCGGCACCAGGAACAACGACAGGCCCTTGGTGCCCGGGCCGCCGACACCCTCGACGCCGACCGGGCGGGCCAGCACGTAGTGGATGATGTTGTCGGTGAGGTCGTGCTCACCCGAGGTGATGAAGCGCTTGACGCCCTCGATGTGCCAGGAGCCGTCCGGCTGCGGGATCGCCCGGGTACGCCCGGCGCCCACGTCCGAGCCGGCGTCCGGCTCGGTGAGCACCATGGTGGCGCCCCACTCCTTCTCGACGAAGAGCTCGGCCCATTTCTGCTGCTCGGCGGTGCCCTCGTTCTTCAGCACGTGGGCGAAGGAGGGGCCGTTGGCGTACATCCAGACCGGGGCGTTGGCGCCGAGCACGTTCTCGGCGATGGCCCACCACAGCGCCCGCGGGGCGAGCGTGCCGCCGATCGAGCTGGGCAGGTCGAGCCGCCAGAAGCCGGACGCCATGAACTTGGCGTACGCCTCCTTGAACTCGATCGGAAGCGGCGCGGTGTGCGTCTCGGGGTCGAAAACCGGAGGGTTACGGTCGGCGGCCGCGTAGCCGGCCGACAGATCCTCCCGCGCCATCCGGTTGACCTCGCGGAGGATGTCACGTGCGGTGTCCGCGTCGATCTCGTCATAAGGCGCCTGCCCGAACGCCTTGTCGGCCCCGAACACCTCGAAGAGGTTGAACTCGAGGTCGCGCAGGTTGCTCAAGTAGTGCGTCATGTGGCCCTGCCCCGTCTCCCGGAACGTGAGTTACCCGTCAGTAACAGCCACTGTATTACCGATGGGTAAGGGTCGACAAGCCGCTGGTCGATCTGTGACATCACACGCCCTGGGGGACGGTGTCCGTCGATCCGCGCCTCAAACGTCTCCGATCGGGTGGGAAGTGGGACAACCGTTCGGCCATTTGCAAGTCGCCGCGCCGAATGCGACGTATCGACGGCCGGACCGGCTCGTTGCTCCGGGTGTACGTGAGGGACGTATACCCACGGCCAGGAGGTCACAGTGTTCGCCACGATCAAGAGCCTGATTCCGGAACCTCGCCAGGCCGCCCAGCCCCGCAAGTACGTGGGGAAGCACCGTCAGCCCGAACCCGTTCCCGCGCCCGACCCGACGCCCGAGCCCACCGCGGAGACCCAACCGGCGGTCGCCTAGAACGACTCCGGCTGAGCATGTCTCAAGACCCGGCGGCCCCGACCTCCCAGCTCGGCATCGGCTGAGCCGGATCGGCGCCCGGGCCGGCGTACTCCATCAGCACCAGGGCGATGTCGTCGTCCAGGTGACCATGCACCCAGTCGACCAGCGCGGTCTCCAGCGAGGCGAGGCCGTCACCCACGGTCCCGTGACCGAGCAGCCGCCACGCGCGGTCGGCGGTCGGGAAGAACTCGCCCTCCCGGCGGGCCTCACCGAGCCCGTCGGTGAACATCAACAGCCGGTCGCCCGGTTCGAGCCGCTCGACCCGCGGCTGGGCGACCGGCATGAAGCCCAGCGGCGGGGCCGGAGCGGGCGGGTCGAGGGGAATCACCCGACCGCGACGCAGCAGCAGCGGCGACGGATGTCCACAGTTGACAATGGTCAGCGTGCCGCCGCGCTCCTCGACCAGAGCCGCGGTCACGAAGTCCTCGTCGCCGACACCGCGAGCCACCGCCCGGTCCAGATCGGTCACGATCGCGCGCAGATCGGCTCGCTCGTACGCGACATGCCGGTACGACCCCAGCACGATGCTGGCCAGCCGGACCGCGTCCAGGCCCTTACCGCGTACGTCGCCGATGATGATCCGGACCCCGTACGGCGTGTCCAGCGCCTCGTAGAGGTCTCCACCGATGTCCGCCGCGGCCGTCGCCGAGATGTACCGGCCGGCCACCGCGAGGGCGCCCACCTGCGGGCCGAGCTGGCGTAGCACCGCCTGCTGGGCGACCGCGGCGAGCCGCTGCAACTCGACGATCTGCTCGGCCTGCCGCTGCCGGATGGTCGCGACCGCCGAGGCGATGCCGGTGGCCAGCATGATGCCGACCACGTTGACCAGGCCGGAGACGCTGTACTCCTGGTCGGTGCTGGCGAACACCATGCCCACCACGGTCGCCAGCGCGCCTACACCCAGCGTGGTCTGCCAGCCGGCGAACACGGCGGCCAGGAACGGCACGGCCGCGAACAGCCCGACGAAGCTGGCCCGGGTGGTGTCGATCAGCTCCACGGCGGACACGGCCACGAGCAGCACGAGGGCCGCGCCGAGTCCGGCGCGGGATCCTGGGCTCAGCGGGCGACGGCCCGACGCAAAGAAATTAGCCATGGGTACGCGCACAGCATGCCTGATCGAGCACGGCAACCGCACCAACTTGACCCGTAGTCTGATGAGGTTCTGACCACCTGGTAGATCCGCCTCGTTCGGTCGGCGGCGACACCCCCACACGGGCGATGTCAGGATGTGCCGGTGACATCCGATCTCCGTGACCGACTGATCGCCGCGTTCCGGTGGACCGACCCCGGCCCCGACAGTGAGGTACTGGTCAGTGACCGCTCGGGTTGGTGGCGAGATCCCCACATTCTGGACGGTCTCGGCTTGGCGCTGGGCAGCCTGTTCGCCCACGAAAGTCCGACCGTGGTCGTCTCGCCCGAGGTGACCGGATTCCTGGTGGGCCCGCTGGTCGCCCGGGCGCTGGGCATCGGCTTCGTCGAGGCCTACCGCGAGGGCGCCCGCCGGCCCATCGCCGAGCCGATGACCTGGGCCGACGTGCCCGCCGACCACCGCGGCGACCCACAACGCCTGGGCGTGCGGTCACGCCTGATCGGCCCCGAGGACCGGGTGCTGGTCGTCGACGACTGGGCCACCACCGGCTCCCAGTCCCGCGCCCTCTACCAGCTGGTGTCCGAGCTGGGCGCCATCCCCGTGGGCACCGCCGTGATCATCGACGAATGCCCGCGCAACGTGAGCATCCGGGGCCTGCTCACCGGCGACGACCTGAACTCCTAGGTGGACCTTCCCTTGTCGACACCGGCCGCGAGCAGGCATTCTGTTGCTCGTGGGTGTCGACGAGAAGCGGGAGCAGCGGCTCCGTGACCTGGCCTTGCTCCGCCGGGTCCGCGACCGCATAGACCGCGAGTACGCCCAGCCGCTGGACGTGGACGCCCTGGCCCGGGGCGTGCACATGTCGTCCGGCCACCTGTCCCGCGAGTTCCGTTCCGCCTTCGGCGAGTCCCCCTACAGCTACCTGATGACCCGACGCATAGAGCGGGCGATGGCCCTGCTCCGCCGGGGCGACCTGTCCGTCACCGATGTCTGCTTCACCGTCGGTTGCCAGTCCTTGGGCACCTTCAGCACCCGCTTCTCCGAGTTGGTCGGCATGTCCCCCAGCGCCTACCGCAAACTGGCCACCACCCAGACCGAGGGCATCCCCGCCTGCGTGGCCAAGCAGGTCACCAGACCGATCAGGATTCGAGAAGCACCCGCTCCCGGCCAGCCCTAACGTGGTTCGCATGAGCCTGATCATCGCGAACACCCTGCTGCCGGCCACCGACCCCGACGAGTCCCTGACCTTCTGGCGCGACGCCTTGGGCTGGGAAATCCGCAACGACGTCGGGTACGGCGGCATGCGCTGGATCACCCTGGGTTCCCCCGACCAGCCCCACACCTCGATCGTCCTGTATCCCCCCAAGGCCGACCCGGGCGTAACCGAGTCCGAGCAACAGACCATCGCCGAGCTGATGGCCAAGGGCAGCTACGCCACGGTGGTCCTGGCCAGCAACGACGTGGACAAGACCTTCGACCAGATCCAGTCCACCGGCGCCGAGGTCGTCCAGGAGCCAACCGACCAGCCCTACGGCATCCGGGACTGCGCCTTCCGAGACCCCAGCGGCACCATGGTCCGCATCAACCAACTCCCCACCACCTGACCCGCACCAACCTTCGGTCTGGGGACTTCCTGTCGTTCGTCGAGGCGTAGTGGTGGCTGACCGAGCGGTTCCGTCCGTCAGAGGTTGCTTGACAGGCAGTTGAGCCTTCAGCCACCGAGAGGTCCCCAGGCCATGACCCAGTCTCCGCCCTACGCCCCGGTATCGCCCATCGCCCCACGCTCGGCCAGGAGTCCGCTCTGGGCGCTCGGCCTCGGCATCGCCGCTCTCCTGCTCTCCTGGGTGCCGGTTCTCGGGCTGCTCCTCGGTCTGGTGGCCGTCATCATCGGCGCCGTCGCCCTGGCCAAGGCGGTGCGCAGGACCCAGTCCGCCGTCGGCCTCGGGCTTGGCGGAGTGGCCTTGATCATCGGCATCATCGTGCTGGCGGCGTTGGGCTCGATCGCCTCGAACGGCGTGAACGCCGCGGCGACGGTGTCAGCCACGAGCCCCGCCGCGGACCTGGCCGGCGAGCCCAGCATCGCCGCCACCACAGAGCCGACGACGAAACCCACCGTGACGCCCACCAAGAAGGCGGCTCCCACGGTCAACAAGCCCACCACCATGGCCCCCGCCGCCGAGCCGGTGTCGTTGGAGCAGCAGAACGCCATCAGGTCGGCCCAGAGCTACCTTCAGTTCGGCGCGTTCTCGCGAAAGGGCCTCATCCGGCAGCTGTCCTCAGACGCCGGCGATGGCTACACCCACTCGCAAGCCGTGTATGGCGTCACCAAGGCGGGTCTCTGACCCCACCTCCAGGAGGATGCGGGTCGGCTCTGGGACGGGTCGTCACCTGCGGCCTGGGCGGCACCATCCCGGGCATTGACTTCAGCCTGGCCGCTTCAATTGAGCGGTTGTTTGCCCTGATATGTGGCTGCGGCGAGCTTCCGATCTTTGAGTCGGTGCTGTCGGGTCGTTCCGCCGACAAGAATCTGTGCAAAGTGTTGCCGCATATCGGCCGCAGGGATTATTTTTTCAGCCGAAATTCCAGACTTGCGCTGCGCATCTCTTTACTTCGACCAAATCGATGAATGACGAGATTCTTCCGACTTCCAGAAGCAAGGGGGTGCTATGGTCAGGCCGCCTCGTCGACTGAATATCACAAGATTTATTGCAGCAGCGAGTGCCCCCGGTTTCCCTTCTCCTGAGCTGATCAAATGCGCCTTCTCGCTGCCGCAAATTAGGGCAGCGTCGACCTGCCGAACGAGCTACGTCGTTCGCCCACTCGTCGCGGCCGCTACATGCTCGACGCTCGTACGACGGCACAGGCCGCCGAATGTCCAAGCACCCGTGCCTGACCTTGGTAAGAGCAAACCACCCTGCCGTCGCTCGGCCTCGCTTCCGAGCTTCGCCGTTGCTGCTCCCGTGGGATCAACTAGAAGAAGGCTGATGCGTCATGCAGACCAAATCGATCATGGTGGAAACCGCAATTCCCCTAGCCGAAGTGGCAGCGATGCTCAACACGGCGCTGAACGGCCACAAGGCCATTGTCGAACCATTGACGGTCAGCAACAACCCACTTGATCAGTTCGACGCTCAGCCCGCCGTGGCCTTGCTGGCCTCTCATAAGGGCGCGATGGGCGCGTGGGGTGTGCGGGTTTATCTGATGGATCACGACGAACGTCGCGAGGTCCACTTGGAGGCGCTCGGCGACGGTGGGTTCTCACGCGCCTTCCACGGCATCAAGAACACGTTCTCCATGTCCAGGAGCTTCGCAAAGGCCGAAGCGCTGGCCGCCGTCATCGCTAATTCCGACGCAACCGCAGTTGTTCGGTAGCACCGTCGCCGCTTGCTCGGGATGGGCCCCCAAGAGCCAAGGAGATGGCAGGTTCTTTCCTCAGCCCACAGAACGCCGTAATGGCGCGGACCGCTCCTGACGCTCCCCAGAGCGCCCACCGCACCGTGGGGGTCTGGGGGGTCGCCCCCCCAGGCTGGCATGCGAAAAGCCCCCGTCCGCGCACTCTGCGGACAGGGGCAACCCAGCTTTGAGCGGGTGACGGGAATCGAACCCGCACTGTCAGCTTGGGAACCGTACAAGATCCGGTGATCATGCCCGCTGACCTCGTCCCGAACACGCCTCAGATGGCCTTGAGTGACCTCAGGTGTTACCCCGTAATGGCCTGGGAATGGCCCGGTCTTTGGCGATCTTGAAGCAGTCGCCTGAAGGTCACCACTGTCCTTGATCGGACACCTTCGCGCACCGCGTTTCTGTCATACCCCTCTCCTAGAGTCAGCATCGGTCAGAACTACCGCAGGGCCTGACGAGAGGGCTACCCAAGTGCTTGATCCAGAAACGACCGCCGTGATCACCGGAGCGGCCGGCAATGTCGTCGCCTACCTACTAAACGGTCAAGTAGATGCCGCCCGAGCCTGGGTCGGGCGCATCTTCCGTGGACGTGGCAAGCAGGAAGCCGAGCCGTCCGCACTTCAGGCCATCGAGGAGGACGCCAAGGCATTGGCGCAGCAACTGACGACCGAGGCGGACGTGAAAGCGCGTTGGGTGGCGTTCATGGCGGCTTACCTGGCTGAGAATCCCAACGCAAGAGCCGAGATTACAGCGATGGCCGAGTCTCGCCCTGATCGAGCAGACACGATGTTCGTAGCCAAGCAGGAGAACCAAGGTCCTGGAACGTTCGTCGGTCGAGACAACTTCGGCGCTATCACGCCTCCTGGGGTGCGATAGAGGTGGTTACGCCGCAACATAACGAACGTCCCCAAGTTTCCCAAACCAATTCGGGGCCAGGCACTTTTGTTGGTCGGGACAACTACGCGCCAATCAATTTGATCGACGACGCAACGAGAGCAGTGCTGTCGAAACTGTCAAAGGAGGCTCCACCGCTCGCTGAACTGCTCAAAAGGGCGATCAACGATGGCCTGGTTTCACCCGACGTTGTATATTCACTCGAATTTGCCGCGCGCAGTATCAATGAGGATGTTGCCCACGCCCTGTATACGGCTGGGCAGAACATTAACGAGGACGTTGCCAATACTCTAGCTTATGCTGGTCGGAGCTTCGAAGGTGCGCTCGAAAATGTTGACCGCTTCGAGAAATCTGTAAGCAGTGCGGGGGACACAGCTAATCGACTTGAGGACCTATCGAGATCCCTGGATAGCCTGATCTCGTCATATGAGAGAGATGCGTTTATTGGACGCCTCGAAAACGTTGTCGAAAGTATTGACCTACACGCCGATAGGATGCAGGGCGTAGTTCAGCTTCCACCGGCCCAAGTTGTGGTGGCGTGGAAACCAACCTTGTACGCATTCTTGATTGGTCTGATTGTAGGTATGACCTTCATCGCTTACGTGCTCGCAACCAAGGCTCCCGCGTAGTCCGATCAAGTAGCGACGTTCATCCACCACCCAGAGGCATTGAACTGAAGCAGCGTGCCCCTGGCTGTCCTCCGTACGTGCGTAGCACTGGGAGTACCTGCCCCGGAATAGTGACCCATAGCGAGCCACGAAAGTTCGAAGGCGGTATGAGCGGTAAAGAGGAACTTTCGTCAAATTCTGGTGCGTCGACCGGCGGCACCGTCACGCTACGTGTGCTTCTGACTCGGGCACTGCGGGCCCAGGGATTCGGCGAAGTTTGCAAAGATGAGCCGAAGACTTCCGGTCGGCTGGCCAACGTCCTTAGCCAGAATCTCCTTCTATCGATACTTTCGGGACTTGTTCTATTTTCTTCCGTCCGGCTGGGATGGGATTTCTGGACCACCGCGGCCGCGATCTTCGCATCATTGGTTCTATTGGTTCTCGCGGTGATGGCGAAGGGGTGCACAAATCTACTCGGATATCTTGCCTACATGGCCACATGGATTGCCATTGGCCTATACTTGCTTATTGATCGCGACTATGACACTCTTTTCATCACTCATTTTCTCCCGTTTCTTGTGATTGCCGGGATTAGGTGGGCGGCGCGGGCAATTAGGTTTACGGTTCATGTTCCCTTTTTCATACCCATTACGTTATTGCTAGTACTCTTGCCTCTGATCTCCGAGGATCCATGGCGCATGGCAGTGGCATCGGGGTGGCGCATTGTCCTGCTCGCGGCTCTAACGCTGATCCCGCTCTCGATCTATTTGCTGGTTCGCCTTCGACGACTCGACGTCGCGACGGTACTCCTGAACGTGGTCGAAACACTGAATGCACGAGACCTACCGGTGCATGACGCCTGGAAACGTCTTGCGAAGAATCTCAACAAGCCAGCGGAGAACATTGATTCCGACGCTGCAATTGCGCGACTGGCGGACGCATTCGATGCTGATTCGGATGTAACAACCGATCGGCTCACTCGTGCCGTCGCGGTAATGGCAAAGCGCTTCCGTAGAATAGCGTCAGCGCGGGTGATCTCAATTCTGGCCGGCGTGTGGATCGCCGTCACGGCATTGCTCTACTTACTTGCACTCGTGATTATGCCCCAATCGCTGGCTACCGATTGGTCCAAATCGGGGATCGGCAGAATCAATGGCGATTTCTTCGTTTGGGAGATTAGCTTCGTGACTGGTCCATATCTACACGTTGCATTTCTGCTGGGGACCATCGCCGCTGTTGGGTTCGCTGGCTTTGTGCTCACGGAGGAGAAGTATTTTGAAGGGTTCACAAAGGGGGCGATCGGGCAGCCAGCGGAGCAGTATTTGATACTCGTATTGCCGTATCTCGCTCTAGTTGACGAGGAATCCAAAAACGCAAACGAATCGGAGGAAGGTCCTCCGTCCGCGAATGGCGCCCTAGGTTGAGTCGTCGTTGCAGGGACAGCCCTCCGATGCGCCCATTAGGCCGAGCCGTGAGAGGTCACTCCGGGCCACTCGGGACCTCTCCAATCTGCGACCGGGCGACTAGCTGGGATCTTTTACGGTTTCTGAGCTGTTCAGTGCGGTTTGATTCCCGTCACCCGCTCCATGTGCAGAAGCCTTGGTCAGGACCGATGTCCCGCCAAGGCTTCTGCGGTTAGTTCAAGCTAGAGCTGCGACGGCCATTGTTCGGCACGGCGGCCGGCTTCTGGCCCTTGAGCTTCGCATTGCGCTTGTTCGGCCCGCTT
This sequence comes from Actinoplanes sp. NPDC051470, assembly GCF_040682035.1. Classification (NCBI taxonomy): domain Bacteria; kingdom Bacillati; phylum Actinomycetota; class Actinomycetes; order Micromonosporales; family Micromonosporaceae; genus Actinoplanes; species Actinoplanes sp. NPDC051470. Next base: position 105,965 of record NZ_JBFBAA010000016.1, read on the forward strand.
AGGGCCACCCTGACCGCCGCCGCGTATATCGCGGCCGCAATGGCCGTGGCGAGCCTCCTAGTTCATGTGCTGGTCGATCAGCGAGGCACCGGAGTCACTGGAGTAACGGATATGCCCGCGCCCTCCAACGTGGGGCATATCTGCGAGGTATCAGTATCTACCCCTAGCGGACGACTCAGTGCCTAGCCCAGGAACTGCCGCCTCAAGGATAAGGCTGTCCAAGGCATTTTGCAGGATCTCGGATTCGGCGATCGTGAGCCTAACAACGCAAGCTGACTCGTTGAGACTGGAAGTAACCTCGATCATTGATTCTTCCGCAGCGCCTTCCGAAGGCGTTGCTAGGGTGACGCTGACGGTTCCTCTGCTGCTTGCGGCGTCCGGCCGGCTGGTGATCTCGCCTACGGTCACATGAATACTCACAGTTGCTCCTTACTAAAAATTCTCAGTCGGTATGCGTGTAGGAACCTCACCGGAGCCAGGCGAAGAAGCGGTCGTCTATCTCAGGAGAGGTTGCACCATCAGCCGCGAAGTCGTCGAAGGCGGACCATCGAAGCAGTGCCAGGTACAGCAGCAAGGAAGACCTGTTTCCCTGGTATTCGAGAGATAGTTCGTTTTGGGCTTTAGCGCACGGCCATGGCCGACCGCAGTTGCCGCATTCCCAAGTCGGGCGCTTCGGTAGGTGACCTTCCACGGCTTACCTCTCCGGCTTCGGTGGTCGGTTTCGGGTCTGGCTCGTACAGGCTTGTCCATGCTCGTACAAGTAGGTGGATATTAGTACCCGGTCGATGGCGGTCGTTTACGTTGAGAGCGTGATCGAGCCGGATGGGCCTGTGCCGCCCTATCTCCAACTCGTCGAGATTCTCGTCGAGCGGATCGAACGCGGCAATTGGCAGCCAAATCGGCCGATTCCCAGCGAGGTGCAACTCGTCCAAGAGTTCGGTCTCGCCCGGGGTACCGTTCGCCGTGCGGTCGCGGTGCTCCGTGAACGAGGGTTGGTATTCACCGTGCCGCAGCGCGGCACCTTCGTTTCGCCCTTGTCAGCCGATTCGGCCGAGTGACTCTTCGTCGGGCTCTTCGCACCTCCTGATGAGTTCTTCTGCGATCGACCCCATGCTGGTGATCAGGGCGTCTGGCTCGGCTTTACTGAACCGGTCGACCTTTTCAGGACGGTTGGCGAATGCCAGTACCTGTGTGCCGGCCGCCCTGGCCCCTTCGATGTCCGACATGGAGTCCCCGACCAGGACGCATCGACTCGGCGACACCTCCAGGGCCCGAACAGCATGCAGGATCGGCTCAGGGTTTGGCTTCATGCGTGCAGGCTCAGCGAACGCGCGTCCGATGACATGGGCTACGTGGCCTTCAAGTCTGTGCAGCGTGAGGTACGCGGTCACTGCGCCGGCTGAGTTGTTGCTGACGACAGCCACCGGTAAGCCCGCTTGCCGGGCCGCCACGATGGTCTCCCGCCCGTACGGCGTAGGCGCGGCTGTGCCTACGGCACGCCGTTCGGCCGTGCAGAGTGCTTCTTCAACCGCGCGGGTCACGTCGTAGTTGCCGGTCGAGCCGGTCCATCGGAGCACCTCAAGAGGGTCTGCTTCACCAGCCAAGCCCGGTGGCAGATCGACATCGTGGTGACGCAACAGTTCAACCAGCTCGGCTGCCACGTCGTGCGCTGGATACCCAGCGAAAATGCTGCACACCGGGCCGTCGAAGTCGAGAAGGATCGCGTCGACCTCAACGAGCAGCCCTGCGAGGTCGCCGCTCATCCTTCGTACCGGTACGCGATCGTCGACCACACCGAGTCGAACCACTGGCGGGACGCGTCAACGAATTGGTTGCCGTGCGAGGTGTCGTCGTCCGTGATCGCGTAGTGGAAGAGCGGGACGTCTTTCCCCATCAGGTCGTAGATGGCCATGGGCTCACCCTTGATGGATACGGTGCGCTCGACGACCGGGTAGAAGCCGTAGAAGACCTCTTCGCCGTTGAGAAGGTAGAGCTTGAACAGCGGCGACGCCCGGTGCATCCGCACTTCCGCGGTGGCGGAGCGGACCAGGCCGAGATCGCCCAGCTCGGCTACCTGGTCGATGATGCCGTCTGCGGCGCGGCGGGTGATCCGCTCGGCACGCTCCCGGACCGCCGGATCGTCCGACTGAGTTTCGGCGCGTGCAGGCAACGCCATCGGTGCGGTCATGTCGGAGATCAGTACGCGGACAGCGATGGTCTCTGGGGCGAGCCGGCCGGCGCGGACCTTGTCGAGAGCTTCGGCAAGTGCGTCCCGCAGCGTCTCACCGGAGAATCCCGCAAAGTCAATGGAGACGTGTGTGCGCTCGAAAGCGGCTTCGATGTGCGGGCGTAGCTCGACGGCTCGTTGTGTCTGCGCGCGGACGAACGCGCCGCTGCCCTGCCGGGTGACGATCAGTCGTTCGGACCGCAGCAATTCAAGAGCGCGCTTCACGGTTTCCCGCGCGACGCCGTAGCGGGTCGCTAGATCAGGCTGCGACGGAAGCCTGTCTCCCGGCTGTAGGCGACGGGTGAGGATCGCCGCGCGGAGTTTGTTGGCGATTTGCTGGGATGCCTGTTTCGGGTCGTCGGGATCAAGTTGGCCCAGGTAGTCGAGGTTCTCAGCCACGCGACCACCATACATCTGACTAGCCAAGCCAGGGAAGTTCCAATTTCGGGGGTTGACCTGACTAGCCAAGTCGCCCTACCTTGATCTCGGACGGCCTGGCTAGCCAGGTTGTTCAGCCGGTCGGTAGGACGGGAACGGCGGCACTTGTTGCCGTACGCCATGACACCGCCGTGTCCGGTCGCTCTTTGAGAACTCAATACGTGAGCAGCGGGATTGTCCGGGTGTTCGGCCGTGACTTTTGTACGGCCGCCAGACCTGTCCGCCTATGGACTCAACGCGATGTGCCGGGCGAGCGCATCACGCCGTATCCCGCTGCTCACGGGCTGTGTCGCTTGGCGCGGCCCTGCTCGCCTTCCCCTTGTCTCTGCTGATCGCACGGCCGCCGGCCGTGCGATCAGCCCTTCCCGGAGGACATCCCGTGAGCAAGCTTCACCGCATCCCTGACGGTCCGACTGCGGCTGAGCTGGACGCGATCGAGGTCGAGTGGCCGCTGATCGCCGCCGAGCTGGACGTGTTGGACGCCGAGATCACCATCATCAACGCCGCCGACCACGGCGGACCGACTGCCCTGGACTGGCGACGTCTGCGCCGGGCCGAAGCCCTTGTCACTCGCACGGCCGCCGAGTTGGCCACGCGTACGACCGTCCGGAAGGCGGTCGCCTGATGAACAACGACCTCCACCGTCTCAAGCGGCTCGGTTGGGCCGTCCGCGCGGTGTTCGCCCTTGGCATCGCGGCGTCGCTGGCCGGCAACGTGCTGCACGCGGACGACAATCCGATCAGTCAGGCGATTTCGGCGTGGTCGCCGCTGTCGCTGCTGCTGGCTGTAGAGCTGATTTCCCGGATCCCGGCTCGCCGAGGTGCGACGTCGTTCGCCCGGCTTGCTGCGACGGCGGTCATTGCCGGTATCGCCGCGTGGGTCTCGTACTGGCATATGGCTGGTGTCGCGGCCCACTACGGCGAGAGCGGAGCGTCACCGTACCTGCTGCCGTTCAGTGTGGACGGTTTGATCGTGGTGGCCTCGGTCAGCCTCGTTGAGATCGGCGGCCGGATCCGCGCACTGACCGAATCTGCCGCTGTCACGGTCGCCGCTCCGGTCGCCAATCCGGTGCCGGTTCCTGTACCTCGGCCGGTTGCTGCTCCGGTGGCTACTAAGCCGCCCGTCAGGCGGGTCAAACCACGTCCCGCGTCGGCCGGCAAAGTCGCCAAGGCCGCCACCAAGATGCCGGGCGCGAGCGTGGCGGAAATCGCTGCCAAGGCCGGAGTCAGCGAGAGCACCGCACGCCGCTACCTGCCCGCTGCTGCCGCCAGCGTGGCGTCACCATCCACCCCGGTTCCTGCGGAAACGCCCTCCCTTGCCGCCGCCTGATCACACGGAAGGAGCGACCAAACATGACTGCCCAACGCACTTATCCGCTCACACCGGCCGACGTCGATGAGCGATTCACGTTCTGGCTGCTCATCGACGTTGCCGAACTGTTGGAGAAGCACGGCTATACGCGGCCAGTCGCTTATCTCGACCTGATCGAGCTGCGACAGGCGCTGTTCGGCTTTCTCTACTCCGCCGACCACGAACGGTCCCGATAACGCCGCCCGGCGGCACAGCTCATGGCCTCGCAAACCCGTGCTGTGCCGCCGGTTCCTCACCCCGTCAACCCGCAAGGCGAATCCACGGGAGAGAACCTGATGGTCCCGCAGAATCCCACCCCTGACGAGAACTTCGACTGGAAGGCAGCAGAAAGCGACGTCGCCGACGTCGTCGACCTGGACGCCGCCCGTACCCGCCGAAATCCCGCCCCTGGCACGCACTTCGACGTCACCCTCGACGAGTCGCCAACGCCCGGCGGCATGCCGGTCGATCCGCCGGCCGCCGCGTCAGGCCGGGTACCGATTGTGCCAGTCGGCTGGTCGACCTGGCCGAACATCAAACACAGCATCCGGCAGACGTGCGCGGTCACCACCTATCGCATCGGCTTTCACGCGCTGCGGACTCCGAAGTACGCCATCCTTGCCACGTTCTGGGCGGTGGTCGGTATCTTCCGACTGGCTGGTCAGCAGATCACCTGGTGGTGGGTGACCGAGCAATACCGGCTTCGGCAGGCAGCCGCTGACGCCAACGATCCGGCGATGTGGCTCAAGCTTCACCGGGAGGTCAAGGGCACCCGGCTGTGGCGATTCCTGGTCCTCTCCGCCGAGGTGTTGGTCATCGCGATCGGCGGTCCTGTCTTGTGGGTCACCGCGCCATGGTGGGTGCTCGCTGTCGCCCTGGTCCCCGCGGTCGCTGGCCTCGCGCACATCGGGCGGCCGACGGATCGGCCGATCATCACTCCCGCAACCGTGGCGGGTCGGTTCCGGCGGGTCAACCCGGACATCATCCTGCGGGCGTACTACGCCGCCGGCCTCGGCCACCCCGAGAAGCCACATCAGCAGATCGGATTCGGCTCGACGATGGCTCGTGACGCCTCGGGGACCGGATCTCAGGTGTCGATCGATCTGCCGTACGGCAAGACGTTCGACGACGCGGTCAAGGCGCGCGGCGCAATCGCCTCAGGTCTGGACGTCGCGGTCTCCCAGGTGTTCATCACCCGCGACCCCAGCTCACACCGGCGACACACCCTGTGGGTCGCCGACCGCGACCCGCTCTCGCAGAGCGCCGGCCGAACCCCGCTGCTGCGCGGCAAGGCAACCGACATCTGGCAGCCTGCCCCCTTCGGCCTGGACGAACGCGGCAACAAGGTCGAGCTACCGCTGATGTGGACCTCCAACCTGATCGGCGCTCAGCCCCGGCAGGGAAAGACGTTCTCCGCGCGGCTGCTGGCTCTGTACGCGGCGCTCGACCCGTACGTGAAACTGACCGTCCTCGACGGTGGCGGTAAGCCGGACTGGCGAAAGTTCGCCATGGTCGCCGATAAGTGCGCGTTCGGCCTCGCCATGACCCGCGACGGCGACCCCGCCGAGCTGATGGTGGAGGCGCTGCGGGAGATCAAGGCCGACGTGCAGGACCGGTACGAGCGGCTGTCGAAGCTGCCTGTCGATGTTTGCCCGGAAGGCAAGCTGACCCGTGAGATCTCCCGAAATCTGAAGTACCGGATGCCGGTACGGATGATCGTGCTGGACGAATTCCAGGAATACTTCGACCTCGGCGAGATCAGCAAGGAGATCGCCTCACTGCTGGTCTACCTGGTCAAGGTCGCCCCGGCGGCCGGCGTCATCTTCGTCGACGCCACCCAGCGACCCAGCGGGATCGGGAACGGGCAGGTCGCGCAGCAATTCATCAGCTTCCGCGACAACCACCAGGTCCGCCTTTCCCTGCGTACCGGGTCGTGGCAGGTCTCCGACCTCGTCCTTGGCTCCGGGGCGTACTCCGAAGGCTTCGACAGCTCAACCTTGCTGCCCAGCTACAAGGGCGTCGGCATCCTGCGCGGCGCGTCGGATGCCACACCGACCGTGCGGACCTACTTCGCCGATGGCGACGACGCCGAGAAGATCCTGATCGAGGCGCGGAAGCTGCGGGAGGCCGCGGGCACCTTGTCCGGGATGGCGGCCGGGGAGGACGTCGCCCGGATCGCCCGGGACGTGCTCGCCGACGTCCGCTCGGTGTTCGAGCAGACCGAGCGGGGCCTCCAGTGGGAGGACATCGCCGCGCGGCTGACGGATCGGATGCACGAGTTCTACGCCGACATCACGGCCGAGTCGATCTCGGCGCAGATCCGATCCTTCGGTGTACGCAGCGTAGACGTCAAGCGGAACGGCAAGGCGCTCAAGGGAGCCAAGGCCGACGACATCGACGCCGCGATCAGCCGCCGCAAAGCCGCCTGACGGTCGCGTCCCGCCCGCGACCGGTCGCGTCAACGCGACTCGACCCCGCGACCGGCCTGGTCAGGCCATACACCGACCGGTCGCGGGTCGCCCCAACCCCAGCTCAAGCCCCGAACCGCTCCCTGGAGGCTTTGCGTGCCCACCCTCGCCGCGACCGCAACCCCCGAAACCACCCTGCTCGGCCTACTCATCGCCGCTTTCATGATTGCCACTCTCTGTTACGGCCTCGGCTGCTGGATCTGGCCCTTCGGCGCCTGCCGACGCTGCAAGGGAACCGGCAAACGTCGGTCGCCGTTCGGTCGCGCGTTCGGCCTTTGCCGACGCTGCCATGGCGACGGCCGTCGCCTGCGCATCGGCCGGCGGATCATCAACGGCCTGCGGGAGCTGCACGACAAGGGCACCCGCTGATGGCCCGGACCATGGCCCGCATCGTCCGGGCCGAGACGCCGCACACCGGCTGGTGCACCCGCGACCACCGATGCGGCGTCGACGAACACCGCTCCGCCGACTTCACGGCCGACGACATCGGCGGCCGGGCGTGGCTGACCCGCGTACGCGCCGGAAACCAGGAGTACATCGAGATCCGCGCCCGCATTCCCTTGCACAGCAACGAAAAAGCCTCCCGCTGGCAGCTTGCCACCGCGCTCAACCTCATGCGGGACCTGCTCGCTGAGGTGGCACCTCGGCTGGGCCGGCTTTCCAACCGAGACCAGCGCGCGGTCGGCCGCCGAGCCGCGTAAATCCCGCCACCTCTACTCACTCGAAAGGAGCTAACCCGTGGTCTCAGCCGGATACGACCTGGCGGCCGAGCAAGCCGTCATCGGTGCCGCCCTGCTCGCTCCCAAACTGATGGCCGACCTCGCCGCGACGCTGGCTCCCAGCGACTTCGGCCGCCCGGCTCACAGCGTGCTGTGGGAGGCCATGTGCGGCATGCACGCGGCCAGCACACCCACCGACCCCATCACCGTGACTGCCCACCTGGCCGAATCCGGCGACCTCGGCAAGGTGGGTGGAGCACCGTACCTGCACACGCTCACGGCCGAGACACCGTCAGCCGCCAACGCGGCCCACTACGCGGGCATCGTCGCCGACCTGGCGCAACGGCGGAAGGTCGCCGACCTCGGAGCCCAACTCGCCCAGCTCGCCGCGTCCGGCGCCAACGCGGCCGAGGTGGTCGCGACCGGCCGGGCGTTGCTCGACGACGCCGAGGTACCGGGCGGATGGTCGCCAGTCATCCCACTCGGCAAGGGCCGGTTCCTGCCGTCGTTCCCGGCGGAGTTGCTGCCTGGCTGGCTCGCCGAGCAGGTGTTCGCGGTCGCGGAGTTCACGCAGACACCGCTCGACCTGGCGGGAAGCCTGGCGCTGGCCTGCCTGTCGACGGCGGCCGGCGGCCGAGCCGAGGTGGAAGTACGCGGGTCCTGGCGGGAACCGACCAACCTCTACACGGTCGTCGTCTTGCCGCCCGGATCCCGCAAGAGCGCCGTCTTCGCCGCGATGGTCGGCCCGATCCTCGCGGCCGAGAAGTCACTGACCGAGCGGACCGCCCCGGCAATCATCGAGGCCGAGTTGTCTGCCAAGGTGGCGGGAAAGGCGGCCGAAAAAGCGGCGCTTGCCGCCGCCAACGCGGACAGCGCCGGGCGGGACACGCTGATCGCCGAGGCGACGGCCGCCGCGATGAACGCCGAGGCGATCGCCGTTCCGGTCAGACCACGCCTTGTCGCCGACGACGTGACCAGCGAAACGGCCGCCTCCCTGCTCGCCGAGCAGAACGGCCGGCTTGCCGTGCTCTCTCCGGAAGGCGGCATCTTCGCGACCATCGCGGGTCGCTACTCCGGAACACCGAATCTTGAGGTGTTCCTCAAGGGCCACGCAGGCGACCTCATGCGGGTCGACCGGCGCTCCCGCGAATCAGAGCACGTCGGCAAACCGGCCCTGACCATGGGCCTCGCCGTACAGCCGGAAATCCTGCGCGACATCGCGGGCATGCCCGGATTCCGGGGCCTCGGCCTGCTGGCCCGCATCCTGTTCGCGGTCCCGGAGAACACGGTCGGACGCCGGAAGATCGGTGCCGATCCGATTCCGACCTCGGTCGCCGCGGACTACCACGCCAGCCTTCACGCCCTGGTCCTCGCGCTCGCCGAGTGGACCGATCCGGCCGTACTGGTCCTGACCTCCGAAGCCAACGATCTGGTCCTGGAGATCGAGCGGCACGTAGAGCCCCGGCTCGCTCCCGGCGGTGCGTGGTCGCACATCGTCGACTGGGGGTCGAAATACACCGGGGCGGTGGTACGGATCGCTGGCCTGATCCACCTCGCCGAACATCTGCACAGCGGATGGGGCCAAAGCCTCGACGCTCACACCATCGAGCGGGCGGCCCTCATCGGCGAGTACTACGCGGCACACGCCCTGGGTGCGTTCGACGACATGGGGGCGGACGCCGCCACGCGCAAGGCTCAACACCTGCTCGCGTGGATCGAGCGAGCGGGCATGACCGCCTTCACGAAGCGGGAGGCATTCCGGGCCGTGCAATCGAGCCAGTTCAAGACGATGGCCGACCTCGATCCTGCCTTAGCCGTGCTGGAAACCCATGGCTACCTCCGGCAGCTCGACCCACCCGCACCAAAACGGGCCGGCGGACGCCCACCGTCACCGAGCTACCTCGTCAACCCAGAAGTGCATCGACCGGCCGCGACAGTGCACCCGCTCGCCGCGCGCAGAGCGTCGTAGGCGGCCTGACAGAACTGACAGAACTGACACAACCGCTTCCGATCGAGGTTCCGTCAGTTCTGTCAGTTCCGTCAGCCGTTGATCAACCGCACCCGTACGCCGGGCCTGAGCGCTCCCGGTGGGACCCCCTGAGACATCGTCGCGAACGCCCGGAAGGACACCGTTGGCTAGGCGGATCACCAACGCGAATGCACCCGTTCCGATGCTTCCCACTGAACTACTGACCATCGAAGAGGCCGCTGCCCGACTCAAGATGAGCGCGCGCTATCTCCGGCGCGCCGTAGCGGAGCGACGAATTGCTTTCCACCGACTCGGCCGTTCTATCCGGTTCGACCCGGTCGACCTTGCCGCCTTCGTTCAGGCGGGTCGAGTAGAGCCCATGACCGCAGAAACCGTTTGGCGCGGATTGAGGAGCGTTGCCTGATCATGGCCAATCAAGACGGACACCGCCGATTCGGCAACATCCGCAAGCGCGAGTCCGGTCGATACCAGGCTCGCTACCCCGGCCCGGACGGACGAATGCGCGCCGCCCCGCAGACATTCGCTCGCAAGGCCGAGGCCGAGAAGTACCTCTCACTGGTCGAAACCCAGATGGCTCGCGGTGAGTGGATCGACCCTGAGCGCGGCAAGATTCGGCTATCCGACTACGCCGAGCGGTGGATCACCGAGCGGCCCAATCTGCGGCCCCGCACCGTGCACCTGTACCGCTGGACGCTCGGCAGGCACATCACGCCGCAGCTCGGCGACATGCCGCTCAACCGGATTGACACTCCCATGGTGCGCGAGTGGCGGGCGCGGCTGCTGGCCGAGGGCGTATCAGTAACCATGGCTGCCAAGGCGTACCGCCTGCTACGCGCGGTTCTGATGACCGCCGTCAAGGAGGACGAACTAATCAGGATCAACCCCTGCCGCGTAGTCGGCGCCGATCAGGAGAAGCCGGCGGAACGGCCAGTGCTTACTGTCCCGCAGATCTTCGCCTTGGCCGAACACATGCCGGAGCGCTTCCGAGCGCTGATCCTGGTCACGACGTTCGGGTGCCTGCGTTGGGGTGAGGCGGTCGCCTTGCAGCGCAGCGACATCGACCTGTCGGCCGGCACAGTGCGGGTGCGACAGGCGTTCGTCGAGCACCGGGGAACAGGCCTGATCCTAAGCCCGCCGAAATCTCGGGCGGGCGTGCGAACGGTCGCGCTACCCAAAGCGGCCCTGCCCGCGCTGACGGAACACCTAAGGGGCCACGTCGGCCAAGCGGCCGAGGCGTTTGTTTTTACGGGCGAAAGCGGTCGGACCCTGTGGCGCGGCAACTTCAACAAACTGGTCAAGTGGAAGGAGGCGGTCGCCGCGGTGAACGCACCCGGCCTGCACTTCCACGAACTGCGGCACACCGGAAACACGCTTGCGTCCAGGGCTCCAGGCGCGAGCCTGCGGGACATCATGGCGCGGATGGGCCACGACAGCCCGCGCGCCGCACTGATCTACCAACACGCCAGTCGAGAGGCCGACCAGACGATCGCCGACGCCATCGACCAGGCCGTAGAGGCAGCTCGGCGCAAGCCAAGCAGGCGCCATCCGAAGCCACCAACTCGGAGCCTAGGTACCGGGAAACGGCAACCGCGAAGGCACTCATAGCCAGCCCCTAGCGCGTGCAACCTGGTAGGCGACAAGACCCACCACAGGAACCGGCGCGCGATGAATCAGAAGCAGCAGGGAGTACCGGAAAGTGGTTCCCCAACCAGATTTCGCTGCGGTGAGGAGCGCATCAGGGGTGCCGTGAATTGACGCACGGGCTCTGGTGGTGCGTCGACGCTTTGGCGCCGGCGCACCACCGACCGGCTCTACATCCTGGGATGCCACCTAAACCTCCGGAGGGCGCAAATAACCGCCCCACCGGATGAGTGGGCTTTGGCGAGCATCCTTTTACGGATGAGCCTTTCGGCTGAACGTCACCCCGTCCTCGCGCCGGGGACTGCGACAACCACTCGCAGCACTAAAAGGGTAGCAGAGATATATCCAGCTCTAGCACCTCTCGCCGCAGCGCCTCGTCTATCAGGTCCCACCACGTCTTGCGCTTGATTTGCGGTGTCCGGCGACAGGAGGGACACCTAAAAATGTACGAATCTCGCCCCGTCATGCTTCGTGGGGTCGCCTGCTCCCCCATCGGTGGGGCGAACCACTCCAAGGCCGAACTCATGCCGCCGGACCCGTCAGGCTCCCGCCTGGCGACAGTGAGTAACCGGCGCTTATGTTGGCCTCGGTCCGTGCAGACGACAGGCAAGTATCGCGTCGTACCCGGGTCGCCGTACGCCTCGCCCGCCGACCGCGCTTCGTCGGTTTCGGAGGATGAAGACCCAGACTCGCTCAACAGGCAGACTCCACAGACTCGGTGCCACGCCTTCAGCAGTGCGCAGCACGCTGCAAACTGTGGCCGGCGCACCCAAGGGACGCATGCCGGCTGTTCCACATCACTAATGGCCCGTTAATGGCCCATCCTTGCTTGGACACGGTCTTGCGACACGGAAGCCCTGGCGGGACATCAGTCCTGACCAGGGCTTCCGTGTATCGAGCGGGTGACGGGAATCGAACCCGCACTGTCAGCTTGGGAAGCTGATGTTCTGCCATTGAACTACACCCGCGTGGCACAGCCCCGTCACTGTACCCGATCAGGTTGCGACCAGCGAGAGCCCTAAGTGGCCGGCCGGGTCATGCCACTTCTGGGTGATCGGAGGCACCCGGGTGGCGAACGGCAGGGCGCCGGCCGTGCCGTGGCGGCGGAGCATGGCGGTGTCGACGGACAGCTCGAACAGCCGCCAATCGATCACCGGCGACGCGTGGAGGGCGCCGGCCAGGCGGTCGATGACGAGCGGGTCGTCGACCGGGGTGGCGACGCCGCTGATCATGGCTTCGTCGTCGTTCTCCTCGGGCGGGTAGGAGTGCAGCGCGTACCGACCGTCGCGCTGGAGGTCACGGCGTTTCGGCGAGTCGACGACGAAGCAGTAGAGCCCGTCGTCGGTGATCACCGGTGACACCGGGTGGACGCGGGGCGCCCCGTCGGGTCGCACGGTGGCGAGGTAGCCGAGGCCGGGACCGTACTGTTGCAGCAGCATGCGCACGCCGGCGGCCAGGGCGGGCGCGGCCGCGGCGAAGGTGGACCAGGTTGCCATCGCCCGATCATATCGAACACACGTACGAAAGAACCACCGCAGTATGGTGTTGCGATGCTGCTCTCCGACCGTGACCTGGTCTCTGAGATCAAGTCGGACAATCTCTCGCTCGAGCCGTTCGCGCCGGAGCTGATGCAGCCGTCCAGCATCGACGTGCGCCTGGACCGCTTCTTCCGGGTCTTCAACAACCACCTCTACACGCACATCGACCCGTCCGTGCAGCAGGACGACCTGACCGCGCTGGTCGAGGTCGGCGACGGCGAGCCGTTCGTGCTGCATCCGGGCGAGTTCGTGCTGGCGTCCACGCTCGAGGTCATCACGCTGGGCGACCAGCTGGCCGGCCGCCTGGAGGGCAAGAGCAGCCTGGGCCGCCTGGGCCTGCTCACGCACAGCACCGCCGGCTTCATCGACCCCGGCTTCTCCGGCCACGTCACGCTGGAGCTGTCCAACGTGGCCACCCTGCCGATCAAGCTGTGGCCCGGCATGAAGATCGGCCAGCTCTGCATCTTCCGCCTGTCGAGCCCCGCCGAGCATCCTTACGGCTCGGCCGTCTACGGCAGCCGCTATCAGGGCCAACGCGGCCCCACCCCCAGCCGCTCGGCGCAGAAGTTCCGCACCTGGCCGACCAGCTGAAAGATCAAGACCCTGATGTCGTGGCTCGGTGGGTGGTGCAGACCGTCGCTCCCGCCGAGGCCGGGCGCGCGGCTCCAAGGCCGTGACCGGCCAGAACAGAGCCGCGCCCCCTTCATTCTGCGTAAGTGGTCACCCTTCAAGATGAACCCAGACGCCTCTGGCAAGACCTCGACGCCTGACGTCTCCCCCTACGACAAATGCCGCTCGCCCGCATCCGTAGGACGCGGGCGAGCGGGTCTAGGTGTCGATGGGCGCTTCCGCCCGGTCATGGCCAGGGCCGCAACCGGCAAAGCCGGTGGCTAGGGTCAGCCGGCGATCGAGACCTGGAACGATGTGAGGTAGTCGTCGCCGGGCTGGGCGTCGGCGGCGTCGCCGGTCAGGTTGGTGGCGACGGTTGCGGTGCCCTTGGCGCCGGGCTCGGCGTCGGCCGGGGCCGACAGGATCCAGTTGATGGTGCGGGTTTCGCCCTCGGTGAGCAGGCCCTCGTGGACGCAGCCGGTGTTGGCGCCGCCGGGCGGGGCCGGCGGGAAGGTGCCGCCGAGGCCGCAGGTGCCGTCGGTGGCGTACGGGAAGCCGCTGAGACCGGCCGGCTCGGCCAGGGAGGAGCCCCAGCCTCCGTGCGGGGCGTCGTTGTGGTTGGTGACCGTGACCGGGACCGTGGCCGAGTAGGTGCCGTCGTCCTGGCGGGTCAGGGTGACCGCGTCGGGCGCGGCGATGGTCAGGCTCTGGGCCGCGGCGGGCGTGTAGGCGACCGGCTTGCTCACCGAGCCGGTCGACGAGCGGAACAGGGCCGTGAACTCGGTGGTCACGCCGGCGATGGAGACGCTGCCGGAGGTGGCCGACTGGCGGGCGAACGGCTTCGGCGCGGCCGGCGACTCGAAGGTGATCGTGACCCGGCGGGTGGCGCCCGGCGGGATCGCGCGGTCGAGGCCACAGCCGACCTCGTAGCGCCGGTCGGGCAGCGTGTTGATGCCGCAGACCCCGTTGCCGACGTCGCGGACCGTGCGGGCCAGCGGCTCGACCACGGTGATGCCGTCGTCGTACGGCTGGTCGGTGTTGTTGGTGATGGTCACCCGGAGCGCGCCGGCGTAGCCGTGGTCGGCGGGGCTGAGGATCAGGCGGTTGAGCGTGAAGGTCACGCCGGCGGCGGTCGGTGCGGCCTGGGCCGCGACCCCGCCGGTGAGCAGGAGGGAACTGGCGGCGAGCGCGATCGCGCCCGCGCGCATCAGGGTGCGCATGGGTTGGTGGTTCCTCTCATCGATTCCCCGTACGGCCGGAGCAAGCCGCCCCGGCCCATCGATTGCGATCACCATCCTAGCCCGAGGGCGCCGTCAAGGCGTTACCTGGTAACGGTTTCGGCCCGCGGCGGCGGCCAGCAGAACGACCGGCGGCACGCCGATGACGACCAGTCTGAGCACCATCGCGGGGAGGCTCGTCCAGCCGTCCGCCATATACACCAGACCCACGAACAGGGTGTCGAGACAGTACAGTCCCACGGCCATGGACACGCGCTCGTCCACCGCCAGCCACAGCAGCGCGCCCATGACCACCCCGACGTTCGCACCGCCCTGCAGGATGCCGCTGACCGCCGGGAACACCTCGGAGAAGAGCTGGTTGCCGAGAACCAGGACGACCGGGAGCAGCGGCAGATACCTCAGGACGCCGGATGCCCGGCCGGGCCGGAACCACCGCAACGGGATCAGCAGCAGGATCGCGAACGGGTAGCCCCACAGTCCCCAGAGCGCGATGTCGAAGACCGGCCAGAAGGCGGAGGCCACCAGCGTGAGCAGCGCCCCGAGAGCGGACAGCAGATAGCGGCCGCGAAGGGCACACGCCAGCGCGGCCAGCCCGAGGGCTGCCACGGCCAGGTTGCCGGCTGTCTCGGCCGACGACAGGAACGGTTGGACGACGTAGACGGCCCGGCTGACGACGCCGGCGGCCAGGAGCATCAGGGCGGCCGCGCGGACGGCGGTGAGCCAGTCCTGCCGCGGGGACACGTCGTCGTGCGCGGCATGCGCCCGGAGCGCGCCGAGGAGCAGGGCACGAACCTCGCGCAGGCGGAACGGGGATTGGAGCAGCGCGTCGAGCATCTCGGGGCCACGGGCGGCCCGGTGGGCGGCGGGGTAGAGGCGGATCAGCCGGGCGTACCGTCGCTCGATCTTGCTCATGCCGGCCGCACGCGGAACTCGGTGACCACGCGCGCCGCCGACGCCAGCTGCGACGCCTCAGCCTGCAGGGCCGCGCGGCCGGTCGGGGTGAGCGCGTAGTAGCGCCGCGCCCGCCCGTTGACGGTCTCCTCCTTGACCACCTGGAGGTACGCCTCGGTGGTGAGCCGGTCGAGCGCCGTGTAGAGCGTGCCGGTCGCCAGCCGCACCCGCCCTCGGGACAGCAGTTCGGCCTGCTTGATGATCGCGTAGCCATGCCGTGGCTCGTCCTGGAGCGCGGCGAGGATGAAGTACGTCGGTTCCCGCATGCCCCGACTATATATGTCGGTCAACTACCTATCTAGCGAGAACCGCGTCGAGTTGGCGGGGTACGCGCCACAGCCAGCGAATCGCCCCAGTTCGTCCATAGTGGCCACGGCGCCCGGCAGCCACCCCGCGACCGCCCACGCCCACGGATAACCGAGCGCCGGCTCACCCACGGCCACCGGCACCGGGATCGACAGCGGCAGATGCGGCGCCAGCCGGGGCAGCCACTCCATCTCCTTGCGGGCCTGCCCGATCGCCCCGGTGTGCCGCGGGAAGCGCACCGACAGCTCATCACCCAGCCGGTAGATCACGTGGTCCGAGCCGGCCTGCTCCCAGCGCCTCAGCGGCCGGCCCGCCCACGCCGGGAACTGGTTGTCCACAAGCTGCCGGGCCAGGTGGGGCTCAACCTCTAGGGTGGCGTCATGGGCGCGCTGAGACCGTGGCATCTCCTCATCATGCTGTTCTGCCTGATCGTCGTCGCCGGCGGTGCGACCGCGCTGGTGGCGATCATCCGGGCCACCAACAAGAAGAAAGACCGTTAGGCGCTGATCGTCAGGAAGACGTTGTCGATGCGGCCGGCGAACTGGTCGTTGCCACGGTTGGCGCCCTTGCCACCGATGCGCAGCGGTTCCGCGTTGGCGATCGAGAGATTCGCGGGCACGGGTACGGCGGCGCGCTCGGCGCCGTCCACGATGATGGCGAGCCGCTCCCGGCTGCGGGCACAGGTGAGCTGGTGCCAGGTGCCGTCCGCGACGTCGAGTGACGGCTCGGCCCGGTAGATCCGCGAGCGGCTGGCGATCACGCAGCTCGGATGCCCCTGCCGGTGGTCGACCTGGAGCTTGAACTGGCTGACTCCGCCGACCGAATAGCCCTTCTGGACGACGTTCGCGCCGTCGGCCAGGTCGGCGTGCGTCATCAGCACCGACGCTCCGTACTCGAGCGGCCTGGTCCCGGGGTTGAGCGTGTCGTCCCGGTCGCCTTCAAGGATGGCGCGCGGGCAGTCCCGTTCCCGCGGCATCGTGCAGCGGTCCGGATATTCGACGGCCAGGCCGAGACCCTGCGGCACCAGGCTGAGCCGGCCGCCGTTCTGGGCGACCGCCCGCAGCTCGCGGCCGCCGTGCGCGTCCAGGATCGGCTTGTCGACGCCGCCGTCGAAGGTGTAGCGCACACCGACCGGCTGATCGGGCACCATGACCCGGCCGTCGTCCTTGGGCTCGGAGAGGATCGTGCTCGGGGTGATCACGCCGGCCGAAGGTGGCGGCATCAGGGCCTGCATGGGCGCGGGGTCGCGCAGCGGCATCGCCTCGGCGCGGGACAGGTGCACGGCGCCGATCACGCCCGCTCCGAGAACCAGCGCTGCGATGACCGCGCCGGCCAGGCGGCGGGTGTGAGACATGCGGTTATTGTCCGGATCGCCGAATTCGTCCTTCACGCAGGGTCCGATTTAGTGAGCGGAACGAAACCGGCGCCTCCGGCGTTGCCGATTGTCGTGACCCTCGCCTTCGCTGTCCTCGGCGACTCCATCGCCTACGGTCTGGGCGCGTCGCGCACGGCCGACACGGTCGGCGCACGCCTCGCCGCCCAGCTGACCGAGGCCGGCATCCTCGTCGACACCCGGGTGTTCGCCGTGTCCGGCGCCGACAGCCGAGGCCTGGCCGCCCAGGTCAAGCAGGCGACGGCCTGGCGCCCCGGCCTCGCGCTGATCATCATCGGCGCCAACGACCTCACCCACTTCGTCCCCGCCCAGCAGGCGGCCCTCTTGCTCGGCAACGCCGTGCGAACCCTGCGCAAGGCCGGCGCCGAGGTGGTCGTGGCCCCCGCACCCGACCTCAGCGTGGTCCCCTGGTGCCCGCCGCAGATGCGCCCGACCGTCCAGGCCGCGAGCCACCTCCTCCGCCAGGAGCAGGCCAGCGCCGCGACCGCGGCCGGCGCCCGCATCGCCGACATCACCGCCACCTCGGCCACAGCCTTCACCACCGACCCGACAGCCATGTTCAGCGCCGACCGCTTCCACCCGTCCAGCGCCGGCTACGCCGTCATCACGGCCGCCCTGTCAGCCACCATCCACGAGGCCGCGTCAGCCGCGAACACCGACCGCTAAAACCCGTTCCGGCCGGGTTCCGCCAGCAGATTCCTCCAGTGGGACGTCACGATGACCTGTGCGCCAGCTCGGATCGCGGCAGGCCAAAGGCGTCGTTGACCGACTACAACGGCCACCCGTTCAGTCCAGAACCATGTCTTGATTCAGGCGGCGATCTCTCCGGCGTCGAGCAGGCCGATCAGGCCGGGACGTGACACGTTCACGAGGCCGGCGGCCTGCTGAGTGGTGAGTTCGGCCTTCGACGGAACCACGAAGACGCTCTGACCGCCGGCCATGTGCGCCGGGATGCGGGCAAGGAGTTGTGGTCCGTCAGGACCCGAGAAAAGCGGGGTCAGGCGGCGGGCGTTGTCGCGTGGGCGGGTTCGCCGACCACGGCGTGCAGGACGTCGTCGAGGGTCACCACGCCCAAGGGGCGGCGGCCGTCGCTGACCAGGAGGATGTGGCGGCGGTCGCGGCGCATGGTGAGGAGGAGGTCGGCCAGGGTTCGGTCCGGTGGGATCACGGCCAGGGGACGGATGATCTCGGCCGGGATCGGGAGGGCGCGCTGGCTGTCGGCGTACCCGAGGATGTCTTTGATGTGGACGAAGCCGAGCACGCGCCTCGTCTCGTGCTGGACCACCGGGAAGCGGGAGCGGCCGCTGTTGGTGGCGACCGTCTCGAGCTCGGCTGGTGTCACGGCGTCGGTGACCGTGGTGACGCGGGCCCACGGGCGGAGGGTGTCGGCGGCGGTGCGGTCGTTGAGGCCCAGCGCGGCGTGGATGCGTGCGTACTGTTCGGTGCCGAGCAGGCCCTCGGTGCGGGCCTGGGTGACCATGCCGGCGAGTTCCTCGGCCGTGAAGACCGTCTTGACCGCGTCGGTGGCCTCGATCTTCCACAGGCTGAGCACGTGCCGGGCCAGCCAGCGCATCGCGGTCAGGACCGGCTTGGTGGCGATGCAGAAGGCCAGCATGAACGGGCCGAGGACGAGCGCCGAGCGTTCCGGGCCGGCCAGCGTGATGTTCTTCGGGACCATCTCGCCGACCACGGTGTGCAGGAACACCACCACGCCCAGCGCGAGCACGAAGGCGACCGGGTGCACGAACCGGGAGGACAGGCCGGCCGCCTCGAACGGGCCCTCGATCAGATGCGCCAGGGCCGGCTCGGAGATGGCGCCCAGGCCGAGCGAGCAGATCGTGATGCCGAGCTGGGCGCCGGCGATCATCAGCGGGATCTGGTTCATCGCGGCCAGGGCCCATTGGGCGCGCTTGGCCGGGAGCAGCGGTTCGAGGGCGGTACGCCGGGACGCGATCAGCGCGAACTCGCCGCCGACGAACAGCGCGTTGCCCAGCAGCAGAAGGACGGTGACCAGCAGCTCAAGCATCGATCGGCTCCACCGGGGCGACCATCCGGACCTGTTCGATGCGGTGCCGGTCGACCTGCGTCACGGTGAACTCCCAGCCGTCCTCGGTGAGCGACTCCCCCGGCACCGGGATGTGGCCGAGGCGGGCCAGCAGAAAACCCGCGAGCGTCTCGTACGGGCCCTCGGGCAGCGCGAACCCGGTCAGCTCCAGCAGCTCGTCCTCGCGCAGCAGCCCGTCGACCAGGAACGTCTTCTCGCCACTGGGCGCGGTCAGCACCTGGGTGGCCGTCTCGGGCAGGTCCAGGTCGTACTCGTCGGAGATCTCCCCGACCAGCTCCTCGATCAGGTCCTCGACGGTGACCACGCCGTCCGTGCCGCCGTACTCGTCGACCACGATGGCCAGATCGGCGTCGGCCGCGCGCAGGGCGGCGAGCACCTTGTCCAGGTCGAGGCTCTCCGGCACGTAGACCGGTTCCCGGGCGATCGACGAGACGGCCGTAGTGGCCCGCCGGGCCGGTTCGACGCCGAGCGCCTCGGGCACCGCCGCCACCCCGGTGACCAGGTCGAGCGTGCTCTCGTACACCGGAAAGCGGGTGTGGCCGGTCTCGCGCGAGAGCGCGAGCAGGTCGGCGACGCTGGCCGTCACCTTGAGCCCGACCACGTCGACGCGCGGGGTCATGGCCCGGGCCGCGCGCTTCTCACCGAACCGGATGGTCCGGCGCAGCAGCGTCGCCGTCTCGGTCGGCAGCGCGCCGGCCCGGGCGCTGATCGCGGCGAGCAGGCCCAGTTCCTCGGGGCTGCGGGCGCTGGCCAGCTCTTCCTGGGGTTCGATGCCGAGGCGGCGGACCAACCAGTTCGCCGAGCCGTTGAGCGCGGCGATCGGCAGCCGGAAGAGACGCGCGAAGGCTCGCAGCGGCATCACCGCGACGAGCGCGGCCCGCATCGGGCGGGCCAGCGCCGCGTTCTTGGGTACGAGTTCCCCGAACAGCATCGAGACCAGCGTGGCCAGCACCAGGGACAGCACATGGGTCACGGTCTCGGTGGCGCCCCCGGTGATCGGCTCGATCACCGGCCGGAAGACCCGGGACAGCGCCGGCTCGGCCAGGTAGCCGGTGAGCACCGTCGTGATGGTGATGCCGAGCTGCGCGCCGGACAACTGGAACGACAATTCGTGCAGAGCGTGACGGACCGTACGCGCGCGGCGGTCGCCGGCGTTGGCCCGCTTCTCGATCTCGGCCCGGTCCACCGTGACCAGGCCGAACTCGGCGACCACGAAGAACGCATTGCCCGCCGTGAGCAGCACAAACGCCGCCAAGGGGAGCACCGCGGTCAGGAGCAGGCCGTCCATGATCGGTTCACCTCGGCCCTCATTGTGCCGGACCGCGGCAGCACACCGAAGGGTCGCGTCCCGGCAGGTGATCTGGCCCTGGCCGGGAGGCGCCTCCTGATCGTTCAGCGAGGGCGGCGCTCCCGAGCCCTCCGGCGCAGCGCCATGCCGCCCATGACCAGCCCGCCGCCGATCGCGATCAGCAGGGAGACCGCGGCGCCGGTGATCGGCAGCTGCCCGCCACCACCACCCGCGACCGGGGCCGGCGACGCCATCCCGAGTGGCGTGGCCGCCACGGGCTCCGCGGTGGCCATGCCGCCGGTGGTCATCGTGCTCACGAAGACCAGATACTCGGCGTCGTTGGTCAGGCTGCTGATCGTGCAGCCGGTGCTCGTCGAGTCGCCCGGCGAGCAGGAGCCGAACCCACCCTCCTCGGTGAACGCGACGGCCTGGCTGCCGCGCACCGACCCGAGTCCGAGCTCGTCCGACGAGGTCCAGTCGACGCCGATCTCCGCGTCCCGCGCCTGAGTGTCCACGTCGCGCGGCGCACCGGGCCTCAGCAGCGTCGCGGTCGGCCGGAGCCGGTCGGTCGTGGTGCCGTCGCCGAGCTGACCGCCCGCGTTGTCACCCCAGCAGTACGCGTTCCCCGCGACGTCCATGCCGCAGGCGTGGCGCTCACCCATCGAGATCCCGAAGAGCAGCCCGCCGGTCGCGCCGAAGACGTATTCGTAGAGGCTGGAGCCGGTGAGCCCGCTCTGGTCGAGCTTGGCCGGTTCGGCCCGGTCGGTGTGGTCACCGGTCCCGAGCTGGCCCTCGGTGTTGTCACCCCAGCACCACCCCTGACCGTCCTCGATCACCGCGCAGGTGCTGTCGCCGCCGGCGGTGACCATCCACGCGGCCTCCAGCCCGGTGTCGACCGGCAGGTTCTGGGCTGCCTGCGCGGGATCGTCACCGAGCTGGCCGTGCCCGTCCGCGCCCCAGCACCAGACGCGCTCGTCATACGTCACCGCGCAGGTGTGCCGGGCGCCGACCTCGATCTGGCCCAGCTCGTCGTCGGAGCCGAGCGGAGCGGTGTCCACCGAGGTCGGCGTGGCCACCGGGGTCGCGCCCGCGGTGCCGTCGCCGACCTGGCCGTCGGAGTTGGAACCCCAGCACCACGCCGCCCCCGCGTCGTCGAGGGCGCAGGTGGTGTCGCCGCCCGCGGCGACGTCGGCCAGGTCATCCAGACCGGGCACGGCCTGCGGCGTCGTCACCGGCACACCGGCGGCGCCCTGGCCGAGCTGACCGGCGTCGTCCCGTCCCCAGCAGACCAGGCTCCGGTCGACCAGGATCGCGCAGGTGTGGTCGGCGCCGGCCGCCACCTGGAGCACGCCGCCGCGCACCTTGACCGGCGCCGGACGCGCGGTCGTGGTGCCGTCGCCGACCTGCCCGTAGGTGTTGTCGCCCCAGCAGTAGAGGTCACCGCCGACGTCGCTGTCGTCGAACAACTCCAGCACGCACTGATGCGCGCCCCCGGCCGTTACCGGGCCGGCCGAGTTCGCCAGCGCGTTGGTCGGCGCCTCGGGCTCGGCGTTCCCGGCGCCCCAGCACCACAGCTCCAGGAAGCCCGCGGCGCAGGACACGTCGCCGCCGGCCGCGATCGGCTGGCCACCGGGGTCGCCGTCGTCGAAGTCGGCGACGCCGGCCTTCTTCGTCTTGTACAGCTGCTGCTGCAACGTCAGCGCCTTGGCCAGGATCGACGGGTCGTCCGGCGGAGCGGCGTGTACGGGTGCGGCTGTGGCCGGTACGAGGAGCGCGATCGCCGCCGCGGCAACGATCCGCCACCGGCGGCTGGTCGTGAGCATCAGCATCAGGCAAGCACACGCGTCACCCCTCGGGGGGCGGTTTCGGCAGACTGCAGGGGTGTCTGACGTGCGGGAAGAGCTCGATCGGCTGTGGCGGAGTGAGGCCGGCGGCGTGCTCGGCGTGCTGGCCCGCCGGCTCGGCGACCTGGACCGGGCCGAGGAGGCTCTGCAGGACGCGGTGGCCGAGGCGCTGCGGCGGTGGCCGGCGGACGCCGATGGGACATCTCGCTGGTCAAGTCCGCGCTGTCCCGGCTGGCCCGGGCCGCCGCGCTCGACCAGCCCGGTCCGTACCAGCTCGAAGCGGCCATCGCGGCACAGCACTCGCTGGCGCCGTCCTACCAGGCGACCGACTGGGCCGCGGTGCGCCGGCTCTACGACGCCCTCATGATCATGAAGCCGTCACCGGTCGCGCGGCTGAGCCGGGCCGTGGCGACCAGCCACGTCGACGGGCCGGAGGCCGCGCTGGCCGAGGTGGACGGGCTCGAGAAGGACCTGTCCGGATATCGGCTGTGGCACGCGACCCGGGCCGACCTGCTGAGCCGGCTCGGGCGCGATCCCACGGCCAACCTGCGGCGGGCGCTCGCGCTGGCCACCAACCCGGCCGAACGCGAACTCCTGGCCCGAAGGCTGGCTAGCGTTCCATGACCGGGCGGACCTCGATCTTGTCGCCCACCCGGATGCCCGGCCAGCCACCGGCCACGGCCACCGCCTCGTCGATGTCGTTGGCCACGATGTGGATGAAGCCGCCGACGACCTCCTTGATCTCCAGGTAGGGGCCGTCGGTCACGGTCGGGGTGCCGTCAGCGCCGGTGGCGGACGTACCGCATGATGTGGATCCTCCCGTCTTGACGTGTGTTTGACCGGATGACGATCGGCGTGGGCGGCGACTCGACACCCGGCTCACACTTCTTGCTTCAGCGACCTCAGCAGCACGGTGGCCACGTCCACCACCTCGACGTTCTCCTGCTCACCCTTGCCGGTGACCCCGTCGCCGATCATCGTGTAGCAGAACGGGCAGCCGACCGCGATGGTCTTGGCCCCGGTGGCCAGGGCCTCCTCGGTGCGCTCGACGTTGATCCGCTTGCCGATCTTCTCCTCCATCCACATGCGCGCGCCGCCGGCGCCGCAGCAGAAGGAGCGTTCCTTGGTGCGGGGCATCTCGATCACGTCGGCCGCCGCGCCCAGAACCTCGCGGGGGGCGTCGAAGACCCGGTTGTGCCGGCCCAGGTAGCAGGGGTCGTGGTAGGTGACGTCGCCCTCGATCGGCTGGACCGGGGTGAGCTTGCCCTCCTTGACCAGGTGGGCGAGCAACTGGGTGTGGTGCACGACCTCGACCTTCAGGCCGAGTTGCTCGTACTCGTTGCCCAGGGTGTTGAAACAGTGCGGGCAGGTGGCGACGATCTTCTTGACGTTCGCCTCCTGCAGCGTCTCGACGTTCTGCTGGGCGAGCATCTGGAAGACGAACTCGTTGCCGATGCGGCGCGCCGGGTCGCCCGTACACGTCTCGCCCTCGCCGAGGATCGCGTAGTTGACGCCGGCCTCGTGCAGCAGCGTGGCCACCGCCCGGGTGGTCTTCTTGGCCCGGTCCTCGAAGGCGCCCGCGCAGCCGACCCAGAACAGGTAGTCGAAGTCCTCGGTCTCGCCGACCCGCGGCACCTCGAAGTCCAGACCCTTGGTCCAGTCCTCCCGGGTGTTCTGCGGCGCGCCCCACGGGTTGCCCTTGTTCTCCAGGTTGCGCAGCATGACGCCGGCCTCGGCCGGGAAGCTCGACTCGATCAGCACCTGGTAGCGGCGCATGTCCACGATGTGGTCGACGTGCTCGATGTCGACCGGGCACTGCTCGACGCAGGCGCCGCAGGTGGTGCACGACCAGAGCACGTCGGGGTCGATGACGCCCTGCTCGTCCTCGGTGCCGATCAGCGGGCGGTTGCCCTCGGCCAGCGCCAGCACGTCCATGTGGGCGAGCTGGGCCTCGGTCGCCTTCTCCTCGCCGGTGAGGTCTTTGCCGCCACCGGCCAGAAGATAGGGCGCTTTCGCGTACGCGTGATCTCGCAAGCTCGTGATCAACAGTTTCGGCGACAGCGGCTTGGCCGTGTTCCAGGCCGGACACTGCGACTGGCAGCGGCCACACTCGGTGCAGGTGGAGAAGTCGAGCAGGCCCTTCCAGGTGAACTGCTCGACCTGGGCCACGCCGAACTGGTCCTTCTCGGGGTCGGCCTCCTCGAAGTCGAGTGGCTTGCCCTCGCTCATCATCGGCCGCAGCGCGCCCAGGCCGGAACCGGCGGGCTTCTCGGGCGCACGCTTGAAGAAGATGTTGAAGAAGGCCAGGAACCGGTGCCAGGCCACGCCCATCGTCACGTTCAACGCGATCGTGATCAGCCAGGCCATCGAGATGTAGATCTTGACCAGCGCGACCCAGGTGGCGCCGTTCTCCCAGTTCGGCAGCGCGGCGCCGATGGCGTGGCTGACCGGGGCGGCCCAGACCGGGTATTCGAAATGTCCGGTGGCCACCTTGAAACCGCGGATCAGGAACCCACAGACGAGTACGGCCACAATGATCGCCTCGACGAAGTAGCCCTGCCACATCGCCGAACCGGTGAACCGGCTCCGCTTCTTGGCCCGGTCGGCCTGCCGCCGGTAGATCAGGTAGAGGATGCCGACCATGCCGAGGACGCCGATCCACTCGGTGACCAGGCCGAACACCGTCCAGTGCCCGATGATCGGCAGCCCCCGGTCGGGGTCGGCCACCTCGAAGTACGCCTCGAGCACCAGCAGCGACAGCACGACGAACGCCACCATCACGAACCAGTGCGCCGCCCCGACCGCGCCCCACTTGAGCATGCGGGTGTGGCCGGCGATCTCCACCAGCATCGTCCTGGTGCGGGTGCCCTTGTCGGTGGTGCGGGCCGGGTCGGGTTTACCGAGCCGGATCACCGACGTCATCTGCAGGACGGCCCGCACGGCGAGGACGACGGCGACCACGGTGACCGCGGCGGCCAGCACGGAGGCGATGATCTGAGCAGTGCCCATGGCGATATGTTACCCGTCAGTAAGGTTCGCGCATCCCTGGGGTTCCCACGATAAACGCACCCCTAGTGCAAAAACACCGGGGTGCGTTTCCGATCTTGTGGACGTTAAAGGTCGCTTAGCGCCAACGGGCCAGGATCGCCAGCGACGCCACCATCGCGCCGAAGCCCACCGCGAGGTTCCAGTAGCGCCAGGCCTCGACCGGGTACTGCTGCTCGGAGAGGTAATACACCACCAGCCACGCGATGCCGACCACGATCAGCGTGACCGCGGTAGCCGGCAGCCACACCGGGCTCGGCTTCTTGTTGTTGGCATTGACCGCCGGACGAACATCCGTCGGCGGCGTGTAGACCTTCTTCTTGCGAACCTGTGACTTCGGCACGGTGCTCTCCTGAGGGCAACAAGTGGTGAACAACCCACCGCTGAGCGGCTCCGGGGAACCCGATGCTGCCGGTGGCGAATACTGTTCGACAGCTAGCGTAGTCAAGGCGGCACGCAGACCGGCACCCACCGGGGTAACTTTCGTTCCGCTTGGACCATTTACGACGTCGGAGGGTAGCGCGTGGAGTACACCACCGGCGCCCCCTCGTGGCGCCTCGTGCTGCGTCGCGCGCTCGGTGGCCTGCGGCCCCGCGTACGTCATCAGAAGCAACGAGGATGGTCGATCGGGGTTCCGCTGATCGCCCTGGCCGCGGGTTTGCTGTTCACCACCTCGGCGACCACGGCCGGGGGTACGGCGCTCCGGGACGACCGGCGGCCTCAGGTGACCCAGCTGATCACCGACAAGCGGGCGAGGCTGGACGATCGCGGGGCACGGGCGGCTCAGTTGCGTACCCAGGTCGACCAGGACACCGAGCGCCTGGCTGAGGTCGACGCACCGGTCCGGGAGGCCCGGAAACGGGCCGACCGCATGCAGGCTGCGGCCGGCTTCACCGCCCTCCAGGGCCCCGGTCTGACCGTCGTCCTGAACGACTCACCGCGCCGCGTCGGCGACGGCAGCCCGAACAACCCGAGGAACGATGACCTGGTCGTTCACCAGGGCGATGTGCAGGCCGTGGTGAACGCGCTGTGGGCCGGCGGCGCCGAGGCGATGACGATCATGGATGTCCGCGTCATCTCGACCAGCGCGGTAAGATGCGTCGGCAACACCCTTCTTCTGCACGGCCAGGTCTTCTCGCCGCCGTTCAAGATCACGGCGATCGGCGAACCCACAGCACTGCATCGCGCGTTGGAGTCCGCGGAGGGCGTCCGGCAGTTCCGAGATGCGGTCGCCGACTTCGGCCTCGGGTATTCCGAAACCACCGAGAGGAACGTGACAGTGCGGGCGTACGACGGGTCGAGTGACCTCCGATCCGCGCGGGCCGGCCAGTGACGGAACCGCCGAACTCGGGGCGCCACCGGGCAACGTCCTCGTCCTCTTCGGACCCCGCTGCCTCCTCGGACCCCGCTGTGTCGGCCGCGCGCGACAAACGGCCGAAGCCCAGCATCGGCGAGTGGGTGAGCGGCCTCGGCGACGAGGCGATGCCCCACCCCGCGCTCGGGCCGACCCAGATTCCCGGCGGCTGGATCGGCGCCACTGTCCGCGATGGCGCCAAAACTCCTGGTCACGACGGCCCTGGTGTCGGTGATACGACAGATTTTCCGGACGCCGATCGGCCTTCCCCGCCCGCTGCCGCTCCGCCTTCGCCGCCCGCTGCCACACCGCCTGGCACGGCCGCTGAGCAGGCAGATGTCGGTGTCCAAGATCCACAGCGGAATCCCGGCGAACCGGTACCGGCAGGCATCGATCAAGGTTCGGACCAAACGGACGAAGATCTTCATCGCGACCGTCCCGCCCTCCAACGTGACGGGGTTATCCACATCGCGCCCCCCACTGCGGACACCGGCGGTGCAGGATGGGTCGGCGCGGACGATCTCCGCGCGCCCGGCAACCGGCCCGAGGGAGTGGATCAAGAGATGTCGTCCGGAGTGAACGGCGGCGGCACGCCGGCCGGTCGCGGCTGGGCCGATGACCCTGCCCCCGATGGTGGCTGGGTGTCCGACGACGCCCCTTGGACCAGCCGTGACGACCGCCCGGCCGCGGGTCAGGCCTGGTCTGACTCCTCGGCTGGCTTTGACTCCTCGGCTGGCTATGGCGAGTTTCCGGTCGCCGGGCGCGCTGCCGGTGCGGTTGAGCCTGGCGGTGCCGAGATGAACTGGCCGGCCCAGTCTGGCGCCGGGCAGATGGATTGGTCCTCCGAGCCCGCCGGCGGCCCGGCAGATCGGTCCTCCGAGCCCGCTTTCGGCCGGCCGGATTGGTCTCCCGAGCCCACTGCTGGCCAGGCGGATTGGTCGGCCAAGCCGGCTTTCAGCCCGCCGAATCAGCCCGCCAAGCCTGCATTCGGCCCGCCGAATCAGCCCGCCAAGCCCGCTTTCGGCCAGCCGGATCGGACTGCCGAGCCCGCTGCTGGCCAGGCGGATCGGACTGCCGAGCCCGCTTTCGGCCGGCCGGATCGGACTGCCGAGCCCGCTGCTGGCCAGGGAGATCGGACTGCCGAGCCCGCTTTCGGCCGGCCGGATCGGACTGCCGAGCCTGCTGCTGTCGAGGCGGTTTCGGCCGCTGCGGCAGCCGCCCCGCAGCGCGCCCGCCAGACCCGTGCCGTCGACGACGGAGCGTGGCGCGACGAGCCTGCTTGGGCTACTGAGGCGGCCGCTCAACCCCCCTTTGCCGGCGCGAGTCAACCGCCGGCCGGCACGGCTCAAGTCCCGGCGGGTTCCGTTCCGTCGCGCGGCGCCGGTGTGGCCCAGCCATCTGCCGCCGCTCCCCGAGCCGACCATGACGATGCTCCCTGGGTGACCCAGCCCAATGTGGGGTCCGTGCCGCGCGGCGACGCCGCCGTCCAACTGGCCGTCTCCGGTGACAACGGGCAGTCCGGGGTGAGCGACTGGCCGACCGCGACCGATACACCGGCACCCCGCCGCGACCTTCCCGCAGCCGGCGACGGCTGGGCACCGGCCCTCGACGGCGCGGGCCATTCAGAGTCTGCCGCGAGCTCGCAGTTCGGCGATCAAGCTGCCGGTTGGGGCGCCTCCAACGGCGTTGCGGCGCGCCACCCGGAAGACACCACCGGTTGGGATGATCGACCCGCCTCGCGTCATGTCGTCCAGCCGGAGGACAACACGTGGGCTCCGCAGCCCGCCGACGGCGGTGACCCTTCGAACGTCGCGCCCGACCAGAACGGCCGAGCCGGCCGCCGGGCCCACCACCTAGACACCGACGTCCGCGATGGCCAGGCCGCCGAGGTGGGCACCTGGACGCCGGACAGTGTCCCGGGTAGCCAGGCCGCCGGAGCAAGCACCTGGGCGCCGAACGATGCCACGGGTGGCCACGCCGTCCCGCAGCGCAGTGCGACAACCGACGAGACGGTCGCCGACGGCTGGACTGCCGAGCAATACCCCGACGCTCATCCCGGTCAGCCAGGTGACCCTCGCGGTGGCTGGGAGGCCGAGGGGATCCATGGCCAGGCGCTCGGCGGCCGACGAGCAGCCCGACCGGAATGGCCGGTGCCCGGCGACGGCCAGGACACCCAGTGGTCGGCCGAGGGCGGCGTGGCCGGCGGTCCCCTCAGCGAGGGCGACGACTGGCACAACCCTGCCCCCTCCGACACCGGCGTCGCCTTCGGCCGGCGAGGCCAGGACCCGCTGGTCCGTTCCGCGGTCCCGTCGATCGACCCCACCCAGCCCCGCGCCGCAGCCGCCATGCCCTTCGCCCAGAACGGGTTCAACGCCGCCGCGACGCCGCAAGCGGCCGCCCCGAACCCCGCTCAAAGCCTGGACCCGGCCGCCACCGCCCCGAACCTCCCCGCCCCCACCCTGAACGGGCCGGCCTTCGCCCCCGCGCCAAACTCGGCCCGGCCCGCTTCAGCACCGGGCGTCGCAGTCTCCCGGCAGAACGGAACCGCATCGGTGCCGGGCCAGGCCCCCGCTCCCGGATTCCCTTCGGCCCGACCGGCCGCCATCCCCGGCGCCGCACCCGTCGTTCAAGGTGGCACCCCTTTCACTCCCGGCGCGGCACCCTCCGCACCGATGGCGTCCAGCGACGCGCCTTTCGCCCCCAGCGGGACGGCCTCTGTCCACGGCGGCATCCCAGTCGTCCCCGGCGGCACACCTTTCGCCCCCGGCACGACGACCTCCGCAGCGAGCAGCGCGGCCGGTGATCCGCCATTCGTGGCGGGTTCCGGCCTAGGCATCGCCAACGGCCCGCGTAGCCAGCACCTTGGCGACTCCGACGGGCTGGTGGGCGATCGTCGAGGCTCCACCAGGTTCTTCACCGGCCCGGACGACGAGCCCGACCGAACCACCGGCCAACCGGCCACGAACGGCGAGATCCGACGCCCTGGTGATCCGAACGGCACTGCTGCCGACCGGTCCGGCTTCGCGCCGAACGACCACCGTGAGCAGCGCGGATATGGCTCAGCAGTCGACGGCTTGCAGGCAGCCGGTTGGGGACGGGCCACCTCCGCTCCGGCGGACACCTGGGCGAACGGTCAGGTGTCCGGCCCGACCCAACCCGGTCGAGCCGCGCCGAGCGCCGTCCATCCCGCCCTGACGAACGGTCATGCAGCCGCTCAGGCCCAGCCCTACCCCGACCAGTCCGGTCTTCCGAACGGCCGGGCGGCCGGCAACGTGCAGCCACACCCCGATCAGACCGGTCTGGCGAACGGCTGGACCGGCCAGGCTCGTGACCTGCACTCCGGTCAGACCGAGCAGGGCGCGGCCGCGGTCGGTTGGCAGCACGCAGGCAGCGAGGACGCCGACTCCGAGATCCGCGGTCGTAACGGTGCCGCTGGGTTGACCGGCTGGCAGCCGTCCGAGGACCAGCGGCCAGAAGGCGGGCGACGCGGCCGGGCCGAGACCAACGGCTCTGCGGCTTGGCCGGCGTCCGACGGCCAGCCAGCAGGGCGGCGCAGCGACGACGCCACGGCGAATGGCGCCTGGTCGACCGACCACGCCCAGCAGCCTGACGACCAGAACGCCACCACCACCGCCAACGGCTGGCAGACCGACGGCGGCCGGAACGCCACCACGACGGCCAACGGCTGGCAGAGCGATAGCGAGCCTCGGACCAGCCAAGGCCGCACTGACGCTGGCGCTGCGATGAGTGGACGGCAGCGCGCCGACGAGCAGCAATCCGGTGGCCGGCGGCGCCGGCGGGAAGACACCACGGCCAACGGCTGGCCGACCGCGGATGATCAGCAGCCGGGCAGCGGCCGGCACGACAGCGCAGCCGCCGCGAACGCCGACCGGCAATCCACGGGCAGCCAGCAGCTTGGTGGCGGCCGGCACGACAGCGCACCGGCCGCTAACAGCGACTGGCAAGCAAGGGGCAGCAGTCAGCTTGGTGGTGGCAGGCATGACAACGGAGCCGCCACGAACACCGAGTGGAAGGCCGCGGGTGGCGAGCAGCTGGGCGCTGGACGGCACGGCGCCAACGCCGACTGGCAGGCCGCGGGCAGCCAGCAATCGGGCGTCGGGCGGCGCCGGCGGGAAGACTCCACGGCCAACGGGTGGCCGAACCCGAATGAGCAGCAGCCCGGTGGCGGACAGCACGCCAACGGGACAGCAGGGGCCAACGGCTGGCAGACCCCTAACGGCCAGGACCCGGTCGGCGGACAGCGCGGCGACGCGGCCCCCGGCACCAACGGCTGGCCCGCCGACGGGCAGCAGCCTCCGGGCGGACGACGCGCCCGGCCGAACACGCCCAACGGCCGGCCGGACGAGCAGCAGCCGGGCAACGGCCATGCGGCCCGCACGACCAGCGGCTGGCCAGGCGCTGACGGGTCGCAACCCGGGCTGCCGGGCTACGAAACCCCAGCGGCCGAGGACGGCGGCGGCGGGCGGGGGCGAGATGCTGCGACAGCGATAGCAGGCGACCAGCGAGCCAGGCGCGGTCAGCACGGCGCGCCCGAGGCCGACAGCTGGGATGCGGGCGCCGGTGACTGGCGTGAGCAGGCTGACGACGCGGGTGACGACTGGCTGGGGGCGTTGCGTGGCGGCGCTGACGGTGGTCAGGGGCGGCGCGGTGCTCTTGGGCACGGCGAGCAGCGCGGCATGGGTGCGGGGCTGGATGAGGCCCGGGTCGACGCCCGCGATGAGTGGCGGGCCGCCTCGGGTGCGTACCCGCAGGTGGCGGAGTCGGACGCCGCGCGTACGGCGATCATCAACACCGCTGACGCGCCCACCGGGCTTCTACCTATTGTGCCTTTAGCGGGTGAGCGGGGCGCCAAACCGGCCCGGGAGACCGTGGGCGACGGTGCCAAGGGGGCCGCCAATGTGGCCGAGGCGGCCGCGAAGGCGGCCGCTGCCCCGCTCGAGGAGAACCAAGACGCTGATGACACCGCGCCGAAACGGGGCGAAAAGGTCGTCAAGTTGCGTCCTGAGCAGACGAGTGACGGTTACAAGAGCGTGTACTCCGAACTGACCCGCCCCACGATGGGCTCTCGCGTTCGCGCGGGTGTCCGCGGCACCGGCGAGATGATGATCACTCTCGGGTTGATCGTGCTGTTGTTCGCCGGGTACGAGGTGTTCGGCAACACCGCGGCGGTGAATGACGAGCAGTCGACCCTGGACGACGCGCTGGCGCAGGAGTGGAACGCGCCGGTCGTGGGCCCGTCGAGCCCGGCTCCGATCGGGCCGGACGCACCGGGCAAGGGGCTGGTCGGCCGGCTCTACATCCCGAAGCTGAACAAGAAGTGGGTCGTCGTCGACGGCGTGCGCGCGCAGGACATCAGGCTCGGGCCGGGGCACTACCCGGACACCGCGCTGCCGGGCAAGGTCGGCAACTTCTCGGTGGCGGGTCACCGGATCCGGTCGATCTTCTGGCGTCTCGACGAGATGCGCGACGGTGACATCATCGGCGTGGAGACCCGGAACAACTGGTTCATCTACAAGGTGTCCAGCACCGAGGTCGTGCTGCCGACAGCGGTCGAGGTGGTCGCGGCGGTGCCGGGCAAGCCCAAGGCCAAGCCGACCACGGCGATGCTGACGCTGACCACTTGCAACCCGAAGTTCAACAACTACGAACGACTCATCGTGCATGCGAAGCTGACCGATACCATCACCCGCGACCAGACCCTTCCGGACGCCGGGATCCCCGCTGCGCTCGCGAAGATCAAGTCGTAGGAGATTTCATGTACGCCTGGATCTGGCGCAAGCTGCCCTTCGGTCTGCCCGGGAAGCTGACCGGGTCCGTCGTGATCGCCGGTGCGATCGTGGCGGTGCTCTGGTTCTTCGTGTTCCCCTGGGCGACGCCGCTGCTGCCCTTCGACGACGTGCAGGTGGGAACCGGCACCCAGCAGGACCAAGGACCGGCCCAGCAGAACCCGAACGCGGTGCATCCGAGCGAGGAGTCCGCGCCGGACGAGATCCCGTACAGCACCGAGTCGAACGCCCCGCACCCGTCGTCGATCCCGGGCGGGTGATCTCGTGCGTATCCTGGTGATCGACAACTACGACTCGTTCGTCTTCAACATCGTCCAGTACCTCGGCCAGCTCGGCGCCGAGTGCGAGGTGCGGCGGAACGACGAGATTTCGGTCGCCGACGTCGCCGGGTTCGGGGCCGCGGGTGTGCTGCTGTCGCCGGGCCCGGGCACGCCGGAACGGGCCGGGATCATGATGGACGTGATCCGGGAGTACGCCGGAAAGCTGCCGCTGTTCGGCGTCTGCCTGGGACACCAGGCGATCGGGGCGGCCTTCGGCGGCACTGTCGAGCGGGCGCCCGAGCTGCTGCACGGCAAGACGTCCGAGGTGCACCACAAGGGCACCGGGGTGCTGGCCGGCCTGCCCGACCCGTTCACCGCGACCCGCTACCACTCGCTCGCCGTGCTCCCCGAGACGCTGCCGGACGAGCTCGAGGTCACCGGACAGACCGAAAACGGCATCGTGATGGCCATGCGCCACCGCGAACTGCCGGTCGAGGGCGTCCAGTTCCACCCCGAGTCGGTCCTGACCGAGGGCGGTCACACCATGCTCGCCAACTGGCTCGCCGTGTGCGGCCTGCCTTCCGCCCTCGACCGCGCCCCGGCTCTGGCCGCCGAGGTCGAGTCCCGCCGCCGCGCCGCCTTCGCCTCAGCCTGAGCAGCGGCAGAAGCAAAGCGCAAACGAAGGCGGCGCGACCCGAAGGCCGCGCCGCGTGAAGCACAAGAGCTAGAAGATCCCGCCACCCGGATCGGTGATACCGCCACCGTTGCCCGGGTCGGGGTTCGTCGGCGACTCGGTGCCCGTCGGATCGGGATCCGGGTCGGGCTGCGCCACCACGTTGATCGTCACTGAGCTGCCCCGCTTCGCCTTCGACTTGCCCTTCGGGGTCTGACTGGCCACCGTGCCCGGCTCGCCCCCGGTCGGGACCTCCTTGACGGTGACGTTGAAGCCCTCGAGCAGCGCCTTGGCGGTGTCCTCGCTGCGGCCGGTCACATCCGGCACCTCGACCAGGTTGCCCCGCGAGACCTGCACCTCGATGGTGGTGCCCGGGTCGACCTGGTCGCCCGACTTCTCCACCTTGATGACCTGGCCCTCTTCGCGGGTGTCGTCGACCTCGCGAATCTTCGGGTCGAGCTTGAGCTTCTTCAGCGCGTCGACGGCCACGTCCTCGGTGCTGCCGACCAGGTTGGTCGGGACCTGCACCTTGTCGGGCGCCTTGCACAGCGTGTAGGTGACCGGCTTGTCCACCGCGATCTGGGTGTTCTGCTCCGGCGTCTGCTTCGCCACGGTCGGCGTGTCGGGGCACTTGTCGGTGGTTTCCGGCTCGGTCGCCGAGAAGCTGGTGAACTTGGCGTCGGTGAGCTTCTTGGTCGCCTCGTCCTCGGTCAGGCCGGTCAGTTTCGGCATGGCCACCACGGCCGTGGCCGGGGTCTCGGGCTTCTTGTCGCCGCGGGACAACGCCAGGCCGACACCGAGCGCCACCACGGCGAGCACACCGAGGGCGGCCAGCACCGCCATCACCCAGGTCGACGACTTGCGCGGCGGCGGGCCCGGAGGCGGCACGGCGCCGGGCACCGGCCGGTGGACCTGGGTGGCGCCGGCCGGCGTACGCGCCGGTCCCGTCATTGCCATCGTCTCGGCCTCGGACATCACCGGGGTGGCCAGGACGGGACGGCCGGAGACGGCCCGGAGGGCGTCGGCGCGCATCTCCTGCGCGCTCTGGTAGCGGTTGATCGGGTTCTTCGCGAGCGCCTTGAGCACGATCGCGTCGATCTCCGGCGGCACCTCACGGTTGATCGAGCTCGGCGCCCGCGGGTCTTCGCGTACGTGCTGGTAGGCCACGCTGACCGGGCTGTCGCCGACGAACGGCGGATGACCGACCACCAGCTCGAAGAGCACACAGCCGGCGGCGTACACGTCGGAGCGCGCGTCCACCGACTCGCCCCGAGCCTGCTCGGGCGACAGGTATTGGGCCGTGCCGATCACCGCGCTGGTCTGCGTCATGGTGGTGGCGCCGCTGGCCAGGGCCCGGGCGATACCGAAGTCCATCACCTTGACCTGGCCGTTCGGGGTGACCATCACGTTGCCGGGCTTGATGTCCCGGTGGATGATCCCGTGCCGGTGGCTGAACTCCAGCGCGGCACAGATGTCGGCGATCATTTCCAGGGCGCGGCGCGGCTGGATCCGCTGCTCCTGGGCGAGCACCTCTTTCAGCGTGCTTCCGTTCACGTACTCCATGACGATGAACGGCAGTTTCTCGCCGGTGGAGGAGATCTCTTCGCCGGTGTCGTAGACGGCCACGATGGCGGGGTGGTTCAGCGCGGCGGAGTTCTGCGCCTCACGGCGGAACCGCTCTTGGAACGTCGCGTCGCGGGCCAGGTCGGTACGCAACATCTTGATGGCCACGTCGCGGCCGAGCCGGAGGTCACGTCCCTTGTGCACCTCGGCCATGCCGCCGTAGCCCAGCAGTTCGCCGACCTGATACCTGCCACCGAGCAGGCGGGCCTGCGCCGTCATAGCGTTCGTCGTCCTTCGCTCGCGCTCGTCGGCGCCCGCGGATCGGACGCCTGCTCTCTAAGACGGTACGACGTCGCCGGCGTTCCCTCGCCGGCCACGCCCGTGCGGACGACCGCGGCATTTCCCCCGGAATCGCCCAGGGCAGTCGTGTCACCCTGTTTCAGCAGGAAAGAGATAACACCTGCGCACAACAACACCAGCAGTGCGAGCACCACGGCCAACACGATCAGAACCTGTCGGCCGCCGGAACCCTCCGCCTTCTGCGCCATCGGTTGCTGATGGGGCTGCATCGGCGGTGCCGACGGGTGACGATACGGCTGTTGCGCCGGGGGCACGGAAGCGGCCCCCCGCGCCTGGGCGCCGGAGACCGGTCGGGGCACCGGCGGGTAGGGCGGACGTGCAGGTCCGCCCATTGGCGGGTGCATGGCGGGCGCCGACGGGCCGCCCGAGTGTGGCCGGTTGACCATCGGGCTGCCGGACTGCGGGCGGTTCATCGCCGGGCCGGCCGACCCGTTCACGGCCGGTTGGTGGGTGGCGGTGGTCAGCGACGAGGCGGACTGCCGGGCGACGCCGGCCATCGCGGCCGCGGTGGGCCAGCGGGCCGACGGGTCCTTCGCCATCGCGCGCTCGACGATCGCCCGCACCTCGGGCGGGATGTCCGACGGCAGCGGCCGGGCACTGTCCCGTACGTGCTTCATAGCGATCTCGATCGGGGTCGACCCGTCGAAGGGGCGATGACCCGAGAGGCATTGGTACGCGACCACGCCGAGCGCGTACACATCGGAGGCGGCCGTGGCCACCGCACCGGACGCCTGCTCGGGCGAGATGTAGGAGGCGGTGCCGAGCACCGACCCGGCCACGGTCAACTGGCCGACCATGGCCGACCGGGCGATGCCGAAGTCGGTCAGCACGAGCGTGCCGTTCGGGCGTACCAGAAGATTGCCGGGCTTGACGTCGCGGTGGACGATCCCGTTGGCGTGGGCGGCCTGCAGCGCGTCGGCGGCCTGGGCCACCAGCGCCATCGTGCGGGCCGGGGTCAGCCGTCCCACCCGGCTCAGCGTGCGGGACAGCGCGTCGCCCTCGACGTACTCCATGACCAGGAACGCGAGCTGCTGATCGCTGCCGTAGTCGTAGACGTCGACCACGCCGGGGTGGTTGATCGTGGCCATCGTGCGGGCCTCGCCGCGGAACCGCTCGGCGAACCCGGGCTCGTCCAGCAGGGCGGGCAGCAGGATCTTGACGGCGACCGTACGGCCCAGCACCTCGTCGGTGCCGCGCCAGACGTCGCCCATCCCGCCGCCGGCGATGCGCTCGTCCAGGCGATAGCGGCCGCCGAGGGTGACTCCAGGGCTGATCATCTCAGTCCCCTCCCCGTCCGGCCGCGGCCCGCATCATGAGCGCGGCGATCCGGGCCGCCTCGGCGCTGGCACCGCCGCCGGGCACGTTCTCCAGCATGACGCACGACGCCGAGATCGCCTCACCCTTCTCGTTGTAGGCGAACCCGATGAACCAGCCGTGGTTGCCGGCGCCCTCGGCGTTCTGGGCGGTGCCGGTCTTGCCGCCGACCTGGAAGCCCTTGATCCGGGCCTTCTTGGCGGTGCCGTTCTCGACGACGCTGACCATCATCTCGCGCAGGTCCTTGGCCACATCGCCGTTGATCGGCGTACGCAGAACCTGGGGGCTGGCCGTGTAGAGCGGGCGGCGCTCCGAGCTGAGCTGCTGCTGCACCAGGTAGGGCTTCATCTGCTTGCCGTCGTTGGCGACCGTGGCGGCGATCAGCGCGCCCTCCAGCACGGTCATCCGCACGTCGCGCTGCCCGATCGAGGACTGCGCCAGCGCGGCCTGGTCGGTGCTGCCGTCCGCGTTGGCCATGTCGCCGGTCTCGCTGGACGCGACGGCCAGGCCGCTGCCGTCCAGGTTGCCCACGGTCAGGTCTTTCTGGCCGAACCCGAACGCCTGCGCGGTCTTCTTCACGCGGTCGGCGCCGAGCTCGACGCCCAGCCGGGCGAAGCCGGTGTTGCAGCTGTCGGTGAGGGCTTCCTTCAGGGTGACCCGGGCGCCGGCGCAGGTCTCGTCGGCAGCGTTGCGGATGTCGGCGCCGCTGCCCGGTGGCCGGTAGACCTCGCCGGCCTGGATCTCGCTCTCCTGGGTCTTGCCGGCCTGGAGCGCGGCCGCCGAGATGATCACCTTCATCGCGGAGCCGGGCGGCTTGTTGTCGGCGATGGCCCGGTTGAGCAGCGGCTTCTGCTTGTCGCCGTTCAGCTCCTTGAAGGTCGCCGTGAACGTCTTCGCCTCGTGGCTGGCCAGCGGGTTCGGGTCGTAGCTGGGCATCGACACCATGGCCTGGACGGCGCCGGTCCGCGGGTCGATCGCGATGGCCGCGCCCCGCTTGACGTCCTTCTTGTTCTCGGTGAGTTCCTTGTAGGCGGTCTCCTGGGCCCGGGTGTTCAGGGTCAGCACGATGTTGCCGCCGCCGGTGTTGTCGCCGGTGAACATGTCACCGATCCGGTCGGCGATCAGCTTGTCGCTGGTCCCGGCGAGGAACTCGTTCTCGCTGCGCTCGATGCCGGTCTCCGCGTTGTCCACCGGCTTGTAGCCGATGACCGGCGCGTAGATCTCCTTCTTCGGGTAGATCCGCTGGAACTTGAGCACGCCGTCGGTGGCCTTGTTGGAGGCTAGGGGCTGACCGTCGGCCTCGATGATGCCGCGGGGCCGTTCGTACTCGGCCACGGTGACCCGGCGGTTGTAGTCGTTGGTGCGGTACTCGTCGGCCTTGTAGCCCTGCACCCAGTTGAGGTTGGCGAAGAGCAGCCCGAACAGCACCAGGACGACCACACCGGCCTTGCGCAGTGGTGCGTTCACGGCTTGATCACCTCCGTCATGGCGCCGTGCAGCTGAGCCGGCGGCGCCTTCGGCCCGCCCGGCCGTTCCTGGGGGCCACCCGTCGCCGGCCTGCGCCCCGCGTCCGAGATCCGGAGCAGCATGGCGACGAGAAGCCAGTTCGCCATGAGTGAGGAGCCTCCGGAGGACAGGAACGGGGTGGTCTGACCGGTCAACGGGATCAACCCGGTGATGCCACCCACGATGACGAAGACCTGCAAGCCCAAGGTGAACGCCAGGCCACCGGCGACCAGCTTGCCGAAGGAGTCGCGGACCGCGATGGCGGCGCGCAGGCCACGCTCGACGATCAGCAGATAGGTCACCAGCAGCGCGGACAGGCCGAACAGCCCGATCTCCTCGCCCATGCCGGCGAAGATGAAGTCGTTACGAACCTCGGGGATGTATCCGGGCGAACCGGCGCCCGGTCCGGTGCCGAACAGCCCGCCCGTCCCCAGGCCGAGCAGGCCCTGGACCAGCTGATAACTCCCGCCGACCCGTTCGTACTGCTCGGTGTTGAACGGGTCGAGCCAGACCTGCGCGCGGTCGTAGAAGTTGGCGAACGGGCCGCCCACCGACGCGCCGAGCAGGTAGGCCACGTAGACGCCGCCGAAGAACATCAGCAGACCGATGATCAGCCAGCTGGCCCGTTCGGTGGCGACGTAGAGCGTCACGATGAACAGGCCGAAGTACATCAGCGCCGTGCCCAGGTCTTTCTCGAAGACCAGGACCAGGAGGCTGAGCAGCCAGACGGTGACGACCGGGCCGAGGTCGCGGCCGCGCGGGAAGTCGATGCCGAGGAACCGCTTGCTGGCCAGCGACAGCACCTCGCGCTTGCGGACCAGGTAGTACGCGAAGAACGAGACCAGCGCCAGCTTGGCGAACTCACCCGGCTGGAGGGAGAACCCGCCGATCCGGATCCACAGCTTGGCCCCGTTGATCTCGGAGATGCTGCCCGGCAGGACGGCCGGGATCATCACCAGGACGATGCCGACCAGGCCCAGCGTGTAGGCATATTTCGATACCTGTTTGTGATCTCGGATCACCAGGAGCAGCACCGCGGCCAGGATCAGCGAGGCCAGCGTCCAGGCGAGCTGACGACCGCCGAACCCGCTGAACAGTCCCGGCTCGGGCAGCTTCCGATCGAGCGCCCGGGCGATGTCGAGCCGCCGCAGGAACCCCACGCCGAGCCCGTTGATCAGCGCGACCGTCGGCAGCAGCACCGGGTCGGCGTACGGCGCGGTGAACCTGATCACCACGTGCAGGCTCAGGAACAGGATGCTCAGCAGCGCGGCCGGAACCCAGAACGTCGGGGTGAGCTTGTCGTACTGGTTCGCCTCCACCGTGGCCCCGTACACCGCGACCAGGATCATCGCGAAGGCGAGGAGACCCAGCTCGGCGTTCCGGTGGGTCTTCAACCCCGGGATACGCGGCATCTCACCCGTCGTCGCGGGTGTGGGAGCCGGTACTGCGGGCGCGGTCAAGAAGCAGTCCCCAGACGTGGTGAGCGGAAGCTCAGTCCACCGGGCGGCAACCGACCGGTGGGATGACCGGCGGCGCAGCGTCGGAGGGCGAAGCGTCCGGCGTGGTGACGGGCGCGGAGGCCGGCGCCGAGGTGGCGTTCACCCGGCCCGGTGCGGAGGTTTCTCCGGCCGCGGAGGGCGCGACAGGTGGGGTCGAAGGCGTGACCGACGGCGCGGAGGCCGACGCGCTCGGGCCGCCGGCCGGCGCACAGACCGGCTTCAGGTTCGGGTTGGACGGCTCGTTGGCGGTCAGCTCGGCCAGCCGGCGCTCGGCGTCCGGGCGGTTGTCCGCCTGGATGCCCTCCTTGACCCGGTCCTGCGCGGTCGTGGTCAGGTCGTCCAGCCGCGCGTTGCTGGTCTGGTTGACGCTCGACAGGTCGAGCCCCGCCACCTCACCCGGCACGCCGCGGAAGATCGCCAGCTGTCCGGAATCGGTCGCGCCCACGTAGTACTGATCTTGCGTGTAGCGCCAGCCCAGGAACAGGCCGCCGCCGAGCATCGCGAGAAGCAGAAGCAGAAGCAGACCGGTACGGACGGGATGCCGCTTGGGCTCCGGCTCCGGCGCCTCGTACGCCCCGGCGTCCGGTTGGGCCGGGCGCGGTGGTTGCTGCAGAGCGGCCGCCCGGGCGGCAGCGGTGGACGCGTCGGCCACCGTCGAGTTGCCGCGGTCACGGGCGGCGGCGCCACCCACGATCGGCGCCTGCTCCATGATGTCGGCGTCGGTCGCGTCGGCGATCACCACGGTGATGTTGTCGGGCCCGCCGCCGCGCAGCGCCAGCTGCACGAGACGCTCGACACAGGCCTGCGGGTCGTGGATGTCCCGCATGCTGTCGCCGATGGTCTCGGCGCTCACCACGCCGGACAGGCCGTCGCTGCAGATCAGGTAGCGGTCGCCCTTGAGGACCTGGCGTACCGAGTATTCGGGGTCGATGTCCCGCCCGTCCAAGGCCCGGGTCAGCAGCGACCGCTGCGGGTGGCTGCTCGCCTCCTCGGGGCTGATCCGGCCCTCGTCGACCAGCATCTGGACATACGTGTCGTCCTTGGTGATCTGGGCGAACTCACCCTGCCGGAGCATGTAGGCGCGGCTGTCGCCGATGTGCACCATGCCCAGCTTGCTGCCGGTGAACAGCACGGCGGTCAGCGTCGTACCCATGCCCTCGAG
This sequence comes from Actinoplanes sp. NPDC051470, assembly GCF_040682035.1. Lineage (NCBI taxonomy): Bacteria > Bacillati > Actinomycetota > Actinomycetes > Micromonosporales > Micromonosporaceae > Actinoplanes > Actinoplanes sp. NPDC051470. The sequence goes on from NZ_JBFBAA010000016.1 coordinate 146,573, forward strand.
GCTCGGGTTGGCGTCGACCGTGTCACGGAGCGTCTGGTTGGCGTTGCCGACGGCGTGACGCAGGGCGTCCACCAGGGCATCGCCGGGGACATCCTCGTCCAGCGGGGCCATCGCGGCTATCACGATGTTGCTGGCGACGTCGCCGGCGGCCATCCCGCCCATGCCGTCGGCGACAGCAAGCAGCCGCGGTCCGGCGTAGACGGAATCTTGGTTTCCGTCTCGGATCAGACCGCGGTCGCTTTGAGCGGCATAGCGCAGGGTCAGAGTCATGGCCGTAACTCGAGTGATGTGCGGCCGATCCGGATCGGCACGCCGAGGGGGACGGGGGTAGGTCCGGAGACCTTACCGCGATCAAGATAGGTGCCGTTCGTCGAGCCGAGATCCTCGACGAACCACTGCCCATCGCGGGGCACCAGGCGAGCATGGCGGGCCGAGGCGAAGTCGTCGGTGATGACGAGGGTGGAATCCTCGGCACGCCCGATCGTGATCTGCGCCTCCCCGAGAGTGATCCGGGTCCCGGCCAGCTGACCGGCGGTCACCACGAGTTGCCGAGCCGCCTTACCGCGCTTGGCCTTCGCCGGCGGCGGCCCGCCGAGCACCGCGCCACCCACCCCGCGTGGGCTGGCGACGATGCTCTTGGACCGCGAACTGCCGAAGAGGTCCCGGCGGATGACCCCGACCACGGTGAACACAAAGATCCACAGCAGGATGAGGAAGCCGAACCGGGCAACGGTGAGGACGAATTCGGGCAAGGTGACTAGCCGTCCACTCGGAACGTGAGGGTGGTCGTGCCCAACTGGATCATGTCGCCCGGGTTGAGCGCCACCGCGGACACGCGCTGACCGTTGACCATGGTCCCGTTGGTCGAGCCCAGGTCGGTCAGCACAACCTGACTGCCGTCGTAGTCGAGCCGGGCGTGCCGGCGCGAGATACCCACGTCAGGCAGGCGCAGGTTCGCCTGGTCACCACGGCCGATCACGGTCGAGCCCATCTGAAGCGGATAGGTACGCCCGTCGCCGGACACCAGGCCCACGTTGCGCCCGTTGTGCCCGCCGCCACCGCCGTGCTGCTGATAGCCACCACCCTGCTGGTCGTAGGGCGAGTACTGCGGCCCAGCGTCGTACGCCGGTTGCTGCACCGGGGCGACCTCGCCACCGGTGTAGACCTCGGCCGTGACCCGGAACATGCCCGTGTCCAGCCCGTCCCCACGCTCGATCTCGACTATCACGTCGCCATACACGGTCCAGGCCTGCTCACCGATGAACTCGGCCTGAGACTGCGCGAGTTCCTGAGCCAACGCAGCGGCGTACGGCGCCAACCGACTGTGATCGTAAGGTGACAGATCAATCACATAACGGTTCGGCACCAGCGTACGGCCGCCGGCGAGGATCGCCTTGTGCGCCTCTGCCTCCCGCTGCATGGCGTTAAGAATCTCCACCGGGTGCACGACACCCTTGAACACCTTCGCGAAGGCCCCCTCGACCAGGCCTTCCAACCGCTTCTCGAAGCGCTGCAGCACGCTCACCGGCTCCTCCTCGGGTTCCGAGGACATGATGGTATCCGGCCGCCGCTTCCGCGTCCCTGTGAAGAGCGACCGGCACTTCTGACCCTCGTATAACGCCCCCGGACGCCGTGCTAACCTTCTCGGCGTCGCAAGGGCTTGTATGCTCTCGCGGTAACTGGGACAGCGTAATCTGTCGCAGCTAGCAACGCGTCACGGGGATGTGGCGGAATGGCAGACGCGCACGGTTCAGGTCCGTGTGTCCGAAAGGACGTGGGGGTTCAACTCCCCCCATCCCCACGAGTGAGGTGAGGGGCTTGTGCGAGCAAAAAGCGCTCGCACAAGCCCCTCACTCGTATGCCAGCTCCGGGGGCCGAGCCCCCGGAAACCCCGCGGTGTAGGCGCGAGCTAGTCGATCACCTCGCGCGTACGGGTGAATGAAGCTGGTGGCCCTGCGGGCCGGAGCGGCCGAGCACTCCTGAGAGCCGAAAGGGCTGAGGGGCTATGCTCGCGGCTGGTTTCGGACGGGCTGGAGGGGTTTCTGTGGGTGTTGCGCTGGTTACCGGTTCCGGGGGCCTGATCGGCTCCGAGGCGGTGCGGCACTTCGCTGGGCTGGGGCTGGATGTCGTCGGGATCGACAACGACATGCGCCAGGAGTTCTTCGGCTCGGAGGCGTCCACCGCCTGGAACGTCGAGCGCCTCCAGCAGGACCTCGGTAGTAAGTACAGCCACCACGGCATCGACATCCGCGACCGCGACGGCCTGGCCGCCATCTTCAAGAAGTACGGCCAAGACCTCTCCGTGGTGATCCACACCGCGGCGCAGCCCTCGCACGACTGGGCGGTGCGTGACCCGTTCACCGACTTCGACGTGAACGCCACCGGCACGCTCAACGTCCTGCAGAACGTTCGCGAGCACGCCATCGAGGCGCCGGTGATCCACTGCTCGACCAACAAGGTCTACGGCGACACGCCGAACCGGCTGCCGCTGGTCGAGCAGGAGACTCGGTGGGAGCTCGACCCGGCCCACCCCTGGGCGGCCGAGGGCATCACCGAGGAGATGTCCATCGACCACACGCTTCACTCGGTCTTCGGCGCCTCCAAGGTCGCCGCCGACGTGATGGTGCAGGAATACGGTCGCTACTTCGGCATGAAGACCGCGGTCTTCCGCGGCGGCACGCTGACCGGCCCGGCGCACTCCGCCACTGAACTGCACGGCTTCCTGGGCTACGTGATGCGGGCCAACATGGAACGCCGGAAGTACACGATCTTCGGGTACAAGGGCAAGCAGGTCCGCGACGCCATCCACAGCCACGACGTGCTCAGCGCGTTCGAGGCGTTCTTCCGCAACCCCCGCTCGGGCGCCGTCTACAACCTGGGCGGCGGCCGGCACTCGAACATCTCCAACCTCGAGGCGTTCGCACTGGCCGAGAAGATCAGCGGCACCGAGATGATCACCGAGTACGCCGACCAGAACCGGGTCGGCGACCACATCTGGTGGATCGGCTCGATGGCCCGGTTCCAGGCCGACTACCCGGAGTGGAAGCAGGTCTACGACGTGCCGATGATCCTCCAGGAGATCTACCAGGCCAACGTCGGCAAGTGGGTGCCCCAGGGATGATCGACAAGGGCAAGGGAAACGTGCTGGGGGTCCTGGTCGACATGGTCGACTACGAGGCCGCCACCGCGAAGATCCTGGAGGCCGCGCGGGATCGCCGGCCGTACGCGGTGACCGCTCTGGCCGTGCACGGCGTGATGACCGGCGTGCAGGACCCGGCCCACAATGCCCGGCTCAACTCGTTCGACCTGGTGACGCCGGACGGCCAGCCGGTCCGCGGCGCGCTCAACCTGCTTCATCACGCCGGTCTCGCCGACCGCGTCTACGGCCCCGAGCTGACCCTGCGGGTGTTGCGCCAGGCCGCGGCCGAAGGGCTGCCGGTCTACCTGTACGGCTCCACGCAGCCGACGCTGGACCGGTTGATCCCGGCGCTGGAGGGCATGTTCCCGGCCCTGAAGATCGCCGGGGTCGAGGCCTCCAAGTTCCGCACGTCGCACCCCGGCGAGCCGGCCGAGATCGCCGAGCGCATCAAGGCCTCCGGGGCCCGGATCGTGCTGGTCGGCCTGGGCTGTCCGCGCCAGGAGGTCTTCACGTACGCGATGCGCCCGCTGCTCGACATGCCGTTGCTGGCCGTCGGCGCCGCCTTCGACTATCACGCCGGTCTGCTGAAGAACCCGCCGCCGTGGATGCAGAAGTACGCCCTGGAGTGGCTGTGGCGGCTCGGCCTCGAGCCGAAGCGGCTGTGGAAGCGCTACGTCCTGCTCAACCCGAACTTCGTCGCCCGGCTCAGCGCACAGCGGTCGGGCGCCTGGAAGGCCACGCCACCGCCGGCGACGGACGCGCCCGTCGAGTCGTTCGCGGTCTAGGACAGTGCCGGGACCCCCGTGCCGGCGGGTCCCGGCCGACCTCCCCAGGTCGAGTCCGTGAGTCGACACTAGGACGCACATCACCGCCACGCCAGGGTGATTGTCCACTTCGCCCGGACGAATGATGGCTCTGCGTAAATCTTTCCGGACCATCCGTGACGGCCGCACCCCTTAGGGGTCACCGTCCGGTGATCTCCCGGTTTCGCGGGTTGCGCGGTGGGTGAAGTCTGTCGATGTGGACACCGTCGCGGACATCACCCTGATCGCCGGCCTCGCCGTGCTCTGGCTCACCGCCGGCCTGATCGCCGACGGGCTGCCCGGTTCGGCCACGGCCGCGATCCTGCGCCGCCGCGCGGTCCTGCTCGCGGCGGTGGCCGGGGCGGGCACAGCGATGCTGGTGGCGGTTCCGCTCATCAACCTGGGCCGGCCGGGCCCGGAGACCGCGGGTACGGCCGCCGTGCTGGTCTGCGTACCCGTCGCTGTCGTGCTGACGATCAGCCTGCGCCGCCTCACCCAGGTCCGGCACGGTGCGGCCGCGCTGAGCACCGCACCGCAGGCGCCGGTCCCACCCGGTCTGATCGCCGCCGCCGCGCACCCGCTGGTCGTGGTGCCGATGCAGGTGGCCGGGCTGGCCGCGATCGCCGGGCTGCCGATCGCCGCGGGCGTGATCGACGTCCCCACGGCGCTGCTGGTCGCGGTCGTCTGCGGCGCCGCCGGCCTGGTCGCGGTGGCCATCGCGATCCGGCACGGCCTGCGGCACAGCCGCTTGAGCGTCGGCGCCATCGCCCCGATCAAGCGCCTGCCCAAGCGGTGGGCCCAGTAGCTACTTGTTGCGAGCTTCCTGCACGTAGAGCAGCTCGAGGATGGACCGGGCGGCCTCGAACCAGCGGTCCAGCCACTCCGACGGCGGCAGGCTGCCACGGGCCGGCAGTTCGAGCAGCAGACCCCGCAGCAGCGGGTGGTCGGCCATCGAGCTCGAGGTGATCTGCGGCGCGTCCGACCAGTTCCCCGGCGAGAACACCGGCTCGGTCAGGCCCTGCATGTCGAGGGACGGCAGCTTGGGGGCCCGGTCCAGCGCGCTGGAGGGCTCCAGTCCCTGGCTGCTCAGCCCGGGCGAGCGAGTCGGCAACGGGTTGCTGTCACGACGGGTGACCAGCTCACCGTCGGTGTCGGCGGTCTCGCGGCGGCTCTGCCGGTACGCGCTGACGCCGCCACTGAACCGGTCCTGCGCGGTCGCGGAACCGTTGCTGAGGTTCTCGTTCATCGTCTCGCCTCGCTGATGTGATCAAACCGCGGTCCGGCCCGCGCTTAGGTCGTTCAACGAGGTTGGCCCGTTCGGGCGACGGCAAATGGGACATTTGGACATACCCTCAAACGCCCGGCCGGCATTCTGGCCGACCCTCCGCCAGGCGGCCGGAGGGCCGGCCGGCGCAGCTCAGAGGTCGAACTCGCCGTCCTTGGCCCCACCGACGAACGCGTCCCATTCGGCGGCGGTGAAGATCAATGCCGGGCCGGACGGGTTCTTCGAGTCACGGACCGCGATCGCGTGCTCGACGAACGCGACCTCGACGCAGTTGTCGCAGTTGGGGCCGCTCCTGGTGCTCTTGAACCAGGCCGCGCGGCCTAGGTCGAGCCTGAATCCCTTGGTCGTGATCTCCACAATGGCTCCTCTACCAGCGACTCGATCAACTTTGTCGACTCATCCGGGCTCAGGGCGATCGAGCGGATGAGGTCGAAGATCGAGTGGTACTTCCGCAGCTCGTCTTCCTTCTCAAGGAAAAGCCCACCGGTGGCGTTCTCGACGTACACCACGTCCGGATCAACCTGATCGGGGAAATCCAGGATCGCGAAGGCGCCGTCCATGCCCGCATGCGCGCCGGCCGCGAACGGCAGCACCTGGAGAGTCACGTTGGGCAACTCCTGCGCCTCGAGCAGATGACGCAGCTGTTCCCGCATGACCTCCTCGCCACCGACCGGCCGGCTGAGCACCGCCTCGTCGAGCACCGCCCAGAGATAGATGGGATCTTCCTGGGTCAGCAACGACTGCCGGGCGAGCCGGACATGCACCCTGCGATCAATGTCCTTCGGCGTATCACTCGTTCGGGCGTCGCGGATCAGCGCCAGCGCGTACTCCTCGCTCTGCAGCAGACCGGGGATGACCAGCTGCTCGTACGCGCGGATCCCGCGGGCCGCGGCTTCGAGGCCGACGTACGCGCCGACGAGCACCGCGCTGTACGGATGCCACCACCCTTTTTGCCGCGCCTCGCGAGCGATCTGCACCAATTCCTCGGCTTCGCGAGTTCCCACGCGATAAATGTCCAACATGTCGGCAACATCGCGGGGAGTTGCACTGTTATGTCCGGTTTCAATGCGGGACACTTTTGAGGGAGAACAGCCGATCCGCTCCGCCACCACCTCTATCGTGACTCCGGCTGCCTCGCGATATCGTCGCAGTTCCGCGCCCAGTCGGCGGCGGCGGATCGTCGGGCTTCGGCGGGGATTCACACGCCCAGTCTCGCGAATGATCGTCCGCCGATTCAACATCGTTTCGTGATCAAACAATCACGGACGGCTGACATGCAACTTGCATCGATACTGCGAGTAGTGCAATCTTCTGGGTATGGCCCAAGTCACTAAATGTTCTTGAGTGATCAGGTCACGCAAGCCCATGATCCCCTCATGGATTCGAATGTCCACCATGGAGTGATACGACTTTGCGACAGGTTGGTGCACCGAGAGGATGATTGACCTCCGGCAGGCTTGCAAAGGTGTACGAGCCGGGCACACTGGAGCATCGCCGGTCACCATGTGCGGCTGATCAATTCCACCCCGCAGACGAGTTTCAGGACAGGAGAAGACGTGCTACCTCGGTCCGGCGATGTCATACACGTGACGAAGGCGGCGAGTGTCCAGTTCACGGCACCGATGCTGTTCCGCGTGATTCGGGTGCACGATTGGCCGACGTACGACGGCTGGATCTGGCTGGACGGCTACGAGCTGAACTCGACCGGCGAAGCGGTGGAACGGCGCTCGATCTTCGTGCAGGTCAACGGATTGCGACAGGTGGGAAAGGCCCCTGATCCGCGTACCCGTAACGGCCGGCGTCCCGGGCAGAACACCGGAACGATCCGGGTCCGCTCCACCAACTGACCTGCCCCTCAGTTCTGGCCCCGCGTGCCGCCGATGCTCGGCGGAGCCTGCTGCGGCGCCGCGATGACCAGCGTGACCACGGTGTCCGGCGGGACCTCCTGGCCCTCCGCCGGATCGCTGTCGATCACCGTGCCGGCCGGGTTCTCGCTCGGCCGCACGATCGACCGGAACTTGAGACCACGCCTGGTCAGCGCCTCCTGCGCCTCCTGTTGGGACAGTCCGAGCAGCGCCGGCACGGTGATCTCGGTCGGGCCGGTCGGCTCGGTCGTGGTGGGCTCGGTGGTCGGCGGTGTCGTGGTCGGCTGATTAGTGGTGGTCGTGGTCGTGGTCCGCGGCGTCTGAACGCCCGGCGCCGAGATCTGTGGCACGGCCGGCGAATCGGAGGGCTCGTCGGAGTTCGTCGCGATCAGGTAGACACCCCAGCCCAGCGCGCCGAGCAGCACCAGGCCGACGATGCCGACCACGATCGGCAACCACCACTTGCCGCGCGGCTCGCGGGGTGAGCTGGTGGCCCAGTCGTCGGCGGAGGTCCAGTCCTCACGGGTCGGTCGCGGCGGACGCACCGTCGCCCGGCCGGCCCACGCGCCGTCATCCTTCACCGGCTCGCCGACCCTGGTCGCGTCCACGCTCGCCGACGGGTTGACCCTGGTCTCGTCCGCGCTCGCCGGCGCGTTCACTCTGGTCGCGTCCGCGCTCGCCGACGGGTTCACGGTGGTCTCGTCCGGGTGACCCGGCCGCACCCGTGTCCGATCATCATCATCGCCGTCATCGTCGAAGGGCGAGAACTGCCGTGTCTGGTCGGACATCGCCGCTCCCTCTCTCGCACACCCGGCGCCCGGGTCAACGTATCGAATCTTGCCGCCGTCGTGTGGCACCCGCGCGACAATGACGAACTCGCAGCCATCGGCACGTGCCGCTACAGTGCCCGCCATGGCCGCGAAGGGTTGGACGACACAGGTGGCCGCCGCGACCGGGGTGGCCGCCGCGACGGGCGCCGCACAGCTGGGCCTCGGCTACGGGCTCGGCGTAGTGGTGTGGCCGGTGACCCCCGGCGCCGACGACAGCATCTGGCTGGGCAGTCTCGGCTGGGCGACATGGATCGCCGCGAGCTCGACGGTGTTCGGCGCGATCATCGCCGCCGCGCTACGAGGCACTCGGCCCTCCGGGCCCTTGCGCGCCGGTCTGGCCTTCGCCGCCGGGATCGGTGCGCTGCTGACGGTCGCGCTGGTCGCGTTGCCGGCCCGCCTTGCTTCGGTACGCGCGGACGGCTTGAACCCCGAACAGACGGCAGCGCTGTACGCCGTGATCGGCATCGTCCTGGGCGTGCTCATCGCGTACTGGGCGGTGATCTCCGGTCCGGTCGCGGCCAACCTGATCGCCACCTCGGCCTACCTCTGGGCCCTGGCGGCGACCGCGATCGTGGTCGAGCTGACCGCCGGCCGCCCCGCCGCCACCTACCTGACCAGCTGGCAGTTCGCCAGCATCGCCGAAGATTCCCGGTACGGCGCGATCTACTGGCCCAGCGCCCTGATTACCCTGGGCGCGGCGTTCCTGCTCGGCGTACTCGCCGCGTGGCCAGCCGCCCGCCGGGGAAACCACGGCGTGGGTACGGCCGCATCCGGCGCCGTCGGCCCCACCCTGGTCGGCGCCGCCTTCCTCTTGCTGGCGCCCCAGCTCACGGGCGCGATCGGACAGCTCCAGTCGGCGTACCTGATCGCCCCCTACGCCGTCCTGGCCGGCCTCGCCGGCTCCGCCGTGGTGACCACCGCGGCCCACCGCCGAGCCGCCACCTCCCCTCCCGACACTTCCCCTCCCTCCGCCCCGCCCACCGCCGGCGCACCCACGGATTACGACGATGACGACTGGTCCGAGGCCATCGGCCAACGCCCACCGTCCCGCACGAAGCGCACCCGCCCCGCCGCCGAGCCCACCCGCCAGGCCTCCGTGGGCTCCACCACCCGCCCGCCGCGCGAGTCCGTCCCAGGCCCCGCCGCCCGCCAGCCGTCCGCGAGCCCCGCGCCCCGGCAGTCGTCCCCGGCCTCCGCGCTCCGGCAGGCCCCCTCGAGCTCCTCGACCCGCGAGTCGTCCTCGACTCGCGAGTCGTCCTCGGCCCGCGAGTCGTCCTCGGCCCGCGAGTCGTCCTCGAGCCGCGAGTCGTCCTCGAGCCGCGAGTCGTCCTCGAGCCCCGCCGCGCGTCAACCCGCCGCAGGCCCCACGCCCCGCGAGTCCTCCACGAGCTCCGCCAGGCGCCAGCCCTCCGCGAGCCCCGCGAGTTCGGACCCGGAGCCGGCGGGCGGAGCCGATGCCCCAGGCCGCCGGCAACCCGCCCCGCCTCCCGGGCAAGCACCTCCCGCCAGCGAAAAGCCTTCTCGCCGAGGCGGCCTCTTCGGCCGGCGCAAGCAGGACACCCCCGACGACGAGCCCACGCTCGACCTCAAGCCGCCGACCTCGCCGCCTCCCGCGGAGAAGCCCTCCCGAGGCGGCCTCTTCGGCCGGCGCAGGCAGTCTTCCGCCGACGCCGACGCCGACGCCGCTGGCGCTGGCGCTGGCGCTGGCGACGAGCCCACCGCCGACCTGGGCCGATCCAAGAACCCGTCGCCCACCCAGCTCGACCCATCAGCCCGGCAGTCAGGCCCGACGAGGCCTCCGGGTGCGCCGACGGCTCCGGGCACTACAGCGACAGCTCCGGGTGCGCCAGCCGCCACTCCAGGCGCGCCGACCGCCACTCCGTCAGCACCCAAAACCGCGACAACAGCGCCCACCAGCACTTCAGCGGAGCCCACCAGCGCAACAGCCGCGCCAACCAGGTCACCCGCGGCGTCGCCAAAGGCCCCGAACACCGCAGCGCCGTCATCCCCAGCGCGAGCAGCGACCGAACCTGGCCCCGCCGCCAAGGCTCCGGCACCCGCAGCCGACCCCTTCAAGCCGAGCGCGGTGAGCCGCCCTCGCAAGGGAACGTCGACCCGGAAGCAGACCACCCCACCCGCAGAGCCCCGGAACACCGACGAGCCGAAGGCCGACAATCCGCGCCCGGCCGACCCCGCACCGCGCAAGTCAACAGTCGCCGCCCCACCGGCAAGCCCTCCGATCGCCAAGATCAACCCGCCGCGAGAGCCTGACTGACCACAGCGCGCCAGCCAACAGCGCGCGAGCCCGACAGCGCACGAGCCCAACAGCGCACGAGCCCAACAGCGCACGAGCCGACAACGCGTGAGCCCAACAGCGCGCGCCCGCCGCCCGGCCCAGAGATCGAAGCTTTTCGATTGAGCGCGCCGCCACCTCCCCCACCCCGTCACTGGGTGGGCCGCCGACCGTAGCCTGCGAAAGTGACGGTCTGACGACAATCCACAAAGCACAGGCGCCGCCCCCGACGAGCGGAGACGGCGCCTGTGTACAACCAGAGGGTCAGGCCTGACGGATGGCCTCGCCCTCGATCTCGATCTTGATCTTCTTGCTGACCATGACGCCGCCGGACTCGAGGGCCATGTTCCAGGTCAGGCCCCAGTCCTCGCGGTCGATCTCGGTGGTGGCGCTGAAGCCGAAGACGTCGAAGCCGTAGGGGCTCTTGCCGGCGCCCTCGAACTCGACCTTCAGCTCGACCGGCTTGGTGATGTCCTTGATCGTGAGCTCGCCGTTGAGGACGAACTCGCCGTTGTCCCAGGACTTGAGGCCGGTGCTGCGGAAGTCGATGGTCGGGTACTTCTCGGAGTCGAAGAAGTCGCCGCTGCGCAGGTGGTTGTCGCGGTCGGCGGCGTTGGTGTTGATGCTCGCGGTCTGGATCGACGCGGTGACGGAGGACTGCAGCGGGTCCTCGCCGACGACGATCGTGGCCTCGGCGGTCTCGAAGTTGCCACGCACCTTGCTGACCATCAGGTGTCGTGCCACGAAGCCGACGCGCTTGTGGTTGGCGTCGAGCAGGTAAGTGCCGGCGGCCGGGACCTGGAGGCCCTGGAACTCGCGCGGACCGGTGGCGACGGACTCGGTCATGACTGGATCTCCTTGAAGCGACGATGAGGGAAGGATGTTTGCGTGACGTAGCAACTATATCTCGCGCAATATTCCCCCTGTCAAGTGTCTGTTACAGTTGACAGGGTGAACGTCGACCTGTCAGACCCCCGCTTCACGGCCATCGGCTTGCTGACCGAGGCCTTCACCGGCCTGCGCGGCCACTTCGAGGCCCAACTCGACCAGCACCGGCTGTCGATCGTCGAGTTCGAGGTGCTGATGCGACTGGCCCGCACGCCCAGCCACCGGCTGCGGATGACCGACCTGGCCGGCCAGACCTCCCTGTCCACCAGCGGGGTGACCCGGGTGGTCGACCGGATGGACCGTGACGGCCTGATTCGTCGCGAGGCGTGCTCGGCCGACCGGCGCAGTTCGTACGCGGTGATCACCGACGCCGGCCTGGAACGGCTCGACGCCCTGCTGCCCGAGCACCTGGAGATCATTCAGCGCTGGCTGGTCGACCCGCTCTCGCCCGGGCAACTGGACGCGCTGCTCGAGGGACTGCGCAAGGTTCGCGATGCGGTCAACCCGTGCGCGACGGCGGGAACCGGCGAACCGGCAGAACTACCGGCAGAACCCGCCAGCGCCTAGGGCATACGGAGCGAATCGCCCGAATCCGGCTACTGATCGCCGCTAGGGTGATCACCGCAAGGGGGATGCGGCGGACCGAGGTCGGTTTGGCGGGGCGACGGGGGAGCCATCGTTTTCGCCGCGTACCGGTGGGGCGTTGCGACGGCCGGCGCTGTGGGGGGCCACAGAGAGCGCCGGCCGTCTCACGCCAGCCGGGCTCTCTCATGCGGCAGCAACACGATGCCGCCCGCGGTGCAGATCTCGTCGAGGCGTGACAACGCCGCCTCCCGCTGATCGGGGTCGGGCGTCGTCGCGGCCAGCCCGACCAGCGCCTCGACCACATCCCGAGGATCCACATCTCCGGCGTACGCGTCGGCGGCGCGGGCGTAGCACTCAGCCGCACGCTTCTGATCGCCGGTGGCCATGGCGATCGCCGCCTCGACCATGGCGGCCGGCCCGTCCAGGAAGCCGCCCCCAGGGCCGTCCGAGGAAAGCGGGCCGTCCGAGGGAGAAGGGCCGTCGGACGCCGGGCTCAGCTCGGCCAGCATCGCCTCGGCCTCGTCGACCCGCCCCCACTCGGCCAGCGCCAGCCCGATCCGGCCGATCACCCGCCGACGGTGCATCGGGTCGCCGAGCACCTCGAGCTCGGCCACCGCCTGCCGGCCGAGCATCTCCGCCTCGCCGAACTCGCGGTCGAGCCGGGCCACCTCGGCCAGGTTGGCCCGGGCCAGGGCCTGCAGCCGGTGTTCGCCGCAGCGGGCGGCCAGCCGGTCGACGGCGGCCAGCCGCTCGCGGGCCGCGGCCAGGTCGCCGATCCGGATTTCGTGCCAGGTCAGGTTGTTCTCGGCGACGGCCATGTCGCGCACCCGGCCCGTCTCGCGGGCCAGTTCGAGCGCCGCGACGCCGTGCCGGCGGGCCTGGTCGAAGCCGTCCTTGGCCATCCACAGTGCCGCCAGCTGGGTGTGTGCGGCGAGCTGACCCTCGATCACGCCCAGCCGCTCGAAGTCGGCCAGCGCCTCGGCGGCCGAGACGATCTCGTCGCCGTCCGGGCTCGGCCGCGCGGCCAGCTGGGCCAGGCCGATCTTGGCCCAAGCGCGGACCACCGGGTCGGCGGAGGCGGTACGCGGATCGTCCAGCAACCGCCGGAGCCACTGCCGGCCGGTCACGTTCCGGCCCCGGAACCGCCACCAGCGCGGCAGGGCGGCGGCCAGCCGCAGGGCAGTGCGTGGATCTTCGGACGCCGCGAAGGCCAGGGCGGCGCCGACGTCACCGGCGACGTCGTCGAGCCGGTTCGCCGCCTCGGCCAGGTGAGGGCCGACGAGCTGCGGCGCGATGCCCTCGGCCAGGTCGGCGATCACCTCGGCATGGCGCTGCCGGCCACCGGGCAGCTCGCCCTCGGCCGCCGCCTGCTCGGCCGCGTAGTCGCGCACCACGTCGAGCAGCCGGAACCGGAATACCCCGCTCCCCCGGACGCTGAGCAGTCCCAGCTCCAGGAGGCGGTCGAGCAGGTGGACGACGTCGGTGTCGCCGGCGCGGCCGGGCTCGATCATCTGCTCGGCCAGCGACACCGACCAGCGGTGCCGGAACAGGCCGAGTCGGCGCAGGGCGTACTGCTCCTCGGTGGCGAGCAGGTGGTAGCTGGCGGCGACCGCGTCGCGCAACGACACCGCGTCGTCGCCGGGCCGGCCGGTCAGGTCGAGGAGACGGTCGCCGTAGCGGTGCAGGATCTCGGCCACGGTCAGCACCCGGCCGTGCGCGGCGGCCAGTTCGATCGCCATCGGCAGGCCGCCCAGCCGGCGGACCAGGGTGGCCAGGGGCTCCACCTCGTCGGGCGTGACCGGCTCACGGCGTACCCGGGCCAGGCGGTCGAGGAACAACGCGACCGCGGGAAAGTCGCTGACCTCGGCCAGCGTGCGGGCCGACTCGGGCGGCGCGACGAGAGGCGCGAGCGACCAGACCCGTTCGGCCGGCAGCCCGATCGGGTGGCGGCCGGTGGTGATGAAACGCAGCGTGGGCACGCGTTCGAGCAGCTTGGACAGCGCCTCGGCGACGGCCTCGGGCGATCGCTCGACCGCGTCGATGAGCAGCACCCCGGAGGTGCCGGCGAAGCGGGCCGACAGGTCTTCGAAGCGGCCGACGCCGAAGACCGCGGCGACCGTGCTCAGGATGTCGCCGGTCGCGAAGCCGTCGGTGACGACCAGGCCGGCCACGCCGCCCGTGTGCGCGTCGACCACGCGGTGGCAGACGGAGAGGGCGAGCGCGGTCTTGCCGACGCCGGCCAGACCGACCAGGGTGACCACGCGCGGGTGCCGGACCGGGCCGGTGAGCAGGTCGGCGAGTTCGGCGGCGTCGGCGTCGCGGCCGATCAGCTCGGCCGAGGGCGGCAGCCGGACGTAGCGCTGGGCCGGGATCGGATCGGCGCTCTGGCCGCGCGCGGCGAGCAGGAACGCGTGCCGGTCGGCCCCGGTCAGGGCGAGGGCGTTGGCCAGCAGTTCGACGGTGGTGCGTTGGGGCCGGGAGGCGCGGCCGCGCTCCAGGTCACGGACCGTACGCACGCCGACGCCGGCCCGCTGGGCGAGTTCGTCCTGGGTCAGCCGGGCCTGTCGGCGATGACCGCCCAGCATGGCCCCGAATCCCGGACCGTCGACACGGTCCGCCCCGTGATCAGATGCCATGCCCATGAACCTAGGCATGTCGATCGATGCATGTCGCCCGCTATCAGGCTAGTTGTCCGGGAACGCACCCGCTTGGGTCGGAATACCGACAGGAAACTTACGCTCCCCGTGCACCTTAACGATCGCTCAGAGTCCCAGGTCGCGTGCGATGAGCATCCGTTGTACCTCGGACGTGCCTTCCCCGACCTCAAGGATCTTGGCGTCCCGGTAGAACCGGCCGACCGCCGACTCGTTCATGAAGCCGTACCCGCCGTGCACCTGGGTGGCGTACCGGGCGTTCTCCATGGCCGCGTTGCTGGCGTGCAGCTTGGCCACCGCCGCCTTGGCCTTGAAGTCCTGACCGGCGATCATCCGGGCGGCCGCGTCGTAGTAGGCCAGCCGCGCCGTGTGTGCCCGCAGCTCCATGTCGGCGATCATGAACTTCACGGCCTGGAAGTTGCCGATGGTCCGGCCGAAGGCCTCACGCTGGTTCGCGTACGCCACGGACTCGTCCACGCAGCCCTGGGCGAGCCCGACCGACAGCGCCGCGATCGCGATCCGTCCCTCGTCGAGGATCCGCAGGAACTGGGCGAAGCCGCGGCCGCGCTCGCCGAGCAGGTTCGCGGCCGGCACCCGGACGTCGTCGAAGGACAGCTCGTGGGTGTCCGAGGCACACCAGCCGACCTTGTCGTACGCCGGCGCGACGGTGAAGCCGGGCGTACCCGAGGGCACGATGATGGTGGACAGCTCCTTGCTGCCGTCCGGGTTGACGCCGGTCACCGCCGCCACCGTGACCAGGACCGTGATGTCGGTGCCCGAGTTGGTGATGAACGCCTTGGTGCCGTTGATCACCCACTCGCCGGTGGCCTCGTCGAGCCGCGCCCGGGTGGTGGTGCCGCCGGCGTCCGAGCCGAAGCCCGGCTCGGTGAGACCGAAGGCCGCCAGGGCCTCGCCCGAGCACAGTTGCGGCAGCCAGCGGGACCGCTGTTCCGGCGTACCGAAGCGGTAGATCGGCATCGCGCCCAGCGAGACCGCCGCCTCCAGGGTGACCGCGACGGAGCTGTCGATCCGGGCCAGTTCCTCGAGGGCGAGGCAGAGCGCGAAGTAGTCGCCGCCCATGCCACCGTGCTCCTCGGGGAAGGGCAGGCCGAACAGGCCCATCTTGGCCATCTGCCGGACCAGGTCGTACGGGAACGTGTGTTGCGCGTAGTGCTCGGCGATGACCGGCGCGACCTGTTCACGTGCGAACTCCCGCACGCTCTCACGCAGCGCCTCCTGCTCCTCGCTGAGCCGGAAGTCGACCATGACTGCTCCCTTACACCGGTGTGACGCCGTGCCGGCGCCGAGAGAAGAAACGTTCCTTGCCACGCGCGGCCGCGAACCGGCGGATCAACTCGGTCCGCAGGTCGGCGGGCGCCACGATGGCGTCGATGACCAGCTCGGAGGCCAGCCGCACGATGTCGATGTCGCGCTCGTACTCGGCGCGCCTGGTGGCGACGAACTCGGCCCGCTCGGCCTCGTCCTCGATCGCCGCGATCTTGTTGGCGTACACCGCGTTGACGGCCGCGTCCGCGCCCATCACGGCGATCTTGGCGGTGGGCAGGGCGATGGTCGCGTCCGGCTCGAAACCGGGGCCGGCCATCGCGTACAGCCCGGCGCCGTAGGCCTTGCGGACCACGACGCAGATCTTGGGTACGGTCGCCTCGCTGATCGCCGTGATCATCTTGGCGCCGTGCCGGATGATGCCCTGCTTCTCGACCGCCGTGCCGACCATGAACCCGGGCACGTCGGACAGGAAGAGCAGCGGGACGTTGAACGCGTCGCACAACTGCACGAAGCGGCTGGCCTTGTCGGCCGAGTCGACGAAGAGCACGCCGCCCTTGAACATCGAGTTGTTGCCGACGACGCCGACGACCTCGCCGTTCAGCCGCGCGAAGCCGATCGTCAGCTCACGGGCCCAGAGCGCCTGGATCTCGAAGAACGACCCCTCGTCGACGATCCCCTTGACGTACTTGCGCATGTCGAAGGCCTGCCGCTCGCTGACCGGGACCAACGCTTCGAGGTCCACAGTGGCCGGCTCGGCCGCCGACGCCGACGGCGGCTTGCCCTGCCAGTTGCCAGGCAGGTAGGAGAGGTAGTTCCGGACCACGTCGAGCGCGTCCTGCTCGGTCTTGCAGAGGAAGTGGCCGACGCCGGACTCGGCGCAGTGCACCCGGGCGCCGCCCATCGCCTCCAGCGTCGTCTTCTCGCCGGTGACCATCTCGACCATGCGGTCCGAGCCGAGGTACATGCTCGCGTTGCCCTCGACCATGGCCACCACGTCGCAGAACGCCGGGATGTAGGCCCCGCCGGCCGCGGACGGCCCGAACAGCGCGCAGACCTGGGGGATCGAGCCGGACGCCTTGACCTGGTTGTGGAAGATCTTGCCGGCGCCGCGACGGCCGGGGAAGAGGTCGACCTGGTCGGTGATGCGCGCGCCGGCCGAGTCGACGAGATAGACCATGGGTACGCCGTCCGCGTACGCCCGCTCGATGACCCGGATGATCTTCTCGACCGTCCGGGCGCCCCACGAGCCCGCCTTGACCGTCGAGTCGTTGGCCATCACGCCCACCGGCCGGCCGTCGATCTTCGCGGTTCCGGTGATCACGCCGTCGGCGGGCAGGCCCTCGGCCAGACTGTTGGCGTAGAGCCCGTCCTCGACGAACGAACCCTCATCGGTGAGCAGCCTGATCCGCTCCCGGGCGAAGAGTTTGCCCTTCGCCGCGTTGGCCGCGTGATAGCGCTCGGCGCCACCCGCCTCGACCCGCTTGTGGGTCTGCGCCAACGCCTCGTACTCGGCTGTCACTGTGCCCCCTGACGTCGTAACCTGAACGATCGTTAGGGTAGCGTAGCGCGCCCAGCACCGGAAGGGAGCCTCCGCCGGCTGCGGAGGCTCCCTTCCGTTTTATTGGTCACCGGCGCTGTGGAGGAGCACCGGCTTCATCCGACGCCGCGAGGCGCCGGCTCGGGTCGCACCCGGGACCGGTGCGACCCGCGCCTTTCAGGGTGTTACCGGGTGAGCGTCAGCCCAGGCCGCCGAGCAGACCGTTGGTCAGGCCCGCGACGTTGGCGTTGTTGCCGCCCAGGCCGCCGGTCACGCTGTCGACCGCGGAACCCTCGGTCGCCGCCGACTTGGCGTGCGCCTTGCCGGCCTTGCGCGGCGCGTCGCCGTACTTGTCGCCGTTGTTGCCGGCGTAGTCGTCGTCGTCGCCGTTGTTGCCACCGTTGTTGCCACCGTGGTGGTGGGGACCATCGTCGTCACCGTCGTGGTCGGCGTCGTAGTCGTCGTCGTTGCCGTTGTCGCCACCGTTGCCACCGCCCTGGTGACCACCGTTGCCGCCGTTGCCACCGAAGTCGTTGCCGCAGTCGGCAGCGGCGTTGGCCGCACCCAGCACGCCCAGCGCGTTGCCGCACAGGTTCAGGCCGAGGTCGACCGGCGCGGCGATCTGGGCGCCGTTCGCGATGCCGACGTTGTTGTGCGAGTCCTGCTTGATGTCGTCGTTGCCACCGCTCTCGACGTTCTTCGAGGCGCCGGCGGCGTGCGAGGCGCCGGCCACGGACACGGCGTTGCCGGTCACGTTGGCGAAGCCGTTGATCGGGGCGGCGAGCTGCAGGCCGTTGAGGGCACCGAAGTTGTCGTAGGTGACCTGCTCGATGCCGCTCTCCTGCTTGCCCTTGCCCTGCCCGCCGAAGAGGTTCCAGCAGGCGGCCTGGCCGTTGGCGAAGCCGAGCACGGAGGCCGAGTTGCCGCAGACGTTCGCGCCGAGGTTGATCGGAGCGTAGATCTGGGCGCCGTTGAGCAGCCCGTAGTTGCTGTGCGAGAGCTGGGTCGGGTCGCCCCCGCCCTTCTTCTCGGTGGTGGCGCTCTCCTTGGACTTGCCCTTGGAGTGGCCACCGAAGCTGTTCACGCCGGTGCCGGCCGCCTGGGCCCCGCCGGCCGCCGCGACGGCGTTGCCGACGACGTTCACGCCGCCGTCGACCGGGATGAGGACCTGCGCGCCGTTCAGGGCGCCGTAGTTCTTGGTCGACTTCTGCTTGTAGGAGCCGCCCTCGAACACGTTGCCGCAGGCGGCCTGGCCACTGGCCCAGCCGAGCGCGGAGATGGCGTTGCCGCAGACGTTCGCGCCCAGGTCGATCGGCGCGGCGGCCTGGATGCCGTTGCCGATGCCGTAGTTCCAGGACGTGTCCTGCGAGACCTTGTCGTCCGCGTGCGCGGCGTTGGCCGAGGTGAACAGCAGGGCGCCCGCGGCCAGGACACCGACGCTCAGAGTCTTGCGAACCCAAGTCTTCATGAGAAAGTAGTGCCTTTCAGAATGTAAGCAGAATGTGATTGCACATATTCAGTTGGCGTTTCGCAGAACGGTGCACAGGGGCGCAGCGGTGCCCGGCATCAATTGCTGGAACCTGACTCCGCTTGTCGACGTGCGCCCAACAGCGGTGGAATGTGACGTGAACCGGCCGGAATGTGATTCGCCGTTTGTGCGCAAACGGTCAGGGAATCGAGGCGGCGGTCACTCAGTCAGGTGAGACGGTCGGTGCCTCGGCGTCGTGCCGCCGGACCTCGACATCGGTCGCCTGGAGCAGCCGGTGGGAAGCCACCGAACCGCTCGCGACCGCGGCCGGGAGGAAGGCCGCTGAGCCACCCTCCGTCGGAGCACCCGACGCGTTGGTCGAGATGCCGCTGAGTGCCCCGAACTGCACCTGCGGGGATGCGGGGAGATCGCCACCACCGGGCGTGCGGCCCGGCTCGGCCGCCGTGATGGCGTGCCTGGTGATCGCGTGCCGCGTGCCTGCGGACGCCTTCGGTGCCGCGGCGTCGTGCGGCCCGGCCGGCTGGCTCGGGGACACGACGTGCGCGGGCGGTGCTGGGTCCGCGATCCGGGTCGCCACCGCGTCGGTCACCGGCGACTCGGCCGGTGCCGGGCGCCGCGACTCGGTCTCGTCCGCCTCAGGGGCGGCCGGAAGGGCCTGGGCCGATCCGGGAACCGGGTCCGGTGTCCGGGTGAGCGGTGCCGCCACCGGGGCGATCTGCTCGGGATCCGTGGCGCCGTCGGTGAGACGGCTGGGGCCGGTCAGATCCCGGACGACGTGATCGGCCGTGCTGAGCACGGGCGCCGCGTCGTCCTTGGCGTGTGCCACCGCGCCGACGACCTTGAGCGGCTCGTCGAGGACGGCGGTGACACGCCGGTCTTTCCTGGTCGCCGGGCGGTCCGTGTCCAGCGGCCGGGTGGCCGCCTGCAGGACCCGGTCAACCGGCGTCTCGGTGCTGCTGCCGGTCAGGACCGTGCCGACCAGCGACGACACCTCGGTCGCCGGGTCGTGGTCCGCGGCCTGAGCGGCGGCTCCGGTGAGCAGCCAGGCAGCGCCGGCGAGGCCACCGATGACAAACGCACGCAGTGCCCAACGCCGTCCGCGCCGCTCCGCCCCCTGGCTGTGGGGCGGCATGGGCGTGGTCGGGGCGCTGGTGGGCGCGACGGACGACGCGAGCGTCCCGAGCGGCGTGCGCTCGATCACCCACCCCGTCATGTCCCACCCCTTTGTCGTCGGTCCCCTGCCGAACGGCCCATATCGGCCACTCGGTATGGGTAACGAAACGACAGAGGCGGGGTCACGCCGACAAATAGGAAAAATAATCGGGCCGGGAATTACACCGTTCGCGTCCGCGGTCCGGCCCGGAGAACACCGGACGGCAGTTGTTTGCCCAACAGTTTCTCGGCCAACTCGGCGACCTCGATCAGAGCGTCCAGGTCGATTCCGGTGTCCAGGCCCATGTCGTGCAGCATGTGGACCACCTCTTCCGTGGCCACGTTGCCGGAGGCGCCCGGCGCGTACGGGCAGCCGCCGATCCCGCCGACGCTGGCGTCGAACTCGGTCACGCCCAGGTCGAGCGCGGTGAGGATGTTGGCCAGCCCGGTGCCCCGGGTGTTGTGGAAGTGCAGCAGGTCCGGGCGTACCGCGGACAGCAGGTCGCGCACCCGTCGCGGGGTGGCCATCCCGGTGGTGTCGCCGAACGCGATCCGGTCGGCGCCGTCGGCCCGCACCCGGGCCACGATGCCGGCCACCCGGTCGGGGTCGATGTCGCCCTCGAACGGGCACCCGAAGCTGGTCGCCACGATCACCTCGAGCGTGGCGCCGGCCTCGTGCACCAGCGGGATCAGGGCGGTGATGTCGTCCAGCGACTCGGCGGTGGAGCGGTTGAGGTTGCGGCGGTTGTGCGTGTCGCTGGCCGAGACGACGACCTCGATCTCACCGAAGCCGGCCGCGAGGGCCCGCTGGGCGCCCCGCGTGTTGGGGATCAGCGCCGACCAGCGGATCTCGGGACGCTTCGCGACCCGAGCCCACACCTCGTCGGCGTCGGCCATCTGCGGGATCGCCTTGGGATGCACGAACGACACCGCCTCGATCCGGCGTACGCCCGTGCCGCCCAGCGCGTCGATGAGCCGCACCTTGCTGTCGGTCGAGATGGGCTCCTCGTTCTGGAGCCCGTCCCGGGGTGCCACCTCACGGATCGAGATCATCACGATCACCTCATCCTGGCGACGATGCCCGTGTCGTAGTCGCCGCTGGTGAACTCGGGGTTGTCCAGCAGCTCGGTGAAGAACGGCAGGTTGTTCTTGGGACCGGCGATCTTGAAGCCGGCCACCGCGGTCCGGGCCCGGGCGATCGCCTCGGCGCGGTCGGCGGCGTACACGATCAGCTTGGCCATCAGCGAGTCGTAGTGGGGCGTGACGGTCAGGTCGGGCGCGTACCCGGAGTCGACCCGGACGCCCTCACCGGTCGGCTCGACCCAGGTGGTGATGTGGCCGGGGCCGGGGAAGAACCGCTTCGGGTCCTCGGCGTTCACCCGCAGCTCGATGGCGTGGCCGCTGGTGGTCAGCGCGTCCGGGTCGAAGGTGGGCGGCAGGCCGCTCGCGATCCGCAGCTGCTCCTCGACCAGGTCGATGCCGTGGATCAGCTCGGTGATCGGGTGTTCGACCTGGAGCCGGGTGTTCATCTCGAGGAAGAAGAACTCGCCGGTGGCCGGGTCGAGCAGGCACTCGACCGTGCCCGCGTTGCGGTAGCCCACCGCCTCGCCGGCCAGCACCGCGGCGGCCAGGAAGCGTTTCCGCAGCTCGGGGCTCACCGCCGGGGACGGCGCCTCTTCCACCAGCTTCTGGTTGCGCCGCTGCACCGAGCATTCGCGCTCGCTCAGGGCGATCACCCGGCCGTCGGCCAGGCCGAGGATCTGCACCTCGACGTGGCGTACCCGGGGGAAATAGCGCTCCAGGAGCACCGAGCCGTCGCCGAAGGTCCGTTCCGCGAACGCGGAGACCTGGTCGAACGCCTTGCGCAACCCGGCCTCGTCCTCGGCCACCGCCATGCCCATGCCGCCGCCGCCGGCCGACGCCTTGACCATGACCGGGTAGCCGATGCCGGCGGCGGCCGCGACCGCGTCGTCGGCCGAACCGGCGGGATCCTGGGTGCCGGGCGCGACCGGGACCCCGGCCGCGGCCATCAGATTGCGCGCGTTGATCTTGTCACCCATCGCGGTGATCGCGTCGGCGCCCGGCCCGACCCAGACCAGGCCGCCGGCCTCGACGGCGCGGGCAAAAGCCGCGTTCTCGCTCAGGAAGCCGTAGCCGGGGTGGATCGCCTGGGCGCCGGTGGACGCGGCGGCGGCCAGGATCGCCTCGGCGTTGCGATAGCTCTGAGCCGGCGCCGCCGGGCCGATCGCGACCGACTCGTCGGCCTCCAGCACGAACGGGAGGCCGGCGTCGGGCTCCGAATGGACCGCCACGGTGCGGATGCCGAGGCGCTTCGCGGTGCGGATGATCCGCCGCGCGATCTCGCCGCGGTTGGCCACCAGCAGGGATTCGATCACTCCTGGGCCCGTCCTTCGAGGGCGCAGGCCGCCGCCGTACGCAGCAGAGCCGCCGCACGCTGCCGCTCGACCTCGTCGCCGAGGAACGGCGTGGAGTTCATCAGGCCGAACGCGGCGTGGGCGAGCACCCGGGCCTCGCCACCGTTCAGCTCGGGCCGCAGGGTCGCCAGCACGCCCACCCACTCCTCGACGTACTGACGCTGGAGGCGGCGGATCTGCCGGCGCGGCTCCTCGGGCAGCCGGTCGAGCTCGTGCAGGTGCAGCGCGATCACCGCCGGATTGGCCAGCGCGAACTCGACGTGGAAGGCGATCAGGTCGGTCAGCGCGGCGTGCGCGTCGTCGGGGTGGCGGGTCACCCGCTCGCGGCCGCCGTGGAGCAGGCCCTCGCTCACCGGGATCAGGGCGGCGACCAGCATCGCCTCCTTGCCGGCGAAGTGGTGGTAGAGCGCCGGCCCGGTGACCCCGGCGGCCGAACCGATGTCGTCCATCGAGACGCCGTGGTAGCCCTTGGCGGCGAAAAGGCCGACCGCGATGTCGAGGATCTCGTCGCGCCGCGACCGCCGGCGTGGTGCGGGCGGGCCCGGCCGCTGCTGCTGATCTACCGTCACCGGAAAACAATAACCCGCCGTCAAGTTCCTTACTTAACGCTCGTTCAGTGAGATGGCCCTCGTCGTGTACGGCTCGGCCGTCAGCACCCGCTCGACCGCGGCCGACCGGGCCGGCGTGCCGTTGCGGGCGTCGAACCGGGTGCCCAGCTCACGGGACGTACGGGACATCTCGGCCGCCAGCTCGGCGGCCGGAACGGTCTCCTCGCCCCGGCGGACCGGCGCGTCGCCGTGACCCAGCTCGGTCAGCCGGCGCAGCAGCAGCCCACCGGACGCGGTGAAACTCATCACCGCCGCCGGCGACGGCGCCTTCGGCAGCCAGCTCAGGTGCCGTTCGAGCAGCTCCAGGCCGCGGTGCTCGTTGCCCGTACGCGCGCAGAACTCGATGTGGTCGGCCACCGCGCCCATCTCACCGAGCTTGTCCTTGGCCCCGCGGTACGACCGCCGGAACGCGTCCGCCGCCTCGTCCGAGCGCCCGGTCCGCAGGTAGGGGAACATCAGCGCGCCGAGCACCGACTGCGGCTGCTTCTCGCAGTCCAGCTTCTGGGCCAGCGCCGCCTCGCCGACCGCGATCGCCTCGGCGTCCCGGCCGGTCGTGGCCAGGTACGCCATCCGGCTGTCCGGGTCACAGCCCGCGCAGTCGGACAGGTCGTCGCGCGGCGCGGTGACCCAGCGCTCGTACCACCGGGCCGCCGCGTCGTCGTCGCCGATGTGCCGGGCCACCAGGTGGCGGTAGTGGTAGACGGCCTGTGTCTTCTCGCCGGCCTCGCGGTAGCGGCGTTCCATGTCGTCCAGCACCGCGTACGTCCGGTCCAGCGGCACCTCGGGGAACTTCAGCAGCCCGCTCACCGCGAACTTGAAGTACCAGAGCAGCTCCCAGCTCCAGGCCTCGTGGTGGTCGAGACCCGGGTCGGCGTCGTACTCGGCCAGGCAGCGAGAGAACGTCACGAACGACTTCGCCGGCTCGCCGCTCATCACGTACGACTGGGTCAGGATCATCCGGGTCTGGAAGGCCAGCTCGGTCTCGCCGGCCGCGTCGGTGTGCCGGAGCACCTGCTCGAGCGCGGCGACCTGGCCCGGCCCGTACGGCAGATCGGTGGCCTGACCGAGCATCTGCCACAGCTCGTTGTAGGAGTACGCCATCACGCGCCACCCTCGACGGCGTGGCCCAGCAGGCCCAGGAACGAGCTGTTCAGCAGGTCGGCGTCGGCCGGCCGGATCGGGTGGTAGCCGAGCAGCAGCGCCTGGCCGTAGAGCGCGTCCACGGCCAGACCGGCCAGCTCGGGGTCGGCCAGCCCGCAGATCCGGCGGACCAGCGGATTGTTGTGGTTCAACACCAGCTGAGGCCGGTCGACCGGCACCGCGGCGGCCACCGCGCCGAGCACGTCAGCCCACAGGTCGTCGACCTTGTCGCGGGTCGCGCTCAGCTCGCGGCCGAACGCGGCGCTGCGGCTGACCAGGTAGAGCGCGGGCAGCCGGCTCGGCTCGAACGCCCGCAGCAGCACCTCGCAGCCCAGCCGGTCGAGCCGGCGCTGGGCCGCGGCCAGGAACGGGCGCAACGCCAGCTCGGCGTCCCGCTCCACCGACTCGAACCGGGTGGCCAGGTCGGACGGGTCCATCCGCTGAACACCGGGCAGCCGGGACAGGATGTCGGTGTCGTACGCGTACCCGGCGTTCACCAGCACCATGTCCTGCGCCGCGGCCACCGCCGCGAGCTGCCGGAACTGGTCGACATCGTCGACGTAGCGCACCACGCCGTGCCGCTCGCGCAGCTCGGCCAGCGTGGCCCGGCCGGCGTTCGTCTCCATCGGCAGCCACTGCTCGACCAGGCGCAGCATCTCGTCGTCGTGCAGGGCCAGCGCCTTGACGCCGAGGTGGTGCACGCGCAGGAAGTCGCCCAGCCGGCCCGGGTCCACTGTGGCCAGCCGCACCAGCCAGCCGCGGAGCTGGTCGGCGATCGCGTCCCGGGTGTCGGCCAGCAGCGAGTCGTCGTACAGGGCCTCGCGGCTGGCGGTCGGGCGCAGTTCGGTGCTGTCGACCACGCAGCGGACGAAGAACGCCCACTCGGGCAGCAGCTCGTCGACCGACTCGGCCAGCAGCATCCGCTTGAGGTAGACCCGGTGCCCGCCGCGCGTCGCCGGGTTGGCCGGGGTGGGCAGCACGAACGCCGCCCCGGACAGGCCCGCTTCGGGTACGGACAACGGGATCACGTCGAACGGCGTGAACCCGAGCGTCTCGGCGCCGTACCGCAGCATGTCGGCCCGGCTGCCGGCCCACGGAAGCGTCCCGGTCGTGGTGCGCCGGTCGTCGACCGTGACCTCGACCGGCAGCAGCGAGCCGTAGAGCGTGGCCAGGTGGACGACCGTGTCGTGGGTGCGGAACTCGTCGGTGCCCCGCCGCGGCAGCAGCGTGACCTCGGTGCCGGGCTCGCGGTCCTCGGCCGGCCGCACCTCGTAACGCCCGTCGGAGAACCCGATCCACCGCACCGCCGGCTGCCCGGCCTGCTGGGTGTGCACCCGGATCTCGTCGGCGACCAGGAAGCAGGAGAGCAGGCCGATGCCGAACTGGCCGAGGAACTCGTGCCGGGCGAAGCCCAGCTCGTCCCGCTTCGAGCTGCGGCCGATGGTGGCCAGCAGCTCGTGGACCTGCGCCTCGGTCAGGCCGATCCCGTTGTCCACGACCCGGATCAGGTCGTCGGTGGTGGTGATCCGCACCCGCCCCGCGTGGTCGGCGCCCACGGCGGTGATCGCGTCCACCGCGTTCTGCAGCAGCTCACGGACGTAGACGCGAGGGCTCGCGTACAGGTGATGGCTGAGCAGATCGACGATGCCGCGCAGGTCGACCTGAAACGTGTTACGCACGCAGAGAAGGTAGCGATCTCGGCGCGTTTTGGGCGTCCCGTTTTAGGGCTGGTCGCCTTTGGCGATGGGCGCGCGGACCAGGTTGCCCCACTCGGTCCAGGAGCCGTCGTAGTTGCGGACCCGCGGGAAACCGAGCAGGTGGGTGAGGACGAACCAGGTGTGGCTGGACCGCTCACCGATCCGGCAGTACGCGATCACGTCGTCGGACGGCGAAAGGCCCAGCCCGGCGCGGTAGATCGCGGTGAGCTCGTCGGCGCTCTTGAACGTGCCGTCCTCGTTGGCCGCCGACTTCCATGGCTTGCTCAGCGCGCCCGGGATGTGACCGCCGCGCAGGGCGCCCTCCTGCGGGTACGCCGCCATGTGGGTCAGCTCACCGGAGTATTCCTGCGGCGACCGCACGTCGACCAGCGGGCGCCCGGCCGTGCTGTGCTCGGCCACCTCTTCCCGGAAGGCGCGGATGGCCGCGTCGTCACGAACCGGCACCGGGTAGTCGGCACGCTCGCGGACCGTCTTCTCGCGGGTCAGCTCGCGCCCCTCGTCGGCCCACTTCTGCCGGCCGCCGTCGAGCAGCCGCACGTCGGCATGGCCGAACAGACTGAAGACCCACAGCGCGTACGCCGCCCACCAGTTGAAGTTGTCGCCGTAGAACACGATCGTGTCGCCGCGCCCGATGCCCTTGGCCGCGCACATCTCGGCGAACGCCGCCGGGTCGAGGTAGTCGCGGGTGACCTGGTCGTTGAGCTCGAGGTGCCAGTCGACCTTGACGGCGCCCGGGATGTGCCCGGTGTCGTAGAGCAGCACGTCTTCGTCGGACTCGACCACGACCAGGCCGGGCTCGCCCAGATGGGCGGCCAGCCACTCGGTGGTGACCAGGCGCTCGGGGTGCGCGTACGCCTGAAGTTCGGTGTTGTCGTCCAGCTCCACAGCCATGCCTCGAACCTATCCCCTATTCGACCGGACCGAGGGTGGGTCGCTTCGCGGTGACCAGATCGCCCGAGGACCGGCCCTGGAGGCGGCGCTTGATCCACGGCGCCAGGTGTTGACCGGCCCAGCGCAGGTCGGCGCCGCGGGCCAGCAGCCACGGCGTCGGGGCGGGGGCCGGCGGGATCAGCAACCACTCCTCGTCCACGCCGACGCCGAGCTCGGTCAGCACCCGGGCGGCCACCCGGCGGTGTCCGGCCGGGGAGAGGTGGATCCGGTCGGTCGACCACATGACCGGGTTGTTGCGGAAGGCGTCGTCGGCGAACAGGTCGATCAGGTGGGCGCCGTGCCGGTCGGCGATCTCACCGACGCCGCGGTTGAGCACGGCCACCCGAGGGCCGTAGATGCGCTGGCCGGGCAGGTGGGTCGAGACGTCGGCGAAGCGGAACATGACGACGTCGGCGCCGGTCGCGCGAATCTGCTCGATCACGCCGTCGAGCCGGGCGATCAGCGCTTCCGGATCGGCCTTGCGGCGCAGCGCGTCGTTGCCGCCGGCGGCGAAGCTGACCAGGTCGGGGCGCATGGCCAGGGTCGGTTCGAGCTGCTCGGCGATGACCGCGTTCAGCAGCCGGCCGCGGATGGCCAGGTTGGCGTACCCGAAATCGGGGCCGGCCTCGACCGCCAGCCGGGCCGCGACCAGGTCGGCCCAGCCCCGGAAGGTGCCATCCGGGTACGGATCGTCCATCCCCTCGGTGAAGCTGTCACCCATCGCCACATAGCTGCGCCAGGTCATCGTCCGCCCCGTTCTATGTCCTTTACAGCTATCTAGCTAAGCACTCGTTCACGGCGAAAAGCAGCGTGACGCTGCTGACACCCGTTACCTACACTCGCGGCCATGCTCCTGCGGATGTCCACGATGCTGCTCAAGACCCTGCGCGAGGACCCGGCCGAGGCGGAGGTGCCGAGCCATCGGCTGCTGCTGCGCGCCGGCTACATCCGTCGCGCCGCGCCGGGCGGCTACACCTACCTGCCGCTGGGCAAGCTGGTGCTGGACAACGTGGCCCGGGTGGTCCGGGAGGAGATGGCCGCGGCCGGCGCCCAGGAGGTGTCGTTCCCGGCGCTGCTGCCGCGTGATCCGTACGAGACGAGCGGCCGCTGGACCGACTACGGCGACGAGATCTTCACGCTCAAGGATCGGCGGGACACCGAATACCTGCTCGCACCCACCCACGAGGAGATGTTCGCGCTGCTGGTGCAAGATCTGACCAGCTCCTACCGGGACTTCCCGATGATCCTGTTCCAGGTGCAGACGAAGTACCGGGACGAGGCCCGCCCCCGGGCCGGCCTGCTGCGCGGGCGCGAGTTCCTGATGAAGGACGCGTACTCCTTCGACCTCACCGACGAGGGCCTGGCCGACGCGTACGGCGTGATGCGCGTCGCGTACCAGAAGATCTTCGCCCGGCTGGGTCTGGAGCACACGATCGTATCGGCCATGGCGGGCGCGATGGGCGGCTCGGCCTCGGAGGAGTTCCTGGCCCTGGCCGACGTGGGCGAGGACACCTTCGTCGGGTGTGCCAAGTGCGACTACGCGGCGAACACCGAGGCCGTCGTCACGCCCGCGCCGCCGGCCCCCGAGGGCACACCCGGCCCGCTGACCGTGCACGACACCCCGGACACCCCGACCATCGCCTCGCTGGTCGCCCTGGCCAACGAGCGCGCGCTGGACGGCCGGACCGACTGGACCGCCGCCGACACGCTGAAGAACGTCGTGGTCACGGTGCACCACCCGGGCGGCGAGCCGGAACTGCTGGCGATCGGTGTGCCCGGCGACCGCGAGATCGACCTCAAGCGTCTCGACGCCGCGCTGGCGCCCGCCACGGCCGAGCTGTTCGACGACTTCGCGTCCCGGCCCGACCTGGTCAAGGGCTACATCGGGCCGCAGGGCAGCAAGATCCGCTACCTGGCCGACCCGCGGGTGGTGGCCGGCACGGCCTGGCTGACCGGCGCCAACCAGCCCGGCAAGCACGCCACCTCGGTGGTGGCCGGCCGCGACTTCACACCGGACGGGACCATCGAGGCGGCCGAGGTACGCGCCGGCGACCCCTGCCCGCGGTGTTCCGAGGGGGAGCTCACCATCCGCCGGGGCATCGAGATCGGGCACATCTTCCAGCTCGGCCGGCGCTACACCGACGCGTTCAAGCTCGACGTGCTCGGGCCGGACGGCAAGCCGGTGCGGCCGACCATGGGCTCGTACGGCGTCGGCGTGTCCCGGGCGGTGGCCGCGGTCGCCGAGCAGCACCACGACGAGCGCGGCCTGGTCTGGCCGGCCGAGATCGCCCCGGCCGATGTGCACGTGGTCGCCGCCGGCAAGGACGGGCAGGTGGCGGCCGCGTTGCGGCTGGCCGGCGAGCTCGTGGCGGCCGGGCTGCGGGTGCTGGTCGACGATCGCCCGGGTGTGTCGGCCGGGGTGAAGTTCACCGACGCCGAGCTGATCGGCATCCCGCACACCGTCGTGGTCGGACGCCGTCTGGGTGACGGGTACGGCGAACTGCGTGACCGCCGAACGGGTGGCCGTGACGAGGTTCTCATGTCGGACATGGTCGCGGCCCTGACCACCGTGTAACGATGGCGGTCTCATGCGGCGGGAGGTGCGGACATGGCCAGGACTTCGGTCGCCGAGGTGATGACGCGACGGGTCATCTACCTCTCGGGTGACACGATGCTCGACGAAGCGGCACAGGCGATGCGCGACCAGGCGATCGGTGACGTGGTGGTGACCCACGGGCCGACCATGGCCGGGCTGGTCACCGACCGCGACATCGTGGTGCGCGCGATCGCCGAGGGGCTGCCGCCGAAGACCACCACGCTGGAGACCATCGCCACCCGCGAGATGATCATGGTGGAGCAGTCGGCGTCGGTCGAGGAGGCGGTCCGGGCGATGCGCGAGCGTGGCGTACGCCGCCTCATCGTCTGTGACAACGACCGCAAGGTGGTCGGCATCGTCTCGCTCAGCGACCTGGCACTGCTGCCCACAGCGGCCTAACGTTTTTCGTAGAGCCGCCGCACGGCCGCGATCAGCTCGTCCAGGCCGGTGGGCGGGCTGTCCGCGCGCCAGGCCAGCCGGACGGTGATCGGCGGAGCGCCCCGCAGCGCGCGGTAGGCCACGCCGGGCCGGGGGTTCTGCTGCGCGGTCGCCTCCGGGGTCACGCCGACCGCCTGGTTCGCGGCGATCGTGGTCAGCCACTCGTCCACGCTGCCGGTCCGCCGGATCACCCGCGGCCGGGCGTCGGCCGGCCACATCTCCGGGGTGGTCGTACCGGTCCGTTCATCGATCGCGATCGGGTATCGGGCCAGGTCGGTGAGCCGCAGCGTGCGGCGCCGGGCCAACGGGTGCTCGGTGGCCATCGCGACCACCCGGCGCTCGCGGCCGACCTCGACCTCACGGAAGCGCGGGTCGTTCAGCGGCGTACGCAGCACCGCCACGTCGGCCGTGCCGTCGCGCAGGCCGGCCGTCGGCTCGTTGGCGTGCACGAAGATCAGCGGCACGTCCGGATGGGCGCTGGCCCAGCGTTTCTGCAGGCCACGGGTGTGCCGGCCGAGCGCGGCCCAGGCGTACCCGACCCGCACCTCGGCCCGGGACGCGGCGACGATGTGCTCCAGGTGGGCGACCTCGTCCAGCACGCGGCGGGCCTGGGCCAGGACCTTGCGGCCGGTCTCGGTGAGCGCGACATGGCGGGTCGTGCGATTCAGCAGGCGTACGCCCAGAACACGCTCCAGCGCCGCGATGGACCGGGACACCGCCGCCTGCGACACACCGAGAACGGCCGCCGCATCGGTGAACGTGCCCTCGTCCACAACCGCGATCAGCGCCCTGAGCTGTCGCAGATCCATACGCCGAGCGTATAGGTCGACCGGCTGAGGCATTTCCGTCGTCGGTGCCGGGCTCCGCATGCTTCGGTCATGAAGACGGCCGGTGGCATCGCCACGATGGTGACCAGCGCGGCGAGCAATCAGACCGGCGCGGCCATCGGCGCGCACGCGTTCCCGATGATCGGCCCGGCCGGCGTGGTGGCCGTGCGGCAGGTGGTCGCGGCCGTCTTGCTGCTGCCTCTGGCCCGCCCCGACCTGCGGCGGATGCGCTGGTCACAGTGGTGGCCGGTGCTGCTCCTGGGCGTCGTCTTCGCGACCATGAACCTGAGCCTCTACACCGCCGTCGACCGGATCGGGCTGGGCCTGGCCGTGACGCTGGAGGTCCTCGGGCCGCTGGCGGTGGCGCTGCTCGGGTCGCGTACCCGCCGAGATCTGATCGTCGCCCTGCTCGCCGGGCTGGGCGTGTGGGTGCTGGTGCTGCCCGGCCCGGCCAGCGACTGGATCGGGATCGGCCTCGGGCTGCTCGCGGCCGGGTGCTGGGCCTCGTACATCCTGCTTAATCGGGTCGCCGGGCAACGGCTCGAAGGCATCACGGCGCCGGCCCTGGGCTCGGCGGTGGCGGCGCTGCTCAACCTGCCGATGCTGATCGTGCTGCTGCCCCTGGAGCCGGCCGCGCTGTGCTACGCCGGGGCGGCGGGGATCCTCAGCTCGGTCCTGCCGTACACGGCCGATCTGATCGCTTTGAGGCACGTGCCGGCGCGCTTCTTCGGGCTGTTCATGAGCGTCCACCCGGTGCTGGCCGGGCTGGCCGGCCTGATCCTCCTCGGCCAGCCGCTCGCCGGGCACGAGTGGCTGGGCATCGCGATGGTGATCGCGGTCAACGCCGGGTCGGTCTTGACAGGCCTTCCGGGCCGGGCCGAGACTCGCTCCAGGGCCGACGCGGCCCGCCGCTCGCGCCCCTCCCGGGGTCTGGTGAACGCGTCCACGCCACCCTGATTGATTCGCTTCCTCCGCTCGGCGAACCAGTCGGCAATGCGAGCACCGGCCACGACGTTCGCCGTGGAGAGGGATCAGCCATGCGGACCTTCCGCGACGCCAAGACCATGGCCAAGACGCTGCGCAGCGAGGTTCTCGCGCGTACGCAGGCCGACCTGCCACACAGCGCGGCGCTCGAGATCGTCGCCCGCCAGTTCGGTTTCGACGACTGGAACGTGCTCGCCGCCCGGATCGCGGCCGCATCCGCCTCGCGCATCGTGCCCGCTGTGGAGACGTCCGGGCCCGAGGTGACCGACCCGCGCCGGGCCACCACGAGCACGATCCCGGTCCTGCGGATCTTCGCCGAGGAGCGGGCGCTCGAGTTCTACGTCGAATTCCTCGGGTTCACGCTCGACTTCGGCGGGCCGGCCGGCGGGCCCGATACGTCGTTCTACGGCCAGATCATCCGGGGCGCGACGACGTTCCAGCTGAGCGAGCAGCCGTACGACCCCGGGGCGGGCGCCACGGTGGTGATCAACATCGACGGCCTCGACGAGCTGCGGGACGAGCTGCGCCTGCGCTACAGCGCGATGGGCAGCCGGGTCTGGGGACCGGCCGTGTGGGTGCCCGAGGTGCAGGAGATGCCCTGGCAGACGCGGGTGATGACGATCTCCGATCCGTTCGGCAACCACCTGCGGTTCAGCGAGCCGCTCGACCCGGCGGCGCGGGCCGGCCTGCCACGCTGGGCGCCTGGCATCACCATCGATCGAAGGTCGCGGTAGAATCACTCCGCACGCCCACGAAGTCCCTGGTCAGAGCGCTTTAGGCTGAGGTCGAACGAATCGCTTGGCGAGCCCGCCGATCCTGGTCCGGTCACCGCAGGCCGACACGCGTGAAAGAAGCATCAGCCGTTCGGTTGTTGCATCAGGTGGGTGACAGACGCCACTATTCGACCCGTGGGCGATCTCCTGACGACCGGGCAAGCGGCCATCATGCTGCGTTCGTCGCGTGCGCATGTGGTCGACCTCTGCCTGCGCGGGCTGCTGCCGTACGTCCGGGTCGGTGGCCAGCGCCGCATCCGCCGGGCCGACGTCGAAGCGTTGATCCAGCCGGGCCTCAGCCGCGACGAGACCGAGTCACTGTGGCTGCACCGCGCGGTGGCCGGCAAGGTCGTCGCCAATCCGCCGGCCCTGCTCGCGGCCGCGGCGATCAACCTGCGCCGGCTCCGGCGGCTGCACCCGTCCGGCGAGAGCTGGGAGTGGCTCGACCGCTGGGACGCGCTGCTCGACGACGGCGTGGAGGCGGTCCTCGACGCGCTCACCTCCAGTTCCGAGCACGCGGTCGGCCTGCGCCGCGCCTCCCCGTTCGCGGGCGTGCTCAGCGAGGTGGAGCGCAGGACCATTCTTCTCGCGTACGCCGAGAGCCGACGCGGCCACGCCCGCCGGATGCGGGCCGACCAGCTGGAACGCGTACTCAGATCGGTCTGAGGACGATTCGGCCCGCCTGGGGCGGTTATGGATCGGGCGGACCCGAACGCAACGCGGCTACCGGTGGAGCCAGACCAGCAGGTCCGGGGGCGCCAGCTCGGCCGCCCGGGCCAGGTAACGCTCGTGCTCCGCGTCGGTCAGCAGCTCGCGGCCCGACCCGGAACCGCCGCGGCGGAAGAACGCCGTCCGGTCCTTCATGATCCCGGCCGGGTCCGGCGCCAGGTCGGTGGCCCGCTCCCGCATGCGCTGGAAGCCGGCGGCGTCGACCAGATCCTGATCGGGTACGGGCAACCCGAGGCGTTCCGCGATCCGGCGCATCTCGGCGCCCAGGTCGGCGGCGAGGTCGGCGTAGTGCACCAGCAGGACGTTCGGTTGCCGGGCGGCTCGTTGCCACGCGTCGCTGAGGTGCCACATGACGCCCGGGAGCGAGTCCAGGTCGTCGGCCGGCTCGGCGTCCCGCTCGATCCAGCGCAGCAGCGACGGCTTGATCGGCGGCCTCGGGGCGGCCTCCACGACCGGGCCGCCGGTCAGCTCGGCGATCCGCGCGCGGTTGAGGTTGTCGCCCTGGTGGAAGAGGGACACCGCCATGTCGAGCGGGTGCCGCGCCACCACGATGTAGGTCGCCCGCGGGTCGAGCGGGATCCCGTCCAGCGGAGTGTGGGTCTTGATGAAGCGGCGGTGCGTCTGGGCGTCCAGCCGGGCGAAGACCTCGTCGCGCGGCACGATCAGCCAGTCCAGCCACGGCGACAACATCGGTAACGAGGCCGGCAGGTCGGGGCGCCGGAAGATCAGCAGGGCGCAGATCATCTGCATCCACGTGGTGCCGCTCTTGGACCGGGTGCTGATCACGATGTCGCCGTCCCGGAACGGGAATCCGTCCCAGCGACTGCTGTCCTCGTCGTCGGACTTATAGGAAGGGCGATCGCGCATCTGGCCGACCCTATTGATCGACCGGCTCCGGTGTCTTCTCGATTATCGCCAGGCTGGTGACCGTGCGACGACGTTCGACAACGAAGTACGCGCAGCTCAGGGCGTACCCGAGGGACAGCACGAGCCCAACGGCCCGGACCGTGCCGGGAGCGACGGCCAGGACGGTCGTGATCAGCGCGCCCGCCGCCCAGCTCGCGAGCAGCACCGCGTTGACCGTGTCGTGGGCGGCCCAGCCGGCCATCGAGCGGCGCGCCTGCCGCCGGATCTCCTCCATCAGCGCGTGGCCCATGCCGACCGCGAGCATGCCGAGCAGGATCGTGGCGAAGATCGAATGCGCGCCGCCGGCCACGGCCGCGATGGCCGTACCGCCGCTGAGCAGGGCAAGGCCACTGACCGTGCCTACCCTCGCGCTACGTCTCTCCTCCACACCCACTGACAGTCGGCAAGATCACCCGCCGCCTGAGGTTGTCACGTTCCCGGCGCGTGCCGCGTCCTGTTTTCATGACGACAATCCTGGTGACCGGCGCGAGCGGCAACCTGGGGTCGGCCCTGCTGCCGCGGCTGACCCCGACCTACGACGTGCGGCCGATGAGCCGCCGGTCCCGGCCCGGGTGGGTCGCCGCCGACCTGGCCACGGGTAAGGGCGTGAGCGAGGCGGTCCGAGGCGCCGACGTGGTCGTCCACCTGGCGTCCTCGCCCACCAGGACCCGGGCCACCGACGTCGAGGGCACCCGCCTCCTGGCGCGAGCCGCCGCCACGGCCGGCGTGCGGCACTTCCTCTACATGTCGATCATCGGCATCGACCGGGTGCCGCTGCCGTACTACCGGAGGAAGCTCGAGGCGGAGTCCGTCGCCCGGCTGTCCGGTGTGCCGTTCACGCTGCTCCGGGCGGCGCAGTTCCCGCAGCTCATCGACACGTTCCTGAAGGCGTCGAGCAGGCTCGGCCCGTCCCTGATCGACCGTCGCCTGGTCTTCCAGCCGGTCGCGGTCGAGGACGTGGCCGGTCGTATCGCCGAGCTGATCGCCGGGCCGCCGGTCCAGGGCATCGTCGAGTTCGGCGGTCCGCGGCGGCTGACCCTGGACGAGCTCGCGACCGCCTGGAAGCGCGGTTCCTGTCGTCCCACCTGGCCCATCCACATCCCGGGCCGCTTCGGCCGCGAGCTCCGCGCCGGCGCGCTGACCACCTCGGCCGAGCCGCGGGGCACCCGCACGTGGGAGGACTATCTGTCCCGACTATCTGCGGAGGCCGGTCGTGGGCGAGGATGACGGGCGTGATGGGAAGCCTGACGCTAGAACCCGCCCTGTCCCGGCTCGACCTGCTGGCCGAGCCGGTGGCCGCGGCCCTCGAGGTGTGGCCCGCCGAGGCGCCGGTCGACGGCGATCAGGTCCTGGTCGCGCCGATCGATCCGACGCTGGCCGACACGGCGGCGTTCTGCGAGGCGTACGGCGTCCGCATGGAGGAGTCGGCCAACTGCGTCATCGTGGCCGGCAAACGCGAGGGCATCACCCGGTACGCGGCTTGTCTCGTGCTGGCCACCACCCGTGCCGACGTCAACGGCGTGGTGCGTCGCCAGCTCGACGTCCGCAAGGCCAGCTTCGCCCCGATCGACGAGGCGGTCCGGCTGACCGGCATGGAGTACGGCGGGATCACCCCGATCGGCCTGCCCAAGGACTGGCCGATCCTGGTCGACTCCCGGATCGGCGCCGAGCCCCACGTGATCATCGGCTCGGGCGTACGCCACAGCAAGATCGCCATCCCCGGCCCGGCCCTCGGCGCCCTGCCCAACGCCACGGTCATCGACGGGCTTGCCCGTTTCACGTGAAACGATCGGTTCAGCCGGCGTCGACGGCCTCGCGGCGGTTGATCTCGGCGAACGCGTCCTTCAGCACCTGGACCTCCTGGGCGCCCTGGATCGCGTACTTGTTGTCGATCACGAACGTCGGCACGCTCGTGATGCCGAAATCGCGGGCCGCCATGATGTCGGCCCGGACCGCGTTCACGCCATCGGTCGAGGCCAGATAGGCGAGCGCCGCCGACTCATCCAGCCCGATGGTCCGGGCGACCCGGGCCAGCGCCGGCTTCGACCCGATGTCGACGCCGTCGGCGAAGTGCGCGATCTGCAACGCGTCCAGCATCGCCGCCTGCCGGCCCTGCTCGGCCGCCCAAGCGATCAGCCGGTGGGCGTCGAAGGTGTTCGCCGCCACGGCCCGCTCGAAGTTCAGCTCCAGGCCGTCGCCGGCGGCGAACGCCCGTACGTGATCCCAGGCCTCCTGGACCCGCTCAGGCCCGCCGAACTTCGGCGACAGCGCCACGCCCAGCGGCACCGGCTGGGGAACCGGCGTCGCGTCGAGCTGATAGGCCCGATAGGTGACCGTGGTCGTGGAGTCGCCCCGCAGCGCGGTCTCGAGCCGGGTCTTGCCGATGTAGCACCACGGGCACACCACGTCGGACCACACCTGGATGTCCATGCTCACCCCTGGTTTCCCGTCTGTTCCCGGACCTGGCGCTTCAACCGGCCCAGGATCGCCGTGCCGCCGCGGATGCGGAGCGGGCTGATCGCCTGGCCCAGGCCCATCTGGGCGTACAGGTCGTCGGGCACCGCCAGGATCTCGTCGACGGTCGCGCCCACCAGACCCTCGGCCAGGATCCCGGCGAACGCCCGCGTCGTCGGCGCCTCGGGCGGGCAGTCGAACCAGGCCTCCACGGTCTGGTCCGGCCGCACCGAGGCCTTGAGGAAGAACGCCGTCTGGCATTCCGGGACCTGTTCCATGCCCTCGTGCGCCGCCATGCCCGCCGGCAGTGCCGGCACCGCGTCGGAGAACTCGAGCAGCATCTCCAGCACCACGTCACGCGGGGCGGAGGCGAACTCCTCGACGATCTCGGCGAGCTTCGGCGGCATGTCGGTCACGATCCGACCCTACTGCGGCCGCGCAGCCCCGGTGATCTCGACGTAGTGCGGGTTGTACATCACACCGAGCACGTTGCCGAACGGGTCGACCACCGACGCGGTCACGAAGCCCTG
This sequence comes from Actinoplanes sp. NPDC051470, assembly GCF_040682035.1. Taxonomy (NCBI): domain Bacteria; kingdom Bacillati; phylum Actinomycetota; class Actinomycetes; order Micromonosporales; family Micromonosporaceae; genus Actinoplanes; species Actinoplanes sp. NPDC051470. Next base: position 183,448 of record NZ_JBFBAA010000016.1, read on the forward strand.
GTCGCCCTGCGGCGTGATCGGCATGTGCTGCTCGGCCCCCAGCGCGATCAGCCGCTCGACCGTGCCCGCCAGGTCGTCGACGTGCCAGTGCATGACCGCGCCGCCCGGCTCGGTGCCGCCGCCCGGGGCCCACCGCCGGTCGATGATGCCCAGCTCGGCCTCGAAGTCCCCGACCCGGAACTCGGCGTAGGCGAGCTTCCCGTCCGGTCCGTTGCGGTGGAAGTAGGCCTCGGTCCCGAGGAATTCGGCGTACCAGGCCTCGGCCGCGGCCACGTCGTCGGCCCAGATGTTCAGCGTGGCGAATCCGCGAAGTGTCATGGGACGAGCCTAGAGACACTTGTGGAACGTATGGTTCCGCATGTGCTGGACACTTCGGTCCGTCTCCTGCGCCTGCTGACCCTGCTCCAGATCCGCCGCGACTGGTCCGGCGCCGACCTGGCCGGCCGACTGAGCGTGACCACGCGCACGATCCGCAACGACATCGAAAGACTGCGGATCATGGGGTACGAGGTGAGCTCCAGCACCGGCATCACCGGCGGCTACCGGCTGGCCGCCGGGACGGCCATGCCACCCCTGGTCCTCGACGACGACGAGGCGATAGCCGTGGCGCTGGGCCTCCGGGTGGCCGCCGCCGGCACGGTCGCCGGCCTGGAGGAGACCTCCCTGCGGGCCCTGACCAAGCTCGAACAGACGTTGCCGTCCCGGCTGCGCCCCCGCCTGGACGCCCTGCGCCACGCGATGGTGACCGCCCCCGGCGGCAGCCCCCAGGTTGATCCCCAGATCCTGACCACCGTCGCCGCCGCCTGCCGCGACCACCAGCAACTCCGCTTCGACTACACCCCGCCGGCCCGCTCCGGCCACACCGACTCCCCCGACCCCACCGTGCGTCGCGTGGAACCCCATCGCGTGGTCTACACCGGCCGCCGCTGGTACCTCCTGGCCTGGGACCTGGACCGGGCCGCCTGGCGCACCTTCCGAGCCGACCGCATCGTCCCGCGCCACCCCACCGGCCCACACTTCACGCCGCGCGAGCCCCCCGAGGACGCCGCCCGCCACGTGGTCCGGGGCACCGGTTCGCTGGCCTGGCCCCACCAGGCCCGCGTCCGTCTGCACGCACCCATGGCCACCATGGCCGAGACCCTCCCGCCGGCGGCCGGCCTCCTGACCGAGATCGACGCCGGCACCTGCCTGTTCGAAACCGGCACCAACTCCCTGCACGACCTGGTCAAGTTCCTGACCAGCCTGAACGTCGACTTCACGGTCGACGACCCACCCGAACTGCGCACGATCCTCCGCGACCTGGCCGCCCGTTACTCCGCCGCCGCGGGTTAGTCCACAGTGGGCGCGAGCATTGATGCGACGTCCCACTGGGATTCGATGACGCTGCGCGCGAACAGGTATCGGCGCACCCGCAACGCGTCCAGGTCGCACAGCGAGGCCATGCGGTTGGCGAAGCCGGCCGGGTCGCGGGCCAGCCGGTCGGGAAAGTTCAGCATGTGCTGGATCGGGTCGTAGGCCGGATCGCCCACGTACGGCTTCGGGTCGACGACCAGCCACGGCTCCCGTTCGGCGGCCAGCACGTTGTCCGGGTGCAGGTCGGTGCAGAGCAGCACGCTGGTGGTGGCCGACGCCGGCAGGGTTCGCCACAGGTCGAGGCCGGCTCGCGCCAAACCCTGATCATGGGGTACGGACGGAGCGAACCCGGCCGCCCACATCTCACACATGCCGGCCAGGGTGCGGAACGGATGCCCCGGCGGCGGGGTGATCCACAGGCGCTTGAGGAGCCCGGCCACCACGTCGTCGCGTTCCACCGGAGGCAGCGCCGCCGACAGCATCGTGCCCGGCCGACATTCCTCGAGCAACAGAGCCGTCGTCTCCTCGTACACCAGGCTCCGCAGAACCCGGACCACCCCGCGCCCGGACCAGAACCGTAGGCCGGCCGCCTCGTCGCGGGCCTCGTCGTGCCGCAGGCCGACCTTGAGCACCGCGCGCGAGCCGTCGTCGCGGGTCACCGGCGCGACCCAGGCCGACGAACCGCCCGGCTGATAGGCCGGGCCGAGCCGCAGCGACCAGCGTTCGGCCAGCCCGGCGACCCGCGCGGGCAGGCCGGCGATCCAGGCCCGCTCGGAATCGCCGGCCGTGGCCATCCAGCGCAGGTTGACCGGAAGCGGGGCATCGATCATGCCGTCACGCTAGATCAGGTCATCACCGCCCCGGCCGGTCCCGGCGCAGGATGGTCAGGACGGCCGGGCCTCGGTCAACAGCAGCCTTCAGCGGGCCCGGGCCGCCCTGCGGACGGCCGGTCCCGTGCTCGAGGACATGCGCGAACCGGCGGGCCCCGAGGAGCGGGCGGTGGTCGAGCGCTACCTGGCGGCCTTCGAGGCGGCCGACGTGCCCGCGCTCACCCGGCTGCTGGCCGACGACGTGGCCCTGGAGATGCCGCCGGTCGACCTGTGGCTGGCCGGTCGCGATCACTACCGGGAGTTCATCGAGCGCGTCTTCGCCATGCGGGGCACCGGCTGGCGCCTCCGGCTGGTGCACGCCAACGGCAGTCCCGCGCTGGCGGCGTACGCCGCCGAGCCGGCTACGGGCGTACTCCGGGCGCATTCGCTTCAGGTCTTCGACGTGCGCGGCGGCCTGATCCGGCGCTGCGTGGCCTTCGTCGACCCCGCGCTGTTCCGGCTCTTCGGCCTCCCCGGCCAGATCGACCCGCCCGCCGGCCAGACCAACCCGCTTTCGAGTCTCCCCGGCCAAACCAACCCGTAAGGTCCGACGCCGGTCTGCCGACCGTGGGAGGCCGTGACCTACACCCCTGGCGGCGGTTACCAGACCGACCCCTACTCGCAGCCGTTCCCTGGCCCGGCCTTCCCGTCGCAGTCCGGGTATCCGCCGATTCCCCCGCCGCCCCAGCCGCCGACGCACCGCCGGGGCCTCACCATCGCCCTGGCCGCGATCGGCGCGGTGGCGATCGCCGGCACGGCCGTGGTGGCAACCCTGGTCGCCACGGCGAAACGCCCCGAGCCCAGCGGCACGGTCACCGGCACGACGGTCAACACGGCCCAGTCGGCCGCACCCACCACCATGATCGTCACCGGCACGATGACCTTGAAGGACGACGACCTCCTCGTGTACGAGGGAGGCTGCGCGGGCGACGGCGGCTACAGCGACATCTCCGACGGCGCCTCGGTGACCGTCACCGACGCGGCCGGCGCGATCGTCGGCCTGGGCCACCTGACCGGCTCCGAGACGTCCGGCTACGACGAGTGCGTCTTCTCGTTCGTGGTCAGCGACGTCCCCACCGGCAAGGGTTTCTACGGCGTCGAGGTCACCCACCGCGGGGCGGTCAAGTATGGCGAGTCAGATCTGGCCACCCCGGTTCACGTGAGCCTGGGCACTTGACCGCCCGGCCCAGTCGAGGACCCGGAGCGCCCGCAGGGTGTTCCATCGGCTGGGCCGCCCGTCGCCGTCCTCCAGCACGAAGGGCACCGCGCCCGGGTGCGTGTTCTCCAGCAGCCAGGTGCCGTCCGGCTGCCGCTTGGCCGCGACCAGGTCGAGCGCCTCGTCCATCCGCGGGTCGTACCGGTCGGCGAGCCGGAAGTAGTCCAGGGCCCGCAGCACGTCGTAGTGCCAGCGGGCCGGGAAGGAGAACTGGGTGAAGGCCGGCGCCGCCGGTTCGCCGGTGCTGCGACGCCGGAACAACCGCCGGTCGAGCAGGAACTCCTCGGCCTCGCGCCGGGCCGCCGTGATCTCGGCCGAGCCACCGGTCGCCCGTTCGTAGGCGAGCAGCCCTTCGAGCACGCCGAGGGTGCTGGCGAACGACGACACCGTCGCCCCGGTCCAGGTCCAGCAGTTCCAGCCGCCGTCACCGAGCCGGTCGGCGAGCAGCCGCCCGACCACTCCGCCGGCCTCCGCGACATGCCCGAACCAGACCCCGAGCACCACGGTCATCCCGTTGATGCAGGGCTCCACCTCGCCGTCGAAGAACGGCCGCCCGTCCGCCTCCCAGCGCACGTTCCGGGCCACCTGGGTCACGGCCGCGTGCACCCGCGGGTCAGCCGGATCCACCCCGAACTGGCAGAGCTGCTGCAGAACGAACGCGGTGGCCGTCCACGGCTGCCGGTCCTCGTGACCCTCGTCCGGGTTCGGCACCGGGAAGTACGCGCCGCCACCCCAGCTGCCGTCCGGCTCCTGCGACCGCAGCAGTCGCGCGCCCCACCCCTCGCGGGCAACCCGGGCACGCTCCCGAGCCACCTCATCGGCCGGCGCCGCGACCAGATCTCGCAGGACCTGCCAGCGCACCGCCGGATCGGAGTCGAGCAGCCACGCGATCACGTCCATCGCCCGAGATTACGAGCGCTCCGGCGTCATCGTCACGATCGGCGGGAAGGCGGTCACCGCGGAGGGCCGGTATTGGTGGGCCGGAGGCAACACCATGCGAACCAACCGGCGACAATCGCGGGCGACCCGTTGCCGCTGCGCTGCGCAGGCAAGCCGGTGAATGGAGGACTGAATGTATCGCCGCGTCGCCGGCCAGGACTTGATTAACCGTCAGCCATGACCGGGGCCTGGAACCGGATCTGGACGCTGCTGCCGGTGCCGCTCCGCGTCGTAGCCGTAGGATCTGCCCAGGCAGCGGGAAAGGATAATGGTCTCAGTGGTCACGTGCCACGCGATCAGGTCAAGTCGGAGCTGGGTGTGTACGTCGAGGCTGCACTGGCCCGCATCACGTCCTGGCGGGTGAGACCTCGACCGTTGGCCGGCGGGGAGCGCAGATCTCGGCAAGGCAGGCCCAGGCACCTGGCACATCGAGCGCGCGGGCGGCGTACGCGATGTCGAGCAATTCCGCGCTGAGGTACCGGTCGTACTTCTCGTGGGCCTTGGCCCGTACGGTTGCGGCCAACCACACCGGATCGGGCGGGGGCGCGGCGACGAGCGCACGGACCAGGTCGCGCAGTTCCGCTGGTGTGCAGTCGCCGACCGTGATGGCGAGCCCGTCCTGCCCGACCCGGCGGCCCAGACCGGCGAGCACGACCGCGATCGTGTTCATGATCCGGTCACCGCGCCACGGGAAGAGCACAGCGTCCGACCCGGACGCGAAGATGCCCGAGGTGGCGTGTCCGGTCTCGTGGAACGCCGTACGGCCCTCGGCCAGCATGGTCCGGGCGGCCGCGTCGAGATAGCGGGGCGTCTCGGTCGAACGGTACAGCCGGCGCATGGTGCGCCGTACCTCGTCGGCGATCTCGCCTCCGGTGCCGGGAAAGACGGGAGGGCGGCCAGCTTCCGCGGCTGTCAATTCGATGACCCGCAACGCGACATCGACGCTCAGCACCCGCCACCGCGCTCCGCTGAAGATGAGCATGGTACCGGGCAGGATGGGACGGTCGACCGGCAGCGAGCCGAGCGTGTAGCCGTCCGCGACGAGCCGGTAGTGCTCCGAGGTGCGAAACGACGCGTAGAAGCTGTAGTGGTTGACCAGGCGGTCGCCCGCACCGCCCGGCAGCAGCCGACCGTCGTCCTGCTGCTGGAGCAGATCGTGCCGGCCCATGTCGCGCAGCAGGGTCGCGAAGGCGGCTCGGTTCGCCCAGACGAAGGGCCCGCGTGCGCAGAGCACGTCGAAGAGCTGCCCGGCCGTCGCGCCGCCATGCTGCGCGGCGATCGACAGGACCTGCTGAATGAGCGTCGACATGTGCAGACCCGTGTCGTCCGGGGACTCGTACCAGCCGGCGAGCAGCAGCTCGACCATCGCCACGCTCTGGAAGAGCTCGGCGCGTAGCGCGTCCGTCGGGTTGCTGCCCTGGCCTCGCTCGCGCTCCGCGACATAGATCCGCAGGATCGCCGGCCGACCGGGCCTGCGGCCTGAGCGGCCGAGACGCTGGCGCAGGGCGTTCACCGTCGGCGGGGCGCCGACCTGGGCGACGGAGTCCACCGAACCGACATCGATGCCCAGCTCCAAGGTCGACGTGCAGATCGCGGTCACCGGTATGGCCGGGTCCTTGAGTCGCTCCTCGACGTGCTCGCGGATCTCCTTGGACAGGCTGCCGTGGTGAGCGAGGAACTCGGCGCGCGTGCCGGCGTACGCGGCTCGACGGCTGATCATGTCGGCGTAGGTTTCCACCGCGGCACGGGAGTTCGCGAAGACGAGATTGTCGGTGGCGCGCATCGTCTGGAACAAGTGGTCCGCGATCGCCGCCCGATCGGCCGGCTCGGCGTTGGCGGGCGGTTCGGTGATCGGGGCGAGGTAACCGCGGATCTGCAGCCTGATCTCGCCGCCGGGCTCCGCCGACGTCACCATCGCCACCTCGGTGCCGTATCCCGGTCGCAGGAATTCCGCCGCCGTGTCGAGGTCGCCGAGGGTGGCAGACAGCGCGATTCGCGGAACCCGCCGACCGGATGCCAAATCGACGCGGTGCAGCAGGGACTGCAGTTGCGCACCCCGTTCGGTGCCGATGAAGCTGTGCAATTCGTCAACGATCAAGTAGCGCAGGCCGCCGAAGATCCGCCGTACCCGATCACCGCGCCGGACGAACAGGGCCTCCAATGATTCCGGGGTGATCAGCAGGAGCCCGGCGGGGGAACGCAGGACACGAGCTTTTCCCGACGCGAGGGCGTCGCCGTGCCAGCGGTGCACGGGGAGGTCCAGGCATCCACAGAGGTCCAGAATCCGGTCATACTGGTCGTTGATCAGGGCTTTCAACGGGCTGATGTAGAGCGCCCCGAGGCCGGTGACGGCCTCGGGCTCCCCTGCGAGCGCCGAGCAGATGGGCAGCAACGCCGCCTCGGTCTTCCCGCTCGCCGTGGCCGACGAGATGATCACATCGCGGGCGCCGTCGATGACCACGTCCGCGGCGCGCTCCTGGACGTCGCGCAGCCGAGCCCAGCCCTGGTCGTAGACCCAGCGCTGAACCTGGGGGTGATACCGGGCGAAGGCCCGTGACGGCGTCCCGGCCGGCGGGTCAGAGCCGGAAGGAGGTGAGTTCGTCATCGTCGGCCGGCGTGGGCAGGTCGGCCTGGTCGGGCCGTACCGTGAGATCGACTGCCCCGACCAGCGTCGTCCAGGTCAGGTCCGGGTGCTGGTCAAGCATGGCGAGCAGGTCGAGGAAGCCACGAATGGTCTCGCGCGGCGTACGGAAATAAGCGTCCCCGATCCGATCCGCGCAATGCTTCATGTACGCGGTGAGCGCCTCGTCCGGCACGAGGTAGGCAGCGGGGTCGCCACCCGCGTACACGTGCCGCAGCTTGGTCAACAATACGAACATGTCTTCCGGCGTGAGGTTGCCCAGCCGCAGCACCGGGCCGGACCGGTCGATCCGGTCGTCCGCGGTGAAGCTGTTCGCAGCCAACCGGGAGGCCAGCGCGGGGTACGAGAACAGGCCGCGCCGGGTGTCCATCAGGAACTCCGGCGTGCCGCCGAACAGGAACCCGAGGCCTTGGGCGTCGCCCTGCAGGCTGTCGTTGAGAATGCGCAACACCTGCTCGTAGTTGGCGTTGCGGGCCGCGGAGCTGGGCAGCTTGTACAGGTTGACCATCTCGTCGATGCCGACCAGCAGCCCGCTGAACCCGGCCAACCGGACGAACCGGCCCATCAACTTGAGATGATCGTAGAAGCTCGCGTCGTCGACGATCGTGCGGACGCCGAGGGCGGCCCGCGCGTCGACGCGGCTGGTGAATTCACCCCGAAGCCACCGTACGGCGTCGTTGCGCAGCCGCTCGTCGCCGCCGTCGTAGCCCCGCCAGTACGCGCCGATCACGGCGGCGAAGTCGTAGCCGCCGGTCGACTCGGACAGACTCGCCAACCGCGCGGCGATGACGTCGGCCGGCCGGTCACCGTTGGCGTTGGCTTCGTTCAGCGCCATGGTGACGAACCGTTCGACCACGCTGGCCAGCGCACCGCCGTCCGGCCGGGCACGGGTGGCCACGTTGTGCATCAGCTCTGCGTACAGCCCGCGGGCCTGCCCGGATGCCGCGTGCAGCCGTCGGTCGGGCGACAGATCGGCGTGGACGGTCACGAGCCGCTTCTCCAGCGCGATCGACCGGATCAGATGCAGGAAGAAGGTCTTGCCCGAGCCGTACTCGCCGATGACGAACCGGCAGGCGGCGCCACCGTCGGCGACCCGTTCCACGTCGTGTAGCACGGCCTCGATCTCGGCGGCCCGGCCGACCTGGATGTGGTGCTGGCCGCTGCGGGGCACGACCCCGGCCCGCAACGACGCCACGACGGCGTCCCGCTCGCGCGGGCGGATCCGGCCGGCCCGCGCCGGCGTGGTGGAATGCGTCAACGGAGCAACTCCTGCAGTACGTCGTCGTCTACCGCGAGGGTAGCGCCGTCGCAGACGACCGGTTCCCCGGCGGTGTCGATCGCCACCTCGTTGAGTACGTCCAGTGCCCCGTCCGGGAGCACGCCATGGGCGCCGGCGAGCACCACGAACTCCGCCCGCGTCCAGGACGGCCGCTCGGCGAGCGCGCGCAGCAGCCCGCTGTGTGCCGGGTCGAGGCCGACGATCGTCGCCACCTCCTCGACCGTGTTCACCGGCGTGGTCAGGGCAGCCGAATCGACGTCGGCGTCGGCGTCGGCGTCGGCGTCGGCGTCGAAGATCGTGGCGAGCAATGTGGCCACCGCCGCGCTTTCGGCGGTCTTCCGGCTGATGGCCGCCGGGTCCAGCCGCACCTCGCTGCCGGGCTGCTCCGCGCCCGGGGTTGAGGCGCCTGGGGTTGCGGCGCCCGCCGACCACGGCAGCGCGAAACCGCCGCTGTGCGGCTCGGCCGTCCGGACCACCACCGGTTCGTCGTAGCCGTCAACGGACGGCAGCGAGCTCGTCACACCGACCTCGTGCAGCCGGCGGAACAGCAGGTCGGGCTCCAGGCCGAGGATCCGGTAGACGCGGCTCAGCGCCGAGACGGCGGCCGGTGGAAACCCCGGTGCGACCGCCGCGGCCACCGAGATCAACCAGCGGCCGGCGACCTCCCGTTCCGCGGTGGTCAGCCGGGTGACCTGTCGGGGCAGCCGGTCGACCTCCACCCCAGTGGCGATCAGCCAGCCCAGCCGGGCCGCGAGGCGCGACCGTTGCACGGCTGGGACCCGGCACGCCGCGGCCAGCACGGCGACGGTGTCCAACGTCCGTACCCAGGCCGTGCCGTGCGGCGCGATCGGCCCGGCGGCGGCCACGACGGCCGTCGCGCACCGGGCGATGGCGGCCGCGGCGGCGAACCCCGGGCCTGGCCGATCGGCCTGCGTACCACCGGATCGGCCGGCCGATCCGGCCGGCCGTCGCCACACCGGTGCGCCGGAGCGGAACAGCACCACCGGTCCGGGACCGAGCGCGGGAGCGCCGAACCGGACATCCGGCTCGACTCCCACCCCGAGCAGCGCGAGCACCTCGATGAAGGCCGCAGCCTCGTCGCGGGCCATCCGACCAGGTGAGGCCGTCGACCAGAACGCCGCGAACTCCGCCCCCTCGACGACAGCCAGGTCGCGCCCGTCGAAGCGGGCCTCCGTCCACACCCGCAGGGCACCGAAGCGCCCGCGGTCCGCATCGAGCAGATCCGCGGGCAGCAACGCCGTCGCGGCGAGCGAACCCCGGCTCTGCGGAAACCGCGTCACCATCCGGCGGTACGGATCAAGCGCGCCGGCGACCTCGTCGATCAACGCACCGAGCGCCCGTCCGCTCCGCGGGTCGGCCAGCACGTCGGGCAGGTCCTCGCGGCACACCAGGGTGGTGCTCAGCTCAGGGTTGGCCGGCTGGTATCGGATTCGTAGGCCGGGCCGGTCGTCGGGTGGTACCAGCCCCGGCCCGAACGTGTGGCGGTAGCGCAGCGCGAACAGTCGGCCGAACTCGTCCGGGCACTGGGCCGGCACGCTGCGTGGTACCAGCAGCGGGTGGTGCCGCACCCACATTTCCGCCCACTCTGCCGGTACCGGCGTGCCGGCGGCGGAGAATCCGGCCAACGCCACGCGCAACGCCGCGGGCCCGGTCGGATCGGGCCCGCCGGTGGGCGCCCCGCGCGGCGCGGCCAGCACGTCCAGCAGCTCCAGCAGGCTCTCGAGGCGGCTCGCCAGGTCGGGGTTGTCCGGCCCGTACCGGTCACCCAAACGGAGTACCTCGGCGGTGATCATCCGGAACTCGTCGCGCGCGATCGGATGGTGTCCGGCATCGTGCAGTACCCGGCGTTCCAGTCCGAAACAGAACAACAGCACGAAGCCGGCCGGCACGGGGGCGCGGCGACCGCCCGCATGCCAGCCGAGGTAGGCGCCCCGGGCGGACGGCGTTAACAGGTGGTACGCCGGCGGCGACCCAAGATCATCCACGGTCGGAACGCGCGCGTCCGACACGACCGGCAGCTCAGGATCGAGCAACGCCGGCTCGGTCCGCCCGGTCACGCCGTCGAGGTGGCCGCCGACGTAGACAAGGCCGCCGGGGATAGCATGTCCGGCGACGTCCACACATTGGCCGTACGGCACCCAACGTCCCTCGGTCGAGGTGGGGTGAGACGGCTGCACCACGGGCCACACTGTATCCGTCGACCGGCATCGGCGCCTTCATCGGAATGGGGTTCACGACGCGGTGACTGAAACATCCATCGATGAGATGACCACAGGAACATCCGCCCCGGACGTCGAGGGGTCGCCCGGGGCGTCGTCGTTCGAGGCGATGCTGAGTACGGCCGAGCGGGACATTGATGCGGCCCTCCGTGGGGCGAACGGGACCGTCCGTGAGCTGAAGAAGGCCCTCGCCGCTGCCCGTACCGGACAGATCCGCGATCTTCGCAAGGCGCTGGCCGCGGCCGGAACGACGGCCGCCGCGCTCGCCGCCGACACCGAGGCGCTGGGCGGCGGCCTCGACCTCGACGAGCAGGAATACCTGGCCTCCGGCGCGTACGTCAAGGAACTGCTCGCCGCGGCCGAGGCGCAAGGCGTGACCATCGTGGAGGAGGACAGCCTCCTGCTGTGCTATCCATCGTTGTTGAAGGTGCTGCCGACGGATGCCGCCATCGAGATCGACAAGGTACGTGAGCGCCGGTTGCGCCCTTCCGTCCTGGTCGCGGCGCTGGCGCGGGCTCAGGAGCGGGACGTGCGCTTCAAGGCGGAGGCCTTCCTCGACAGCCTGCGGTCCGCGTACGAGCTGCTCGCCGCCGGCGAGGGCAAGCGGCCGGACGGCGTGGTGCGGCTGCTCGACATCTGGGCGGTCCTCACCATGTTGCCCGGCCAGCGAGCGCAGTACAGCAAACAGGAGTTCGCCCGAGACCTGTATCTGCTCGATCGCAGCGGGGTCACCAGCACGCCCAGGAGCCCGCGAAGCCTGCGGTGGTCGGCGAGCACCGGCACCAAGGGAGCGGGCACCCTGGTCACCGTCGCGCCCAGTGGCCAGCAGCAACGGTACTGGGGAGTGTCGTTCACGGTCGCCGAGGCGGAGCAACCATGACGGAGACCGCCATCGGCGCCGGCGAGTACGTCGACTTCCTCAACCGCGAGTACCTCACCGGTTACATCGACGGCGGTGGCGCGGCCGTCAAACTGCTGGCCATCGGTGACGACGCTGCCCGCGCGCAGCTGACCAGCGGACTCAACGAGTTCGGCGGGGGGTTCGCGGTCGTCACCGTGGATGCCGCGGACACCCGCATCCACCTGGTCGACCAGCTCTTCACGGCGATCGCCCGCCAACTGGACTGGGTGGTGCTGGCCGCTGCGGTGGTGCGGTCCGCGTTGGAGCGTGCCGCCTTCCCGGCGCCCGACGACGACGCCGACATCGACCTGGGCGCGATCGCTCGGCACCACGACGTGGACGCCGCGGAGTTGTATCGCAGCGTGCGCCGGGCGCTGGAGCAGATCGTGCTACGGGACACCGAGCTCAGTCACGAGTTCCGGGTCGCCATGCTGCGGCTGTGCCAGGAGCGTCTCGGCCGCGGCGACGTCAGTCTCGACGAGCGCGAGACCGTTGTCGGCTGGCTGTGCGGCGAACGCCTGCCCGCGGCCGCGCTGCGCAGGGTGTCGTTGCAGGCCAAGGTGGCCCGGCACAATGCCCGGCCGCTGCTGGTGTCGCTGACCCGGTGGTTGCGGCTCGCCGGGCGCCGTGGCCTGGTCCTGCACCTCGATCTCGATCGGCTCGCCGTGGTCCGGCGACCGCCGCCCGGCCTGCGCGACGGGCACTACTACTCGAAGGCGGCGACGCTGGACGCGTACGAGATGGTGCGTCAGTTGATCGACGCGACGGACGAGTTCGACGGGCTCTTCGTGGCGGCCACGCTGCCGACCACGCTGATCCAGGACGATGTCCGCGGGCTGCCGGCGTACACCGCACTGCAGTTGCGGGTCATTGACGAGGTTCGCGACCGGCGGCGGGCCAACCCGTACGCCACGTTGGTCCGGATCGGTGGCCGACCGGAGGAGGGCACCGCATGACTGACACGGATCACGACCTGGCCACGCGGGTGTCGCGGCGCCGGGCTATCGAAGCGCTGCGGGCCGGAGTTCCCAGCCGCGACGCCGTCGCCGCACTGGGGAGCGGACAGTCGGCGATCGAGGACCGAGTCGTCGCGCTTCGCGAGGCCGCCGCGGGCGGCACGGCGGGTGGCCTCCTGCTCGGCGGCGGATTCGGGTCCGGCAAGAGTCACCTGCTCGAGCACCTGGCCCGGCTCGCGCTCGACGCCGGCTGCACGGTCAGCCGGGTCGTCATCAGCAAGGAGACCCCGCTGCACGACCCGGCCAAGGTGTTCCGCGCCGCCGCCGACTCCGCGGAGCGGACCGGCCAGGCACGCCCGGCGATCATCGAGGCGGCCGCCGCGGTGGACCCCGACGGCCGGGCGTACGCCGAATTGCTACGGTGGGCCTCGTCGAGCGGTGCCGAGCTCAACGAACGGTTTCCGGCCACCCTCGCGTTGTTCGCGCACGTCCGCGACCGGGATGCCGTGTTCGCCGACATGATCCTTCGGTTCTGGTCCGGCGACCCGATACCCGTACCCGAACTGCGTCGACGCCTGCGTGACCTGGGCGAACAACGGCCGACCCTGCCACCGGTAGCAGCGGCCGAGCTGGGCCGGCAACGCCTGCGGTTCGCGTCCCGGTTGCTCAGCGCCGCCGGTTCGCCCGCCTGGGTGATTCTCTTCGACGAGGTCGAGCTCATCGGACGGTACTCGCTGCAGCAGCGGGCGAAGTCCTACGCGGAGTTGGCCCGCTGGATGCGCGGCGAGCACGGCGGCGCGGCTCCCATCGCTGCGGTGTTCGCGATGACCGACGATTTCGAGGCCGCCGTCATCACGGGCCGCAACGACCGCGAGCTGATACCGGCGAAACTGAGGGCGAAGGACACCCCGGAGGCGACCGCGTTGGCCGCTGCGGCACAGGCCGGCATGCGGATTATCGACCGGGAGACGCATCTGCTCACCCCGCCGGACGATCTCGAGCTCAAACATGCGTACGGCCGCGTACGCGAACTGCACGGCGCCGCCTTCGACTGGCAACCGCCGGACGTGGCCGGCCTCGAGCGCCTCGGCGCCACCCGGATGCGCCAGTACGTGCGAGCCTGGATCAACGAGTGGGACCTGGTGCGGCTCGACCCCGAGTACCAGCCGGAGACCGAGATGGTCGACCTGCCGAGCGACTACCGCGAAGACCCGGACCTGGAACGCACAACCGCTGATTAGCCCGCCAGCCGGTCTAAGCAAAGCCGACCCCGTTCCTCGTATCCGGACGGTACCGGCCGCCGGGCTCGTCGGGAACCCTGAGGCCGGCCGCCGACGCATCGCCGATGCGGTCCACGCCGCGTTTCGGTAGCCGGCCGGCGACACCGCGCGAACCGCGACCTGGATCGGGTGGTCCGGCGATTCGCGACGGCGGCCGAGTCGGCTGCCCGCCTCACGGTTGCGTAGGCGCACGTTCTTTCAGCTCACGCACGGGACGCTGCGGGCGCTTCGCCCTCCCCGCCGGCCGGGCGACCACGACTCTTCGGCACACCCCAGTGCACCACACCGAATGCACCACTGGCGTCACGGGTGTGATCCCGCACCGACCGCGACTCCCGGGCTGAACGCCTGCGCCTGCGCCGTCGCCGGCAAGTCCAGCCTCGCGCGACATCTTGCTCCGTGGCGGGACCGATGAGCTGCCGCTGGGCGCTGTCGTCCCGATCCAGTCCCGCAGCCAACCGGCGCGCAGACCCCGGGACTGTCCCACCCGACCGTCGATGACCACTGCGCCAGGCACAGAGATCACCATCCGGGATCGGGATATCGACGCGACCGGCCGCAACGAACCGGTCGACCGGGACACCGATCAGGCAACGGCATCCTTGACCTGCGGATATCCGAACCCCGGAGCGGGGCCACCCGTTCGCGACCCCTCCGTTTGGATATCCGTTTCGGGTGGAGCCACGGGGACTCGAACCCCGAACCCCTGCCTTGCAAAGGCAGTGCTCTGCCAGTTGAGCTATGGCCCCCGGGCCGGCCGGCCTCAGCGACGAGCCAAGACCGTCCGAATTGACCTCAGCGCAGGTCGGGCGTCGTGGTGGCCTCGTGCCACAGGGCACGCTCGTCGTTGGACGCCTTGACCCGCTTGAAGACCAGAGCCGCGACGCCGACGACGCCGGCGACGATCAGGAGCTTCTTCAGCATGGCTGTCTCCTTGCGATCTGCGACTGCCTGAGAGGGAGTTGACGGTGGGGCTAGATGGAATCGAACCATCGACCTCAGAGTTATCAGCTCTGCGCTCTAACCGACTGAGCTATAGCCCCGCAACGACACCGAAGGTTAGCGTATCGCGCCGCGCCACCCAAAATCGGGGGCAGCACTTCGGCTGCCCCCGAGGTCGGGTGCGTCAGTCGCGCTCGGCGAGGGTGAGCTCGACGCCGCCGACGAGGTCGGCGCAGACGTTGTAGATGAACGCGCCGAGGGTGGCCAGCGCGGTGAAGAGCACCACGTTGACCGCGCCGACCAGCATCGAGGTGCCGATGACGCCCCAGGCGGTGACCCGGAAGCCGCCGTTGGCGGCACCGCCGCTGGCGTTGACCAGGTCGCCGAGGCTGGAGTTGACCGTGGTCCACACGCCCATCGCGTCGAGGGCGAGGTAGAGCACCGAGGTGGCCACGACGACCACGATGAACAGCACGACGGACACGGCGAACGAGAACTTCATGACCGACCAGGGGTCGATGCGCTTGAGGTTCAGCCGGGCCCGGCGCGGGCCGCGGGCGGCCGCGGAGGCGACCGTCTGACGGGCCGCCCGGACGGTCTCGGAGACCCGGGCCGCGCCGACCGCGGCCGCGCCCTGAGGCGCGGCCGGCTTGCCGGAGGTCGGGGCGCTGCCGGGACGCGGCGGCGCCGACTGGGGCACGACGCTGGACCGTCCGGTCGGTGCGGCGGGCTGGCCGCCGCCTCCCCCACCGGACGCACCACTCTTAGTGACGATCGGCACAGTCGCGGATCCCTTCGCCGCGCCGGGGCCACCCGGACGCATCCCCTCGTCCTTGGCGCCGGAGCCCGGGTCGCTGGGCGGCGGGGCCATGCCGGGAGCCCGGGTGAACTTCGGGGCGGACGACGAGCTGTCGGCGGGCACCGACGCGCGGCCGGCGGAATCCCGCCCGGCGGCCTCGCGTCCGGCCTGATCAGCGCCCTTGTTGCCGGACGCCTGGTCAGCCGGTGACGTCGAGGTCCCCGAGCTCCCCGACTTCGCCGTTGTCTCCGTCATCAACTGTCCTGTTCGTCAGGCTCGTCCGCCTCGTCGGCATTACGAGCAAGCGCCACGATGGTTACACCTTCTGGGAGGTCCATCAGTTTGACCCCCATTGTGTTCCGATCCCGCGTACGCCGTACAGGCTTCACGGGAGTCCGGATGACACCACCATTGCTGGTGATGGCAAACAGCTCATCTTCCGGGTCGATCACGAGCGCACCGACCAGGCCGCCACGGCGCTCCGTGATCTTGGCCGTCAGCACACCCTTGCCACCCCGTCCCTGAACTGGGTACTCCTCGATCGGCGTTCGCTTGGCATACCCGCCGTTGGTGGCGACCAAAACGTCCATGCCATCACGAACCACCTCCATCGCGAGGAGTTCGTCGTTGTCACCGAAGCGCATGCCGATCACACCGGAGGTCGCCCGCCCCATCGGCCGCAGCGCCTCGTCCGTGGCGTTGAACCGAATGGCCTGTGCCTTCTTCGACACCAGTAGCAGATCGTTCCCCGGCGCGGCCAGCGCGGCGCCCACCAACTCGTCATCCTCCCGCAGGTTGATGGCGATGATGCCACCGCTGCGGTTGGAGTCAAATTCCTCCAACCGGGTCTTCTTCACCAGACCATTCTTGGTGGCGAGCACAAGGTAGGGCTCTACCTGGTAATTCGGGATTTGGATGACCTGGGCGATGTGCTCGTCGGGCAGGAACGCCAGAAGGTTGGCGACGTGCTGACCCTTGGCCACCCGGTTCGCCTCGGGGAGCTCGTAGGCCTTCGCCCGGTACACCCGGCCCTTGTTCGTGAAGAACAGAATCCACGCATGTGTGCTGATCACGAAGAAGTGGCTGACGATGTCGTCCTGCCGCAGCGAGGCGCCGCTCACACCCTTGCCACCACGGTGCTGTGACCGATACATGTCGACCTTGGTGCGCTTCGCGTAACCGGTACGTGTGATCGTCACCACAACGTCCTCGCGAGCGATGAGGTCCTCCATGGAGACCTCGCCATCGAACGGGATGATCTGCGTCTTCCGGTCATCTCCGTACTTCGCGACGATCTCCCCCAATTCCTCCCGGACGATGGCCCGCTGCCGCTCCGGCTTGGCCAGGATGTCCTTGAGGTCGGCGATCTCGATCTCGATCTTGGCCAGCTCGTCGATGATCTTCTGGCGCTCGAGGGCGGCCAGCCGGCGCAGCTGCATGTCCAGGATCGCGGTGGCCTGGATCTCGTCGATGTCGAGCAGCGCGATCAGGCCGCCGCGGGCCTCGTCGACGGTGGGCGAGCGCCGGATCAGGGCGATCACCTCGTCGAGCGCGTCCAGCGCCTTGACCAGGCCGCGCAGGATGTGCGCGCGCTCCTCGGCCTTACGCAGGCGGTACGCGGTGCGCCGGCGGATGACCTCGATCTGGTGGTCGACGTAGTAACGGATGAACTGGGCCAGGTTCAGCGTCCGCGGCACGCCGTCGACCAGCGCGAGCATGTTCGCGCCGAAGGTCTCCTGCAGCTGGGTGTGCTTGTACAGGTTGTTCAGCACGACCTTGGCAACCGCGTCGCGCTTCAGGACCAGGATCAACCTCATGCCGGTACGCCCGGAGCTCTCGTCCCGGATGTCGGCGATCCCGGTGAGCTTGCCCTCCTTGACGAGTTCCGCCACCCGCTCGGCGAGATTGTCCGGATTCACCTGGTACGGCAGCTCGGTCACGATCAGCGCCGGACGCCCGCGCGCGTCTTCCTCGACCTCGACCACCGCGCGCATCCGGATCGAGCCGCGACCGGTGCGGTAGGCGTCCTGGATCGCCTGCTGCCCGACGATCAGACCCCGGGTGGGGAAGTCGGGACCCTTGACGAACTCCAGCGCCGCTTCGAGCGTCGTGGCCTCGTCGGCCTCCGGGTTCTCCAGGTACCACTGCACGGCCGCCGCGACCTCGCGCAGGTTGTGCGGCGGGATCTTGGTGGCCATCCCGACCGCGATGCCCTCGGAGCCGTTGACCAGCAGGTTCGGGAACCGGGCGGGCAGGATCGTCGGTTCCTTGGTGCGCCCGTCGTAGTTGTCCTGCATGTCGACGGTGTCCTCGTCGATGTCCCGCAGCATCTCCATGGCGAGCGGAGCGAGCTTCGACTCGGTGTACCGCATGGCGGCCGGCGGGTCGTTACCGGCCGAGCCGAAGTTGCCGTTGCCGTCGATCAGCGGGTAGCGCAGCGACCACGGCTGGCCCATCCGGACCAGGGCGTCGTAGATCGACGAGTCGCCGTGCGGGTGGTAGTTGCCCATCACGTCGCCGACCACGCGCGCACACTTCACGTACCCGCGGTCCGGCCGGAAGCCGGCGTCGTACATCGCGTACAGGATCTTGCGGTGCACGGGCTTGAGACCGTCGCGGACGTCGGGCAGCGCGCGACCCACGATGACGCTCATCGCGTAGTCGAGGTACGACCGCTGCATCTCGACCTCGAGCCCGACCGGCTCGACCCGCTGCGCCAGGTTGGCGCCGGTTTCGGCCTGGGGCTGTTCGGCGGCGGCGTCCGGGGTCTCGGGAGTGTCTGTCACTGTTAACCCTTACTGAAGGTAAAACCAGACATTAAGGTCTGGACTACGCATATCGCTGTGGATAACACTGTGGATTGGCGCCAAAGCTGTGCATAACCCTGGGTGAGCGGTACCGGTTTCGGCACCGCTCACGCATGTCAGATGTCCAGGAATCGCACGTCTTTGGCGTTGCGCTGGATGAACGAACGCCGGGCCTCGACGTCTTCGCCCATCAGGACGCTGAACAGCTCGTCGGCGGTCGCCGCGTCGTCCAGCGTCACCTGGCGTAGCGTCCGGGTCGACGGGTCCATCGTGGTGTCCCACAGCTCGTGGAAGTTCATCTCGCCCAGACCCTTGAACCGCTGGATGTCGTTCGGCTTGGCGTTGGCCTTCTTCTGCTGGCGCAGCGCGATCAGGCCGTCCCGCTCCCGGTCCGAGTACGCGTACTGCGCGTCGTCGCCCTTGGCGTTCCACTTGATCTTGTACAGCGGCGGCGCCGCCAGGTAGACGTGGCCGACCTCGACCAGCGGCCGCATGAAGCGGAACAGCAGGGTCAGCAGCAGCGTCTGGATGTGCTGGCCGTCGACATCCGCGTCGGCCATCAGCACCACTTTGTGGTAGCGCAGCTTGGCGATGTCGAACTCTTCGTGGATGCCGGTGCCCAGGGCGGTGATCAGCGCCTGGACCTCGTTGTTCTTCAGCACCCGGTCGATCCGGGCCTTCTCCACGTTGAGGATCTTGCCGCGGATCGGCAGGATCGCCTGGATCTGGCTGTTGCGGCCCTGCTTGGCCGAGCCGCCGGCCGAGTCGCCCTCGACGATGAACAGCTCGGACACCGTCGGGTCGGTCGACTGGCAGTCGGCCAGCTTGCCGGGCATCGAGCCGGACTCCAGCAGCGACTTGCGCCGGGCCAGCTTGCGGGCCTGCTGGGCGGCGATCCGGGCGCGGGACGCCTGGGACGCCTTGGTGATGATCGTCTTGGCGTCGGCCGGGTTGCGCTCCAGCCAGTCGGCCAGCTGGTCGTTGACGACCTTCTGGACGAAGCCCTTCATGTCGGTGTTGCCGAGCTTCGTCTTGGTCTGACCCTCGAACTGCGGGTTGGTCAGCTTGACCGAGATGATCGCGGCCAGACCCTCACGCACGTCTTCGCCGGAGAGCTTCTCGTCGCCCTTGAGGAACTTCTTCTCGGCCCCGTAGCGGTTGATCAGGCTGGTCAGCGCGGCCCGGAAGCCCTCCTCGTGTGTCCCGCCCTCGTGCGTGTTGATCGTGTTGGCGAAGGTGTAGACCGACTCGCCGTACGACTCGTTCCACTGCATGGCGACCTCGACCGCCATGCCGGCGGCCTCGTCCTCCGAGATGAACTCGATCACCGTCTTGTGGATGGCGCTCTTGGTGGCGTTCAGGTGCCGGACGAAGTCGGCGATGCCGTCGTCGTACTTGAAGTTGACCTGACGCGGCTTGCCGTCGTCGTCGACCTGGTCGGGCCGCTTGTCGATCAGGTTGATGGCCAGGCCCCGGTTGAGGAAGGCCATCTCCTGCAGGCGCCGGTAGATGGTCTGGAAGTCGAACTCGACGGTCTCGAAGATCGTCGGGTCGGGCCAGAACTGGACGGTGGAGCCGGTCTTCGAGGTCTCCTCGCCCTTCTCCAGCGGGCCGGGCTTCGACGCGTTGTAGTGCTGCCGGTAGACGTTGCCGGACTTGTGGATCTCGACGAACATCCTGGTGGACAGCGCGTTCACGACCGAGACGCCGACGCCGTGCAGACCGCCGGAGACCTTGTAGGCCATGCCCTCGAACTTGCCGCCGGCGTGCAGGACGGTCAGGGCGACCTCGACGCCGGGCTTCTTCAGCTTCGGGTGGAGGTCGACCGGGAAGCCACGGCCGTTGTCGGTGACCGAGACACCGCCGTCGGCCATCAGCACCACGTCGATCGTGTCGCAGAACCCGGCCATGGCCTCGTCCACGGCGTTGTCCACAACCTCCTGGACGAGGTGGTGAAGGCCGCGCTCGCCGGTGGATCCGATGTACATGCCGGGACGCTTACGGACCGCCTCGAGCCCCTCGAGCACGGTGATCGAATCCGCGCCGTACTCCTGCTTGTTCTCTGCCACCCTCGGCCACTTTCTCGCGCCGCGGCCTCGACGGCCCCGACACGTGGTTGGCGGGGCCCCGGCGAACCACGCGCAGGCGCCACCGACGACAACCCGCGAGGATGAGGCGGACCACCGGTGGAACCGAACGCGCCGGTCGCCGCGGTTCACCCGCGGATCGTGATCGGCTGGAAAACCGCGTAGCGTGACGTCAGACAACTCTCAGCGACGACTCGCGGGGCGGTATCCCGGTCTCCTGGAATTCTACTCCGCCGAGGCGAGATATAGAGGGTTCGGCACCCCGTCCGGGTGCCTCAGATTGCCGTAGCGCCGTCGACCCTGCCTCCCACGCGTCCCCCCACACGGGCCGCGACCACATCGCGACGGCGAATGATACGGACGGGATCCCCCGCGCGCGCCTGCCGGGCCCGGCGGCCACGCGCTGCGACACTGCCTCACGACGCCACACGGCGGTGCTTTAATCTTCGCCGCGATGGAACCACGGCCACGGTTGGAGAGGTGGGCCTGATGGCGCTGGACAAGGGCCTGGACAACGTCGCGGTCCACTGGCCGCGTACGAACCAGTACTACGACCCGGTCGCGCCCGCCGACTTCGTCGACTTCGGCGAGATCGCCGACCGGCCCGAGATCGCGGCGCCCACCGGCGCCCTGGCGCTGCACATCGCCAAGACCGGCACGGTGCGCGCCACGGCGTACACCGAACTGGTGGATCTTCTGCTCGGACTGCAAGGTGTGTTGTACGCCACTGAGGCCGCCGCCGAGGATGAAGACCCGGTGATCGACCCGGACGGCTGCGCCTGGATCGCCGGCGGGCTGGAACGGTTCGTGGAGGGTCACCACGACTACGGCGACCTGGTCACGTTCGACAGCGTGGCCGCGGTGATGCGGGCGGCGATCTCGGCCGGACGGCTGGCCGAGCAGCAGATGCGCTGGCTCGACTCGCGGCTCGAGGCGATGCGCGACGAGTCGGGCAACGCGCCGCACTGGACGTTCGCCCGCACCGAACTGGTCGTTCTGGCCGGCTTCTACCGTCGCTGCGCCGAGCGGGGCTTCGCGGTCTTCGCCGACTACTGAGCCCGGCTGTCCTCCCGCCCCGGCTCCGGGCGGCCTAGCCGTAGGTGTCGCGGGGGCCCCGGCCCTGCACCCGCCGCGGGCCCTTGGACCACGACGGCGCGGTCGGACCGTGGATGTTCATCCTGGTCACGATGTTGTGGCCGACCTCGGCGGCGATGCTCTTGAGCAGCTTCCCGGCCAGCATCCGCAACTGGGTGGCCCAGGCCGTCGACTCGGCCTCCACGGTCAGCACGCCGTCGTCCAGCTTGATCGGCCGGCAGTGCTTGGCGATGTCCTCGCCGACGACCTTCTCCCAGGCGCCGAAGACGGTCGCCTCGGCCTTCGGCTTCTCCCACCCGCGCTGGCGCATCAGCCGGTCGAGCATGGCGCCGAAGGGCTGGGGATCGCGCGGGTCGGGCCCGGGACCGGAGTAGCCGCGCAGCCGCCGCTCCGGGTCGGCCGCGCCGTACCGGCGTTGCTTCTTCGGCGCGGCCCGCCGCTTGGCGAACGCCGCCTCGATGACGGCACGGGCCAGCTCGGGGCCCTTCTTCGGCTCCTCCGGCTCCTGGGGCTGGTCAGACATGCGTCACCGTCCCGGGTGCGATCTCGAAGCGGGCGCCGGACAGAGCGGTCGGTACGTCTTCCGGCACCGCGCACGTGACGATCAACTGTGCCGCATCCGACACCAGGGCGGCCAGCCGATCACGCCGGCCACCGTCCAACTCGGCGAAGACGTCGTCGAGGACCAGCACCGGCTCGATGCCGTCGGCCCGCAGCAGGTCGTAGGCGGCCAGCCGGAGGGCCAGCGCGAACGACCACGACTCGCCGTGGCTGGCGTACCCCTTGGCCGGCAGCTCGCCCAGCGCCAGCGTGAGATCGTCGCGGTGCGGGCCGACCAGCGTGGTCCCGCGTTCGATCTCGGCCGTCCGCCGCTCGGCGAGCGAGGCCAGCAGCGCCTCCTCGAGCGCCGCGCGGTCCGGCGACAACCCCTCACCCAGCTTCGACGCGTACGCGATGGAGGCCGCCGCCCGGCCCGCGGCGACCGCGTCGTACGCCTTCGTGACATGCGGCGACAACGCCGTGACCAGCTCGATCCGGCCGGCCAGCAACTCGGCGCCGTGCTGGGCCAGGTGGTGGTCCCAGACCGCGAGGGTGGACAGATCCTGGCCCTTCGAGCCGCCCACCTTGCGGGTCAGGTAGGCCGTCCGGAGCAGGGCGTTGCGCTGTTTGATCACCCGGTCGTAGTCGGCCCGGACGCCGGCGTAGCGCGGCTGGCGGGCCACCAGCAGGTCGTCGAGGTAGCGGCGGCGCTCGGACGGGTCGCCGCGGATCAGTTCCAGGTCTTCCGGGGCGAACAGCACCATCCGCAGCGCGCCCAGAACCTCACGCGCCCGGCGTACCGGAGAACGGTTGAGTCTTGCCCGATTTGCCTTGCCTGGCACGATTTCCAGCTCGACCAGCAGCTCGCGTCCGTCATGGACGATCGCGCACCGGATCACGGCCGCGGCGGCGCCCGCCCGGACCAGCGGAGCATCGGTGGCGACCCGGTGACTGTCCAGGGTGGCCACGTAACCCAGGGCCTCGACCAGGTTGGTCTTGCCGACCCCGTTCGGGCCGACCAGCACGGTCACGCCGGGTTCGAGCTCAAGCGCCACCCGCTCGTAGCTGCGGAAATCGGTGAGCTCGACCCGGCGAACGTGCATACCTGTGACGCGCCGTCAGCTGACGACCGCGTGACCACCGAACTGCTGGCGCAGCGCGGCGACGGCCTTCATCGCGGGCGAATCGGGCTGACGGGACTCGAAGCGGGCGAACAACGACGACGCGATGACATGCAGCGGGACGGCCAGGCGGACCGCCTCGTCGACCGTCCAGCGGCCCTCGCCGGTGTCTTCGGCATAGCCCTTGAGCTGGGCCAGCTTGGGGTCACCGTCGAGCGCCAGGTCGAACAGGTCGAGCAGCCAGGACTTGACCACGCTGCCCTCGCGCCAGCTCTTGATGATGCCGGGGACGTCGTCGACGTACTCCGACGCCGCCAGCAGCTCGTAGCCCTCGGCGAAGGCCTGCATCATGCCGTACTCGATGCCGTTGTGGACCATCTTGGCGTAGTGACCGGCCCCGGTCGGGCCGGCGTGCACAAAACCGTACGGGCCGGCCGGCTTGAGCGCCTCGAAGATCGGCATCGCCATCTCGACGCTCGACGCCTCGCCCCCGACCATCAGGGCGTAGCCGTTCTTGTGTCCCCAGACGCCGCCGGAGACGCCGGCGTCCATGTAGTGGATGCCCTTCGGCGCCAGCCGCTCGGCCCGGGGCTTGTCGTCGGTGAACTTGGAGTTGCCGCCGTCGATGATCAGGTCACCCGGCGACAGCAGGTCGGCGAGCTGGTCGATGGTGCCCTCGGTGATCGCCCCGGCCGGGACCATGGTCCAGACCACCCGCGGCGCCTGAAGCTTCTCGACCAGTTCGGCGAGACTGGCGACGTCGGCGATGTCGGGGTTGCGGTCGTACCCGACGACCTCGTGCCCCGCCTCCCGAATCCGCTCCCGCATGTTGCCACCCATTCGGCCGAGACCGACAAGGCCGAGCTGCATGGTGTCCCCCTAGATGTGTGGTTCTCTCAGCCCAAGTATCAGCGGGTTACCCGGATCGGCATGATCAGATAGCGGTAACCCGGCACGATTTCCCCGTCGTCGGAGGCCGGCGAGAGCACAGCCGGCTTGAACGCGTCGACAAACGCGAGCTGGGCCGTCGGCGAACCCAGGTTCTGCAGGCCGTCGATGAGGTATTGCGGGTTGAACCCGATGGTCAGCGGCTCGCCGGTGAAGGTGGCGTCCATCGCCTCGCTGGCCCGCGCCTCTTCCGTACCACCGGCCTCGACAACCAGGCCGTCCTCACCGAAGCTCAGCAGCACCGGGGTGGTCCGCTCGGCCACCAGGGCCACCCGGCGGACCACCTCGATCAGCGAGGCCACGGAGACCCGGGCCTCGGCATTGTGGCTGGCCGGGAAGAGCGAGCGCACCGGCGGGTAGTTGGCGCCGTCAAGCAGCCGGCTGGTGGTGCGCCGGGTGCCGCCCGCGAAGCCGATCATGCCCTCGCCGGCGCTGCCCTGGGCCAGGGCGATCGTCACGTCGCCGCCCACGGTGCCCAGCGTCTTGGCCGTGTCGTTCAGCGTCTTCGCCGGGACCAGGGCGTTCAGGCTGATCTCGGGGTCGTCCGGGTTCCACTCCATCTCGCGCATGGCCAGCCGGTAACGGTCGGTGGCCAGCATCGCCAGATTGCGGCCGTTCAGCTCCACCCGGACACCGGTCATCATCGGCAGGGTCTCGTCACGCCCCGCGGCGATCGCCACCTGCTGGACCGCGGCGGCGAAGGACGACGCGTCGACCGTGCCCGCGCTGGACGGCATGTCGGGCAGCGTCGGGTAGTCCTCGACGGGCATCGTCGGCAACGTGAACCGGGCGCTCCCGCAGACCAGCTCCAGGTGGGCGCCGACCGCGGCGATGTCGACCGGCTTGGCCGGCAGGGCCTTGGTGATCTCGGCGAGCAGCCGGCCGGAGACCAGTGCGGCGCCCTCGGCGTCGGCCTGCACCTCGACGCTGACCTGGCTGGAGACCTCGTAGTCGAAGCCGGAGACGTGCAGCCGGCCCTCTTCGGCTCGCAGCATGACGCCGGCGAGGACCGGCACCGACGGGCGGCTGGGCAGGCTCTTGGCCGTCCACGCCACAGCGTCGGCGAGTGCGTCTCGCTCCACCCGGAACTTCATGCTGTCCTCCGCGACTTCCTCGTACGCGTACGTCTGCTGTCTGGCTGCTACTAGGGGCTGCTACTTGGGGGCCTGCTACTTCGGGATGGAACCAGAACTCTATGGCACCGCTCGACCGGCCTCGGTGCTGGGAAGCCCTTCTCCTCGCAAAGCGGCTTGTCCACACCCAGCCCAACGCCGGTGATTGGTTTTTGTTTTCTTAGAAGAGATAACTCGTCATAACCATCGGTCCTGTGCACACTGTGGAGAACTCCCGTTTGCGCTGGTCAGAAGGTTATCCACCGGTGTGTTGCCTGTGGGTAACCGGGGTATAAACCCGGGTCCGCGTCCACAGTCCCCGCCGCGGCGGCGGTTGTCCACCGTTGTCCACCGGCTATCCACCGGATATCCACCGGGTTTGTGCCCAGGCCTGGGGATAACGCCGGGACGCTACCGGCTCGTCGTCCCCAGAACCTTCAACAGGAAATCCACAGCCGTCCACAGGCGGTGGACAAAGATGTGACGCTGAGTGCTTGTCCACATCGATTTCCCCAGGAGTTGTCCACATCTGTGGGTAACTCGTGCGGGAGTTATCCACCGCTGGGGACAAACCCCTGGGGACGAACGGTGGATAACAATGGCACGTTCACCAGGGCAAAGTCGGTTCACGGTCGTGGCCTGGCGGGGCCACGGCTGTTTTGCTTCCGGCCTTCTTGGTACGGGCGCCGTTCTGACCTCTCGGCGGCCTGGGTGCGGGGCCGTTTCCCGGCGTCCGGGCGGTGAGGGGTTGGCCGCGGCCGACGCTTGGGGCGCTGTGGATGCCGCGGGTGCGCTGGGGTGCTGGGTCCGGGTTACTTCGGAGAGCACCATGCCGGCGGGCTGCCCGCTCACCCTGGTTGCCGCCGGGCGCGGCGCGTTGCGTGGTTGCGGTTACTTCAGGAGCACCATGCCGCCGGGGCTGCCCACTCACCCTGGTTGCCGCCGGGTCGAGGTTGAGCTGGCTTGCGCTACCACGCTTCGTGGGGTGGTAGCTGGGCGCGCAATTCGGGCTTCCGATGCCGTCTTGGCCTACCACCCGGCTTGATGGTGGTAGGGCAGAGCGGTAGTCCCGCATGCTGCATCGAGGGGATTCGCGCGACCTGCGGCAACCAGGGTGAGTGGCAGCCCCGCCGGCATGGTGCTCCTGAATTAGCCCGGACCGGGCCGACTGCCGCAACCGACGTCGCAACCGCCGGGCCGGATGGCGGGGGACGGTCTGGAGTTGCAGTGAGGCCGCCGAGAGGGCGGGACTTCTCAGTCGGGCGTACCCATCAGGTGTTTTGTTTGATCCTGTTGGTCAGCTCGGCGATCTGGTTGTAGAGCGAGCGGCGCTCGGCCATGTGTTGGCGGATCTTGCGGTCGGCGTGCATGACCGTGGTGTGGTCGCGGCCGCCGAAGGCCTGGCCGATTCGGGGGAGGGAGAGGTCGGTCAGTTCGCGGCAGAGGTACATGGCGACCTGGCGGGCGTTGACCAGGACGCGGCTGCGGGAGTGGCCGCGCAGGTCCTCGAGGCTGACGCCGAAGTAGTCGGCGGTGGAGACCATGATCTGGTCGGCGGTGATCTCGGGGCCGGCGCCGTCCGGCATGAAGTCGCGCAGGACCTCCTCGGCCAGGCTGAGCTGCACCGAGCTGCGGGTCAGGCTGGCGAACGCGGTCACCCGGATGAGGGCGCCCTCGAGTTCGCGGATGGAGTTCGAGACGCGTGACGCGATGAACTCGAGCACGTCGTCGGGAGCGAACATGCGCTCCTGCGCGGCCTTCTTCTGCAAGATCGCGATGCGGGTCTCGAGGTCGGGCGGCTGGATGTCGGCGAGCAGGCCCCACTCGAAGCGGGTGCGCATGCGGTCCTCGAGGGTGGCCAGCTGGCGCGGGGAGCGGTCCGAGCTGATCACGATCTGCTTGTTCGCGTTGTGCAGCGTGTTGAACGTGTGGAAGAACTCTTCCTGGGTGCGCTCGCGGTTCTCCAGGAACTGGATGTCGTCGATCAGCAGGATGTCAACGTCGCGGTAGCGCCGCTGGAAGGCCTGCGTCTTGTCGTCGCGCAGGCTGTTGATGAAGTCGTTGGTGAATTCCTCTGTGGACACGTAGCGGACCGAGCGCGCGTGACCCAGCGTCGTCGCGTAGTGGCCGATCGCGTGCAGCAGGTGGGTCTTACCCAGCCCGGAGCTGCCGTAGATGAACAGCGGGTTGTACGCCTTCGCGGGCGACTCGGCGACCGCGACGGAGGCGGCGTGGGCGAAACGGTTCGACGAACCGATGACGAACGTCTCGAACATGTACTTCGGGTTGAGCCGGTTGCCGTCGTTGCCACCGGGGCGGCGGTCGGCGCCGGACGTGTTGCGCATCGGGCCGGAGTCGCCGCCCTGCGTCATGCGCAAGGTGTCGTCGCGGCGGTCGTCCACGTAGCCGAGGTTGTCGCGCAGCTGTGCCTGCTCGGTCGCCATCCGCCGGCTCGTGTCGTTGGGCAGCTTCTTCTCGACGGCCGCGGCCGGCAGGGCGGCGGGCGGCTGCGGCGCCAGGACCGGCACCGGCGGGTCGGTCCGGAAGAGTGGTTCTTGCGCTTCGCGGGCGGTCGGAACAGACCTCGAGTACGGCTGGGAATGCGACGAATGCTGGGCCGAACCGGTCGGCTCGGCGTAATGAGCCGGCGGTGGCGGCGGCTGGACCGGCGGCGGCGTTCCGTAGACGGTGCCGGGCATACCGGTGCCGTCCTCGGGCGGGCGGACCGTGACAGCGACCTGTATCGCACGGCCCAGCCGGCGCGACAGCGCGTCGGTGATGGCCGGCCGCAGCCGGGACTCGATCACGTCACGGGTGAACGCGTCGGGCACAGAGAGTAGAGCGGTGTCTTCCACTATCGCCCGCAGGCGAGTGAGGCGAAGGTACGCCCGCTGCTGCGCCGACACGATCTCGTCAGCGAGCTCGGCCACCGCCGCGTCCCACACCCCGCTCAGGTCGCCTGAATCGGCCACCGCCGCGCCACCCCCATCACCACCGACCCCCGGCGGCATTGTCCGGCCGTCCGTCCCTGCCTCGACCGAATCCCCCAACTCTCGTCCACCGGCTATCCACAGGTTATCCACAAGCTGTGGGCGCGTCGGCAGTCGCTCACCCCTGGAGCCTGCGCTGGCGCGGGTTGACAGGCTCACCGTGCCGAACGATTCACCGCACCGCCCGGTTCCGCCCCCGGACCGAGCCGCTCGGCTCCCGACGCCGGAGACCAGCAAACGGGCACGCTAACAGCGCTGCCACCGCCGCTTCAACCGGCGTCCCACCCTGCTGTGCGTCCGGGCAGGCGGAGATTCACTTCCGGCGCAGAAAGACGTGCATCTGTGCCGTCCTAAGATCGACCTGGAGATCATCCGCGGCGTGCCACGGCCGGTATCGTTGACCACCACCCGCAGCCTGCGTAGGGTCGGGCGGTTGCCTTGCCGCACCCCTGCTAGAGTGGTCGTCTGGCAGCGATGCCCCTTGTCTTTGTAGTGCACGGATTCGGAGTCCTGACGTGAGCAAGCGCACCTTCCAGCCGAACAACCGCCGTCGTGCGAAGACCCACGGCTTCCGGCTGCGCATGCGCACCCGGGCCGGCCGCGCGATCCTCGCCAACCGCCGTTCCAAGGGCCGCGGCAAGCTGTCGGCCTAGCCGACAGCTCGCCCGCCCGGGAATGCCCAGGTAGCCGTGCTGGCCGCAGCGCAGCGACTGCGGAAGAGCAGCGACTTCACCGCAGCGTTTCGTGGTGGCCGCCGAGTCGGCCGCGGCACCCTGGTCGTCCACCTTCAGATCGATGAGCCGGCGCTCGCCCCCGCGGCACGCGCCGGCTTTGTCGTGTCCAAGGCGGTCGGGAACGCGGTGGTGCGGAACCGGGTGCGGCGGCGGCTGCGTCATCTCGTACGCCCGAGGCTGGCCGACCTCCCGGCCGGCGCGACGCTCGTGGTGCGCGCCCTGCCCGCGGCGGCGACCGCGACCGCCGAGACGCTCGGCACCGACCTCGACGCCGCGCTCACCGCGGCCCGGACCGCGCGGCGGCGGCGATGACCGGGCCTGCCCGACTGCTCGCCTGGCCGATCGTCGCGTACCGTCGATACCTGAGCCCGGCTCTGCCGGCCCGCTGTCGGTTCTACCCCTCGTGCAGCGCTTATGCCCTCGAAGCACTGGAGCGGCACGGCGTTCTGAGGGGCACGGCGCTGGCGGTCTGGCGGATCCTGCGCTGTCATCCGTTCCACCCCGGCGGGTACGACCCGGTGCCCGAACCCATCCGTCACCGACCGGCCGATGTGACTGGAGCATGAATTGAGTCTCGACTGGATCTACTACGCCATCTCGTGGATCCTCCTGAAATGGCACGCTCTGTGGTCATTCATCGTGCCCGACGGTCCTGTCCTGGGTACCAACTGGGCGTGGATCCTCTCGATCATTTTCCTCGTGGTCACGCTCCGCGTCGTGCTGTTCCCGGTCTTCGTGAAGCAGATCAAGTCCCAGCGGGCGATGCAGGCTCTCCAGCCCAAGGTCAAGGAGCTTCAGGCGAAGCACAAGGGCGACCGGGAGACGCTCCAGAAAGAAATGATGGAGCTCTACAAGACGGAGAAGGCCAATCCGCTGATGGGTTGCCTTCCAATGTTCTTGCAGGTGCCGGTCTTCCTGGGCCTCTTCCACGTGCTGCGGCGGCTGTCGCCCGAGAACCAGGGCAAGACGCTGTACGGATGGACCGTCGAGCAGTTCGAGAGCGCGACGCACGCGGCCCTGTTCACGGTGCCGCTGCCCGCCAAGTTCGGGTCGACCCCGGCCGAGTTGAACGCCCTCGGCACCAACAACACCACGACCGTGAAGGTCGTCGCCGCCATCCTGGTCCTGATCATGATGGCCACGACGTACCTCACCAGCCGTCAGATGATCCTCAAGACCGGCTGGGCCGAAGACCCGCAGCAGAAGATGATCCAGCGCCTGATGCTGTACGGCATCCCGCTGTCGCTTCTGGTTTCCGGCTCGCTGTTCCCCATCGGTGTGGTCATCTACTGGGTGACGAACAACCTCTTCACGCTGGGTCAGCAGCAGTGGGTGCTGCGGAAGTTCCCGCCGCCACAGATGAACAAGTCGGACTCGGGCAGCAAGGCCGGCCCGGCCAAGACTGGCCCGCCGGCCAAGAAGAACGGCAACAAGGCGAGCGGTCCGGTGCAGCCGGCGCGTACCGGCGGAGGTCTCTTCGGTCGCAACAAGCCCACCGAGCCCGAGCCGCAGAGCCCGGTTGTCGACGCGAAATCGCGCGCGCCTAAGCCAGGGGCCAAGCCGACAGTTCCCAAGAAGGGCGCCCGACCGGCGAACAAGCCGCGGAGCTGACCCACGCAAACCTCCCCATGCCCGGCTCCTACGGCGTGGGAACAGCGGACCGAACCAGGTCCGGACCGATTAGTACGGAGATGACACCGTGACCGACACCAGCACTCCCGATTCATCGGTCTCCGAAGCGGCGGAGACCGACTCCCCGGAGGCCGCACCCGAGGAGACCAAGAAGTCGGAGAGCGTGGCTTCCGACAGCGAGCTGTTCCGGCAGAGCGAGATCGCTGCCGACTACGTCGAAGGACTGCTGGACATCCTGGACTACGACGGCGACATCGACGAGCTGGTGTCGGCCGGCCGTCCGATGGTCGAGGTCGTGGGCGGTCGCTTGCAGGCCCTGGTCGGCCAGCGCGGCGCCACGCTGGAAGCGATGCAGGAGCTGACCCGCCTGGCGATCTTCCGGGCGACCGGCACGCCGAGCCGGCTGTTGCTCGACATCGGCGGCTACCGCGCCAACCGGCGCAAGGAGCTGGCCGCCGTCGCCCGCAACGCCGTCGAGAAGGTGAAGGAGCACGGTGACGCCGTGCGCCTGGAGCCGATGTCGGCGTTCGAGCGCAAGTGCGTCCACGACGTCGTCAACGCGATCCCGGGCGTGGAGAGCGAGTCGGAGGGCGTCGAGCCCAACCGGCGGATTGT
The DNA here is from genome assembly GCF_040682035.1 of Actinoplanes sp. NPDC051470. NCBI lineage: Bacteria > Bacillati > Actinomycetota > Actinomycetes > Micromonosporales > Micromonosporaceae > Actinoplanes > Actinoplanes sp. NPDC051470. Next base: position 214,544 of record NZ_JBFBAA010000016.1, read on the forward strand.
CGTGAGTGCGGTGGACTGATGAGTGACCCGCTTCTCAGCGGGGATGACCTTGGCCCGGGCGTCGTTTCGCCCGGGCCTTCGTCTTCCTCGATCTTCGGCTCGCGGCTCCCGCTGGCCGTTGAGTACGCCTCCTTGCTGGTGACGGAAGGCGTGACACGGGGACTGATCGGCCCACGCGAGGCTCCGCGCATCTGGGAGCGCCACCTCGACAACTGCGCCGTGATGTCCGAAAAGATAGGTATCGGCGCTTCGGTGGTTGACGTGGGCTCTGGTGCCGGTTTGCCCGGTATCGTGCTCGCAGTGGTTCGGCCCGATCTGCGCATCACCCTGGTCGAACCACTGGCACGACGAACCGCCTTCCTGTCCGAGGCGGTGACCCACCTCGGCCTCACCTCGACCGTCACGGTCGTCCGGGGCCGGGCGGAAGAGGTCCGGCTGGACCCCGCCGACGTGGTCACCGCGCGGGCGGTGGCGCCACTGGACCGGCTGGTTCGGTGGTGCCTGCCGTTGGCCGCCGTTGGTGGCCGGGTGCTGGCGTTGAAGGGGTCGACGGCGGCTGAGGAGGCCACCTCGCACGCGGCGGAGGTCGCTCGGCTCGGCGGGTCGGCGCCGGTGGTTCTGCGGTGCGGGGTCGGGGTGATCGAGCCGCCTACGACTGTGGTGGAGGTAGTTCGGGAGCGGGCTGTGGGGCCCTCCCGGTCGTCACGGTCGTCGGGGTCGGGGCGAAGGAGATCGCGAAAGGGATAGGTACGGATGGGTGGCGGCAGGCGCGACGCACGCAGGCGAGTGGGGCGATTGCCGGGGTCGGCCGCACGCCCGTCGCCTTCTTCCGATCCGTCACCTTCGGGGGCCTCGCCTGGGTTTTCGTCGTCGGCCCCTCCCCTGCCGCCTTCCTCAGCCTTTCTGCCGCCGGCTTCCTCGGCGGGTTCGGCCATCTCGGATTCTGGAGCCTCCGTGGGTGATGGCCTTGCCTCGCATCGGTCGTCTCCGCCGGGTTCGTCGCCGATCTCGTCTTTGCCTTCGCCTTCGCCCTCGTCCTCGGGTTCGCCTTCGCCTCCTCTTGAGGTGGGCTCGTCTTTCTGGGTTCCTCAGCCAGAGCATTGGCTTGGTGCCGTTAGCGCTGATCCGGCCGTGGGGGTCGACCTTTGGGCGGTACGCGGGCCGGCGGCCCGGTCGAACTCGCCGCGTCTATCGAGCTCGCCGCGGACATCGAACCTGCCGCGACCGTTGAACTCGCCTCGGCCGTCGCCGCGGCGTCCTCGCCCCTTGGCGTCCTCGCCGAATGCCAATCCCTCTGCTGCTTTCTCGCCGACGCCTGGGCTGCGCTCTTCGCCTTGGCGGGTGAGTGGGGTCGCGCCCGGTGAGCGGCGCCCTGCCACTGTCGATTCTTTAGAGTCGGCGTTGCCTGCGTTGTCAGTTGCGTCGGCCATGTTGGCCGCGTTGCCTTCGCGGACCGCGTTGCCGGCTGGGTCGTCTGCATCGACGGCGGCCTTACCACCAGAGCCGTCCCCGTCGCTCGCCCCCTCTGTTGGACTTCCGCTCGCGGCATCGGCATCGGCCTCGCCCACGGCGTCGGTCTTCTCCCCAGAGTCGGTGTCCTCACCGGTCTCAGAGTCGGTGTCCTCGCCTGGCTTGCCGGGGTCGCGTATCTCGTCGCCGGCGTCGACCAGGCCGTCCGACGCGTCGCCTGGCTTGCCCGAGTCGCCTACTCCGGCGGCGGCGCCTGGATCGGCTGACGTGTCGCCTGCCTCGCTGGCTGCGTCGCGGCGTTCGCGGTTGTCGCCGCGGCCTCGGCGGGCGCGGCGGGCCTTTTCGGACACGGGATGGCCCGCTCGACCTGGGCCGGTTTTCGGTGCGCGGCTGGCGCTCGTACCCGGCTGCATGGTTTTTGAGACCGACAACACACCGCGGCCGCCGCACCTGGCCGGCGGGGCCGCCGAGGCCGGCGTATTCCCCGTCCTGCAAGGGATCCGTCAGTTTTCCACAGGTCCGGATTTGGGTCTTGCTGGCGACGATGGTTCGGATCTAGCCTGGTCAACCTCGGCGTCAGCGGCGCCGGCTCAGACTCTTCCCATGCATCACTCGGTCGATGTGTCAACGCGATCCGACGACACTTACTCGGCCGGTCACACTCACAGCGCTTCAGTGACGAATGTGGCTCGTGGCACGTCGCCCTATCAGGCGGACAGGCGTGGCACGCACCGCCCGGCAGCCGTAGGCTGGCCGCGCGTCGATAGTGTGGACCGGTTGGCGGGCGCACCCGGTGCACCGCCTCTTGCCCCACCTCTTGCGTCGCCCGACGGTGCCGAGGTGGGCACTCGCGGTGCCGACCCATTCCAAGCAGGCAGGGACAAGACGGTGCATGAGTACGGCAGTGGCCTCGACGGTTTTTCACCGAACGGACACGGTGTTTCACGTGAAACCACCTCGTTCGCTGGTGTAGATAACTCAGCGTCCGCTTCTCCGTACGCCGGGGAATCTTGGGGTAGGTCGACATCGGCCACCATCGGCTTCTCGCTGAAGGGGAATGCCGACGGTGGGTCGAGCATGTCTCAGCCGCGAACCGGTACCGGCCACGCCAGCGCTCAAGGGTCCAGCGGTCAGGTCTACGGCACTCCGGTCGGACCGCAGTCATCGCCGCCGGGGAACGAGGCCGGCGGGCAAGGTGGTGGTCAATCCGGCGACCATGGGTACGGCCACGAACCGCACGCGCCAGCCCCCGAGCCGCGGAGTGGGCTGACGGCACCAACGTCGGCGCCAGTGTCTGGCTCTACGCCAACGGCCGATGCGGCAACCACCGCGCCGCCGATGGAGCAGAGTGACCGTCGTCCGGACGAGCATGTTTCACGTGAAACGCCGGGCGGGGATGAGGACGATCCGCCTCTGGCCATGGAAGCGTTGCGTGCTGTGCAGATCCTCAATCCCAGCGGTGAAATCACGATGCCGCGGCCCGATCATCCGAGGGTTCTCTGCGTCGCGAACCAGAAGGGCGGCGTCGGCAAGACCACGACGACGGTGAACCTGGCAGTGGCGCTCGCGCTACATGGCAACCGTGTGCTCGTGGTCGACCTGGATCCGCAGGGCAACGCGTCCACCGGACTCAACGTTCCGCACCACGCCGGCGTACCCGACGTCTATGACTGTCTGATCGACAACGTGCCGCTCAGCGAGGTGGCGCAGGCCGTCGAGGGCATTCCGAACCTGTTCTGCGTGCCCGCCACCATCGACCTGGCCGGCGCCGAGATTGAGCTGGTCTCCGTCGTGGCGCGCGAGTCCCGCCTCGCCCGGGCCATCTCCGCGCACCCCGAGAAGTTCGACTACGTCTTCATCGACTGCCCGCCGTCGCTGGGCCTGCTGACGGTGAACGCACTCTGCGCCGCTCAGGAAGTGCTGATCCCGATTCAGTGCGAGTACTACGCGCTTGAGGGCCTCAACCAGTTGATCAATAACATCAACCTGGTGCGCCAACACCTGAACCCGACGCTGGACGTCTCGACGATCCTGCTGACGATGTACGACCGCCGCACTCGTTTGGCGGACGCGGTCGAGCAGGATGTACGGAACCACTTCGGCGACAAGGTTCTGCACGCGGTGATCCCGCGCAACGTCCGGGTGTCGGAGGCGCCGAGCTACGGCCAGTCCGTCATGACGTACGACCCGGGCTCGCGTGGTGCCACCAGTTACTTCGAGGCCGCTCTGGAGATCGCGATGCGTGGGGTCAGTAACGGAGGCACCGCATGAAGAACCGTCCACGGGGAGGCCTCGGCCGGGGCCTGGGCGCTCTGATTCCGACCGCACCGGCCGCGGCCGTCGCGACCGAGGAGCCCAGTCCTCCCCCGGCGCCGAGTCCCGCGCCTACCCAGTTCGCCGCACCGGCCGAGCCCGAGCCCGTACCCGAGCCGCCGGCGAGTGACCCGTCCAGCGAGCTGGCCCCGGTGCCGGGCGCCCGGTTCGCCGAGTTGCCGGTCACGTCGATCCAGCCGAACGCGAAGCAGCCCCGGCACGTCTTCGACGAGGACGCACTCGAGGAACTGAAGGTCTCCATCCAGGAGGTCGGCTTCCTGCAGCCGATCGTCGTCCGCGACCTCGGCAACGACACCTACGAACTGGTCATGGGCGAGCGCCGCTGGCGTGCCGCCCAAGCGGTCGGCAAGGAGACCATCCCGGCGATCGTCCGCGACACCCGCGACGACGCCATGCTCCGCGACGCACTGCTCGAGAACATCCACCGCGCCAACCTCAACCCTCTGGAAGAGGCGGCCGCCTACCAGCAGCTGCTGGAGGAGTTCGGCGCCACGCACGAGGAACTGGCGAAGCGCATAGGGCGCAGCCGCCCCCAGATCTCGAACACCATCCGCCTCCTGAACCTCCCGGCGAAGGTCCAGCGCCGCGTCGCAGCCGGCGTCCTGTCGGCCGGCCACGCCCGGGCGCTCCTGAGCTTGGACGACAGCGACGCCCAGGACGCCCTGGCGCTTCGCATCGTTGAGGAAGGTCTGTCCGTCCGGTCGACCGAGGAACTGGTGTCCCTGGCCCTGGCCGACGGCAGCCCGGCCAAGAAGGCAGCACCGTCCCGCCGCCCCAAGGTTCACGCCCCCGCCCTGAACGACTTGGCCGAACGCCTCTCCGACCGCTTCGACACGCGGGTCAAGGTCGACATAGGACGGAACAAGGGCAAGATCACTATCGAGTTCGCGACGGTGGACGATCTAGAGCGCATCGTCGGCATGATCGGCGTCGAGGAAGAGGGCTCCGACAACCCGGAGAGCTGAACCTCTCCTCCGCGGTCTCGAGGGGAACGCAAGGCACGTGATCTTGTGGATTACGTGCCTTCTTCATGTCTCGACTCGCGCGACCGCCTACCCTCTGACCAGGGGCGGAGCGAGGCTAAAACTATAAGATTCAACAAATTCTCCCAGGCTGATTCTCCTGAGATTTCTAGTCGGACGCCGAACTACTCCCGTGTGATTCAAACCCAAGATCACTTCGCTTTCGCCCCGCGGCCGGGCTGGATCGACCTCAACCCGGATTTACCTCGTTTTCCGTTGGGTTGTAGGGGCGGTCAGATCTGATTTCGTCCGCCACGACTTGGCTTCCTTCGTGACTTCGACTCATTGCTTAGGTCAGGCTCGGACAGATCAGGGGCGGCCGCTGGAGAAGCGGCCGTTGACTGGTGGTGACCTCGCGGGGTGTGACCTCAAATGGCGTGGCATGGTGAGACCTAATCCGCCTGGCCCGCCTGCTCCCGGTCGACGCCGAATCGGGCGGCCTCGTTGTCGCCAAACTGGCAGCTCGGATTGACCGGCGAGCGGGCCGAGGTTGCCGGTTAACGCAGCGACCGACCGAGGCGAAGGCGGTCGCCTTACGAGCGGTAGTAGTGCACCTTCGGCATAGAGGCGGCGTGACCCATATCGACGCCAAAGCCGAGCCAGAGCAGGTCCGCGCGAGTTCACGCCAATCTCCGCGGCGAGCAGCTCCCGGCCCTGGGCGACGGAGGGGCGACGGTTCGGGCAAGAGCCGCGCGAGGCCTGCCGTGGCACCGGCCGCGTCTTCGCCCAGTGGTTTGTGCCAGCGATCCCCTTTCCCGACGAATCGCGTATCCGCGCCGCAGTCAAGTCTTCACGAGGGCTCGTAAAAGGGCGTGTCATCTCGTTGGGAGGTCTGGCGGCGAGTTAGCGATCCTCGGCCCTGAAGTCGGTCTGGTATTCCCTCGCGTCGAACCGGCAGAGTGTGCTGGACCTGCCACCCAAGGCCGCCGCGACTCTTGCTGAGTTGCGGCGGCCAACTTGTAGCCTCAGAGGTTCGCCGATCGTTGGCTTTGGAAGGCACGCCGCTCGTTTCACGTGAAACGTGACGCGGGGAGCCTCCCATCGAGGCCACAGCACTGAGAACACGACAGAGCGCGATGCCGCTGTCCGGGAGACTCCGTCCCAGTCACGTGGTCCGGCGCACGGTCGCGTTGGGGGCGATCGCTTGCCTGGTGCTCCAGCGTCGGCCCACAGGAGTGGCCTCGGGATCGCCGCAGTCTCGATCGCTGTCCGAAACCTCTAACTCGAAAATCGACCGTGACCAGATACGCGGCAGCATCCCGCGGCGCGAAGCGGCGTGGGATGGGTCTTGGTTGAAGCGGTGACTTATGCGG